>JANXDQ010000020.1 GCA_025059415.1 Aigarchaeota archaeon
CCATCTTCAGGCTGGAGTTCGCGGCATTCACTATCGCGTCAACCTCGAGCTCCGTTATATCGCCCTTAACGAGCAGGACTTCAGAGTCCCGAACCCTCAACATCGAGAAAACAACGACACCTTCTCGGAATTAATTTTTTCCACGGGCTCGGGGATCATTTATTAACCTGAAGACCCGACATGTCGTGGAGCGATATGGAGAAGAAGGATGTAGTATTCATTTTCACGGCGATCATCCTGGCCGCTTTGCTCTTGGCCTCATCTCTAGCATATATCGGCATCGAGGAAGACTATTCATCCCTCAGTGGGAAATACGCTCGCCTCGAATCCCGATATGGGGATTTATTAAAGGAATATACAGCCCTCGTGAACGATTACCAGGAATTAGAGAGGAGACTCTCATCACTCTTCATCGAATATCAGAAGCTCGAAAGCGACCACAAAAGACTCCAAGGAGAATACGACGCCATCAAGGAAGAATACGGGGCGCTCGCCGTTAAAAATCAAGAACTGGAGTCCAGATACCTCGAACAAGAAGCGAGATATCTTGAGTTAAACGCCTCATATATCGGGTTGGAGAGGGAGTATAGGGAGCTGAAAGGAAACTACACCGCTCTCGGTGAAAAGTTTTCCAATATCGAGTCGAAGCTCGAGGCGATGTCGCTTAGAGTCCTGATATCCGGGGAGGCCCTCAAAATCGTTCTAAACCAGTCAAGAATTAAGGAAGTGGATGACGTAGTTTACCGGGAACTAAGATTTAGCCCCGGCTCGTCCCCGAGCACTAAGGCCGTCAAGATATTCGAGTGGATAATTCTCAACACGCAATACGTGAGTGATCAATATCATCCATACTACTTGGATGAATCTATAGATTACGCTTGGGAATATCTGCAGCCCGTTAATGAGACGCTGGGTCTGGGTAGAGGGGATTGCGAGGACCTCGCTGTGCTCGCGTACGCCATGCTCAGGCCGGTTCTAACGGAGGGCGAAGAACTCTACCTGGTGATCTTGGAGAACGCTTGGATCCGCCATGTCGCGGTCCTGTACAAGAGCGGAGGCCTCTTCCTCATAGTAGATCCCGCGGGCAATTATGTCAGCGACGGCATGTTGGTTCTCGAGGTCGCAATGCGGCGAGCCGATGTCAATGAATTGGCGGTTGTCCGCTTAGTCCCTGCGGGTTTGAGCCCGAGTTTTAAGTTAAGGTTGATCGAGGACGGCTTCGCTGAGCCGAAATATGTCAGGCTCAGGGACGGGCTTCCGGCGACCCCAGGAAAGTTCTCCGGCATAGAGGAGGTTGTGATCAACTGGATTAGTCACTGGAGAGAGGACATGCCGGGCGCCTACATCTCCATGGTCGCAAATGAGACCTACACTCGGACATTCTCATCAACCTCCGAGTTCATAGGCTGGATTAAGGGATGAGGGCCGGCGGTCTCCGAATAGACCAAAATACTTTTAGGATGCTGCTTTCGGTTCTAAGGCGGCTTCGAGAATGGTATCCATAAAGTTGATGGGGGAGGATGAGAAGTTCATCGAGGTCGAGGTCAGCGGCTTACCGTTGGCGGTGATGAACGCGATAAGGCGCTTCGCGATCAACGAGGTCCCCACGATGGCGGTAGAGGAAATACTCATAATAGAGAATAGCTCGAGCATGCCAAACGACGTCCTCGCCCACAGGATAAGCTTGATACCATTCATCTCGGACATCGACAACTACGTCGCTCCAGAGGAATGCACTTGCGGGAGCAAGCTCGGATGCGAGAAGTGCGCGTTAAGATTCATCTTGAGGGCGGAGGCGAAGGATGAGCCGGTGATCGTCTACTCCGGGGATATGATCCCCGAGGATCAGAATACCAAGGTGAGGCCCGTGAGCCCAAAGATCCCGATAATCAAGCTGGCCCGGGGCCAGAGGATAGAGATGGAGCTCTATGTCAGAGTTGGTAGGGGTAAGAAGCACGCGAAATGGCAGGCCGCAATCGCATCGCTCTACGAGCCGAAGGAAGGAGGCGGTGACAAGAGAATTCTATATGTGGAGTCGATAGGCTCCCTCCCGCCGAGGAGGATACTCGTGGAGGCGGCAAAAATATTGGAGAAAAAGGCCATAAAATTTGAGGAGAAGTTCCGCGAGGAGCTCGATAAAACTTCAAAAAATTAATCAACTCTGAGCACATCCCCCATCTCCGAGAAAAAGGGATGAAATCTATCTAGTTAATCGTCTAAGGCATATGACCCCGGTACTCGTATCCCCGCAACATCGTTGATGAAGATCGTCTACGGTATTAAAGCGGAATCAAATGCCATTTTACCGAAACATCACTCTTACTCAGGGTGTTTCGTGGGAAAAGCTTTGCCCGACATAATTTTATCGTGAAAATGCCCGAGGATATGGGTTGGAAATCGCCTGCTCGGCGAAGGCAGCGGTCGATGTGGATCATCGTCCTCGTCTTAAGCTTTTAAATAGCAGTCATGTGGGCACTAACTTTCGAGGAGAATGGTCGGTAGGGGGAAGGCTGTTAATCCGGGGTTCAGGCTCATGATACTCAAATCGGTTCCCAAGGAGGCCAGGAGGGCGAGTTTCTGGAAGAGGGTGATCGCGGAGGCCGAGGTGTCGAGAAGGAATAGGCGTGTCGTAAACCTCTACAAGTTGAATAGGCTCACGAAGGAGGGTGACGTGGTTTATGTGCCGGGAAAAGTGCTGGGAACAGGTGAAATAGACCACCCCATAACGATCTCGGCCTTCGCTTTCACGAGGAAGGCCTATGAAAAGCTCCTAAAAGCTGGGAGCACGATCTTAACCACCGGAGAATTCGCCGAGAGGTATCCAAGGGGAGGCGGCGTGAAGATAATAGGCTGACGCCGCCGTTCAAGACGTGACAGCCCTATTGGGTTAGGCTATATATTTAGGGTCTTCACTGGGATCGTGGGCCTTGAAGGGTTTGCAGACGCTTGAGGAAAGAAAAGAGGTGGTAATCGACGCGGCCATGCATAAGCTGGGTAGGGCGGCCTCTAAGATAGCGAAGATGTTGTTGAATGGCGTAAGCGTCAAGGTCGTGAATGCCGAGAAGGCGATAGTAACAGGGAGGAAGGAGGCGATCCTCGAGCGATACAGGTTCCTGATCTCCCGGAGAGCACTGGTCTCCCCGGAGCGGAGAACGGTCTGGTACCCGAAGAGGCCTGAGAGGATATTCTGGTACGCGATTTACAGGATGCTCCCCAGGCATAATAAGCGGTGGAAGGAGGCCCTGAAGAGGCTCAAGGTCTACGTCGGCGTCCCAAAGGAATTGGAAGATGTGGAGAAGATCACGATCCCGGAGGCCGTTTTGAGGGATCCGAAAAATAGATCCGGTAAGCTGATAAGGTACATGACCCTGGGAGAGCTGAGTAGAGAGCTCACGGGAGGGGTGTTGAAGCTTGACTAAGGTGATGGGGGTATTCGTTGGGAAGAGGAAGACGGCCATCGCCAGGCTCACCATCAGACCCGGATCCGGGAGAATACTGATCAATAATCAACCCCTAGAATACTTCGGAAATGAGGTGGTCAGAGCAAAGATATTGACGCCGCTCTACTTTGATGAGAAATTCTGGAAGAGCCACGACTTTGATGTCAAGGCCGAGGGCGGGGGGGTAATGGCCATAGCGGACGCGGTCTCATTCGCGATAGCGCGGTCCCTCGCCTCTAAAAGCGAGAAAGCCCTGTCACAACTTAAGGAATACAACAGAATCCTGTTAGCCGGCGATCCGAGGCAGGCCGAGCCCAAGAAGCCCAACAGGAGATCCGCGAGAAGATTTAAGCAGAAATCCTATAGATGATCTCGAAGCTTCACCGGCTTCAACTCGCCATCCTCGAGCACCGGAATTATCTCCGAGGCGTCCTCCCTTAGACAGACCTCGACGTCATCCTCCCACCCGATTTGCCTCAAATATCCCGCGATGAAGCTCCTCGGCGCGATTTCCCTCCAGCGATCGTTTTCGTAGGTCAGCTGAGCTATGAGTGCGGCGTCAGAGGCATCATCATATCTAAGTTTATAGACTATGGAACCAGCGCCGACGACGTCCTCCAAGGTGATCATGTTCTTCGGTATGAGGCCGCAGGCGATTATCGAGATTTTGTCCGGTCTAATCTTGTTCAAGTACTCGGCTACGGCCCTAGAATTCACCAAGCCCCCGATTACGAGCCTCTTGGCGTCGATACACCTCGAAACGACCTTCATCAAATTCGTCGAGCAGTAGATCATCTTTCTCCCGCCAACTCTCTCCCTAGTCAACAGGAGCGGTGATATGTTTAGGTCGAATCCCGGTGGCGTGAATCCAAATTCCTCGCCCACCAAGAGATAGTCGTCGCCAAGACGCTCTTTGAGCTTAAGCGCCTCAATCGGAGAGGAACACGGTATTATTGATAAAGCCCCATTCTCGAAGGCGGTTACTATCGATGTACTCGATCTGAATACGTCGACTACCACGACGGCCTCGGCAAATTTCTCGGGCAATCCGAAGAGGACCTCGACAAACATCGCGAGTAAGGGATGCGGTAAACCCGATTTAAGGATTAGGCCATTTTTCTAAGCGGGAATAAGGTTAAAATAATGAGTAACCCCCCTCCCTCCGGGTCAAAGGACATGATGTTCCCAATTAGGTGTTTTACTTGTGGGGCCTTGATCGCCGACAAGTGGGAGGATTACGTTAGGAGAGTTGATGAGGGAGAGCATCCTGGAAAAGTCCTCGACGCCCTAGGAATAAAGAGGTATTGCTGTAGGAGAATGTTCCTAACCCACTACGAGTACTTCGACGAAGTCATAAAGCTATACTCACTCTTTGGGTCAAAGCAGTATATGAGGGGTGTTGAGCGTGCCGGTGAAGATTAAGGGGGTAAAAGCGAGGAGGGTATACAACAGCAGGGGAGAGGAAACAATCGAGGTCGATGTCCTGGTAGAGAATGGGTTTGGAAGAGCATCCGCGCCCGCTGGTAAGAGTAAGGGGGGAAGGGAGGTCGCATACTATCCAACGGGCGGCGTCGACGAATCCATCAAGCTGATAAACAATGAGTTATCCCGGAGGCTAATAGGGCTCGACGCATCTGATCAGGCTGCCGTAGATGAGGCCCTGAGAGAATTCGATGGGACGAAGGACTTCAGCAAGCTCGGTGGAAACGCGGCCTTCGCGGTATCTCTTTCAACAGCCCTCGCGGCCTCATGCGCCCTCGGAAAATATCTATTCGAGCACCTGAGACTCGCCGATGAATTCAGGCTACCATTCCCACTTGGAAACGTGATAGGCGGCGGAGCCCACGCGGGGAAGGGCGCCCCGGACTGGCAGGAGATGCTCGTGAGCCCGGTCGGGGCAAGGAACATAGGCGACGCCGTCAAGGCGAATTTCCTTGTCCACGCGAGGGCCGGAAAGCTCCTCGACAAGCACCTCGGAGGATTCACGCTTGGGAAAGGTGACGAGGGCGCATACGCCCCACCGATCAAGACGGAGACCGGGCTAGAGATATTGAAGCAAGCTGCCGAGGAGGTATCCGACGATCTTGGATTCGGGATACGGGTGGGAGTCGACGTCGCAGCATCCAGCCTCTGGGATCCAAAGAAGCGGAAATACGTCTACAGGACCGAGGGAATTGAGCTGACGCGCGAGGGCCAGATGAATAGGGTCGCCGAATGGGTTGACAAATATGAGTTATTTTATGTCGAGGACCCGTTGAACGAGGACGACATGGATGGATTCGTCGAGTTATCGAGGATGGTTAAGGGGAAGACCATGATCTGCGGAGACGACCTGATAGTCACGCGTCCAGACATCCTCAGCGAGGCGGCCGATAAGGGCGCGGTCCAAGCCCTGATAATTAAGCCGAATCAAGTCGGGCTCCTGACAACGGCGATGAAGTCGGTCAAGATCGCCAATGGGAGGGGGATAGTCCCGGTGGTCTCACACCGCTCGGGTGAGCCGCCCGAGGGGTATCTCGCGCAGCTCGCCGTCGGCTGGGGTGGAAAGCTGCTGAAGGCGGGCGTTGTCGGTGGAGAGCGCGTCGCAAAGGCCAACGAGCTCCTGAGAATAGGTGAATTAATTGGCTTCGAGAAGGTGGCGAAAATATGAGCGGGGAGGAGAAGTCTAAGGAAACGATCCAAGAGCTCTTCGTAAAGCACGGCCTCTACATAGGGTCGAAGATAAAAGTCAAACACATGGATAAATTCATCTTCAAGCTCCGGCCCGACGGCGTCTACTTAATAGACATAAACAAGACGATTGAGAGGTTGAACATTGCTGCGAAGTTCATCTCCTATTTTCCACCCGGAAACGTGGTCGTGATATCGACCCACGTCTATGGATCAAAGCCCGTGCTCAAGTTCTGCGAGTTCACGAGGTGTATACCCATAGTTGAGAGATTTGAGCCGGGATCATTCACCAACCCATCCCTCAAGACCTATCTCGAGCCGGATCTGATCTTGGTATCCGACCCCAGATATGATAGCCAGGCCGTCCTCGAGGCGAAGATCGCGAGGATACCCATAATAGCCATGTGCAGCACCGATAACATGGTCTCCGACATAGACCTCGTCATCCCAATGAATAACAGGGGTAGACTCGCCCTCCCCTACGCCTTCTGGTACCTCGCCCAAAGAGTCCTCATCGAGAGGGGTGAATTGACGCCGGAGCTCGCGGAGAGGATCGTGCCCGAAGAATTCCTGGAGATGGCGGCGCAGGAGGTCAAGGCCTAAGCCTGGTCCCCGGGACGCTTCTCCCGGAGATCGCGGCCCCAACCCGGCCCTCGACCAGCCCATTTACCAATATCACATCGACGCCTGACTCGGCGGCCACGAATCCCTCCTCGAGCTTGTTCACGATCCCGCCCGTCACGTCTTCTCCTCCACCGCCAATGGGCTCTATCCTCATCCCCCTAGAAAACTCTCCGACGACCTTGACCTCGCCCGAGGCCACGTCCCTCACGTATACCCCGTCCACGTCCACCGCGTATATCAGCTTCTTTGCCCTAAGCCTGGAAGCGAGATAGGCTGCGATCGCGTCGCCCGAGAGAACCGTGAACCCGAGATCCCTGTCGAAGACCACGTCCCCGCTCGTGACCGGGATCACGCCGACCCTCAGGGCCGAGAAGATCGGCTCAAGATTACATGACGTGATCTTCCTAGATCTGGTGATGAAGATCGCGGCGGCGGGGATAGATATGGCCCTCAACCCGCCCTCGACGAGGCATGAAACCACTTCCAAGCTCAGCTTCCTGACGACTATCGATGTTTCGATAAACCCCCTTAGATGGCTCACGCCCTTATATCCCTCGGCCACGGAATACTTCTTCGCCACGGGATGCGCATAGGATCCGCCTCCATGGACTATTATCACGGGGCTTCCACCGGCCGCCTCGGAGATCTCGGATCCGAGCCTCCTAATCACGTCGTATTTTAACGTGAAGGGCCTCTTTTTGTCGGTGATAACCGATCCCCCAAGTTTCACGACCACGAGGTCGCGTATCGCCAAGCCAAAACACCAATAAACAGCTCTCCCGGGAGGGAATATAAGGATAGGGTCGTGAAGGATGAGGTCGAATTCGTGATCAAAGGGGTTGAAATCGGGGACCTCAAAGCGCTTCATCGCCTCGAGCTGGAGTGTTTTGGGAGAGACGCCTACAGCGAGCTAGTCCTCAAGCTCCTCCTGATGGATTCGAGGAGCATAGCGCTCAAGGCGATTACGGGCGGCGGCTCCATAGCCGGTTTCGTGATCGGGAGGCTTGAGAGGGTTGAAGGCAGGCCCGTCGGAAGAATCTACACCATTAGCGTCGATCCGCTTTTCAGGAAGAGGGGGGTCGCGAAGGCCCTGATGAGGAGGTTGGAGGATGAGCTCGCCGCGCGTGGATGCGTGGAGGCCGTCCTTGAGGTAGCCGTCGACAACTACCCGGCGCTAAAACTGTATGAGAGCTTGGGGTTCGAGTTCACGGGCATCCTGAGAAACTACTATGGCCCGGGGAGACACGCATACCGGGCCAGGAAGACCCTAAGCGAATCTATAATTAGGAGTTGATGGCTGGGGTTTTCGGAATGCCCTTAGCGGCGAAGATATTTGATGTGAGGGCTGAGACGAGCCTGGAGGAGATAGCGGAGAAGCTCAGGGACTACAGGGTGTCCGAGGAGTGGGGCGAGGGCGGCATGGAGCTGATCACCGAGGTGAGGGACCTCGACCTCAAAGGCGATAGGGTGGAGGGGGTATTCAGCAGGGACAAGGTGATCATAGTCAATCAAAGGGGGAACGATGTCCCGGTACTGAAGACCGTTGAGGCAAAGATAATCTTCAGGCAGGTTAAGGATGCAACGCTCCTAACAGTTGTCCAGGAGAAGCATTTCGCGAACGCCGTCGCATCACTTCTCTCAAATCACCTCTACCTATCATACAAGGCTATAACGGAGGCCAGGATCTCCCCGGAGGTGATGAGGGAGTTCCACGAGAGGAACCCTGAGGGGACGAAGGTGATATACTTCGATGACCTCGACTTCGTCGACGTCGATAAGCTCGCTCTCTACGGCGACTCGCTGAAAAACACCGCGCTATACGAGGAATATCTCAGACATGGGAAGATCTGGTACATCGTCTTCACGGTCGCGGGGGCTGGTAGGGTAATGGGCTTGACGAGGAACTGCGTCGTCACATCATTCACCAGGATGCCTGAATCGGAATTCATCGAGTATATAGATGAGATCGTGATACCTCTCATCTTGAGGAGCAAGGGGTCTGTGTGAGTGGAGATGCGCGCCGCAACCGCATCCGCCCCGGGGAAGATAATCCTCTTCGGAGAACACTTCGTGGTCCACGGTAACCCCGCCATCGCATCGGCGATAAATCTCAGGGCAAGTGTGGAAGTAGTCGAGGCAGAGGGAGGCGTGATCTCGCTTGAGGGGTTTATCGGCGACAACCCAGCGTCCTCGGCCGCATCATACCTAGTGAAGAAGCTGGGCTACAATAGAGGCCTAAGGCTAAGGATATCCTCGCAAATTCCCCAAAGCGTCGGGCTCGGATCATCGGCCGCGATCGCGGTCGCCTCGGCCGCCGCAACCCTCCAACTAATCGGGAGGAAACTCGATCATCGCCTGTTATTGGAGGCAGCCCACGAGGGCGAGAAGGTGGCGCACTACACGCCTTCGGGGATAGATACATCCATTGCGGTTTTTGGTGGTGCTGGGGTCTATACGCGGTCGGAGGGCTACAAGAAGATCGACATGGGATTGGAAGAGTTGCTGGTGATAAATACGGGGAGACCTAGGAGGACCGGTGACCTCGTGAGGAAGGTGAGGGAGTTCGGCGAAAACAACCCCGGGAAATTTGGCGAGATCCTAGATGAGGCGGCGGGGATAGTGGACGAGGCCTTGAGGGCGTTGAGGGAGCCGGACTTGGAAATTATTGGTAGGCTCATGAATAGGAACCAGGAGCTGCTTAGGATGGTCGGGGTCTCGTCTGAGGAGATAGAGGAGGTAATCGGGGAGTGCCTGAGACTCGGGGCATGCGGCGCGAAGCTCACGGGAGCCGGCGGAGGTGGGTGCGTGATAGCCGTCGCGGACCGCGACCAGATGGATAAGATTTCGAGGAAGTTGTGTGAAAGGTGTCAGGTCATGAGGGTGGGGCTCATGGCTGAGGGCGTTAGGATCGAGCCCCGGCCAGGTAGTCCGTGATCTTCTTGTAGATCTTCTCAACCTCGTCTAGGAGTAGGAGCGTCACCTTCTCTGACTCGCCGATATACCTCGATGGCTTGATCGAGGCCACCTCCTCATAGGATTCCTCGGGGAGAAAGTTCCTCATCGTCCTCAAAACCTCATTCCACCCCTCCCTCAAGGAGTCTTGAATGATTTCATAGGCATTCTCGATCCCAGCCCTCCTCAAATAAACTTGATACGCCTCCGCCAGGGACTCCGGGTGCGACTCGACCTCACTCAACATCTCCTCCCTATTCACGATCATCCTCTCAAGGGCCCTATTCAAGTTCGCGACGCCGAGGATCGTTAGGGAGGACGGGAGCCCGTAGAACCTTTTGATAACGGAGTCGGAGAGATCTCTGTGAAGCCTACTCGAGAGGAGCCTCTTCGCGATGTAAGAGGCCGTGGCGGATGCTAGGTCAAACGAGCCCTCGGCGTTCTCGAGGAATATCGGATTGGATTTATGCGGCATCGTTGATGAGTGGACTTCGCCCTTCTTTATCGTGAAGACAAGCAGCCCGAGAGCCGACATCATCCACAGATCCCTACATAGATTTGAGAGGATCGAGTCTAGGAGCGAGATATTCATCAAATATCGGGAGATCCCCTCATGCGGCAGGATCTGGGTTGCTGAGGGGACGTATTCGAGGCCTAGGGACTCGACGAACTCCCTGCTGAACTTGATCCAATCAATATCCGGGTAGGCGAACTTTAATGCGGAGTGATCGCCAACAGCACCACCGAGCTTCCCGGGGAACTTGAAGTCGTATATTTGATCAGCCATCTTCGCTAACCTATACGCGTAATTGGCCAGGAACCTCCCAAACGTAGTCGGTATAGCTGGGACGCCGTGAGTCCTCCCGAGCATGACCGTGTCGACGTGTTCGAGGGCCAGCTCCGCAATCCTCTCCAACAACCTGACCAAGCTCGGCAGCAGGGCCTCCCTATTGAACCTGGAGAGGAGCCTGGAATACGCGAGATTATTGACGTCCTCGGACGTCAAGCCTATGTGGACGTATGGCGCGAGGATCTCAAGCCCCATGTTCCTGAGCTTCTCCCTGATGTACCTGGTGACCGCGGCGACGTCATGGCCTATCTCGGCCTCTATCTCCTTGATCTTCCTGGCCTCTTCCAGCGAGAGCTCGGCCGGTATTATCGCGATCCTCTCCCTCCAGTTTATCGGCAGCTCCGAGAGCTTCTCCTCCTCAACCTCCTCGATGAATTTCCTCAGGTACGCCACCTCGACCCTAACCCTCTCAATCATCAACGCGTGTTCCGAGAAGTACTTCGATAGTTCTTCGAGTTGTTGCCGATATCTCCCATCAATCGGGTTTATGGACTCTAGGGGGTCCACTACCTCACCACCTCCAATCCCGCTTCGGCCCCTACGGATACGAGTTTGACCGGACTACCCGTATGTCTCTCTATTGCCTCGATATACGTCTTCGCCTCCTCTGGAAGGGCGTCCCAGCCCCTCTCCGATATCCTCCTCCAATCATCCTCCGTCATCTCCCCCCATCCCTCGAGCTCGATGTAAATGGGTTTAACTCTTTGGAGGAGCCTCACGCTTGGAGGAGCTATCTCGAGGATCCTCCCATCTAAATCATATTTGACGCAGATCTTGATCTTCTCTAATCCGCTTAGGACGTCGAGCTTCGTCACTGCAATCCACGTCACATTACTTATCCTTATGGCATACCTGAGTAATGGTATGTCCAGCCACCCAACCCTCCGAGGCCTCCCCGTCGTGGTCCCAAACTCCTGTCCAACCTCCCTAATCCTGTCCCCGAGCTCCCCGGATAACTCTGTAGGGAAGACTCCTGCTCCAACCCTCGTTGAGTAGGCCTTCATGACGCCGACCACCTCGTTGATCCTCGTCGGCCCCACCCCGCATCCAGTGCAAGCGGCTCCCGCAATCGTGTTCGATGAGGTGACGTAGGGATACGTCCCATGATCTATGTCTAGGAGGGTTCCCTGAGCGCCCTCGAAGACGACCTTCCTGCCCTCGTCGAGCAGGTCATTCACGAAGAGCTCCACGTCTCCAACATATGGCCTAATCTTCTCCCCATACTCGATCAGCTTACCCGGGTTTTCCACCTCTAGGCCGTGTAGCTTCCTCAATACCTCCAACTTATCCACGAGCGAGTCTTTGTCCAATATGTCCTCGATCTTGATGCCAGTCCTCAACGCCTTATCGGAGTATGTCGGACCAATCCCCCTCATCGTCGTCCCGACAGCCCTACCCCCCCTGATCTCCTCAACCATCGCATCGAGCTTCTTATGTATCGGCAACACAATGCTCGCGGCCCTGCTGATCATGAACCCCGATCCAAGACCAATGGACTTCAATAACTCGAGCTCCTCGAAGACCTCTTCGAGATCCACCACGGTCCCAGATGCTATGCACGGCGTGGCGCCGGCCGCGGACCCCGCTGGGAGCATGTTGAACTTGAGCTTCCTACCGGAGGCTATGACGGTGTGCCCCGCGTTCGCCCCTCCCTGGAACCTCACGACGCAGTCCGCGTCCCTGCACAATAAGTAGGATATCTTGCCCTTGCCCTCGTCTCCCCACTGGAGCCCAGTTATCACCGTCGCCGGCATCTCACATCATCTCCACGTCGTGTGGGAGGCTCTCCCTATACCCGAGCTGGGTGATCCTGATGAAGACCGCGTTCTTCCTCAGATCATCTATGGTCCTCGCCCCGAGATAACTCATCCCGGATCTGAGGCCGGCCACAAGCCTCCTAATAACATCCGATGCGGATCCCGTATATGAAACATAAGCCTCGACGCCTTCCGCGTAATAGGAATACTCCGATGCGTCGAGGAAGACTTCCGCATCACCTTCATCGAGCCTGAATTCTCTGCCGAGCATCGCGTATAGGGAGGCCATCCCCCTGTATATCTTGTATCTCCGACCGTTCTTGACGACGATGGTCCCTGGGCTCTCATCGGTCCCAGCCAGCAGTCTGCCGATCATCACGGTGGAGGCCCCGGCGGCGATGGCCTTGACAACGTCGCCGCTCTCCCTGATTCCTCCATCCGCTATTATCGGGACATCCATCCTCTCAGCCGCTTCCTTGCACTTCATTATCGCGGTGAGCTGGGGGACGCCAACACCCGCAACCACCCTAGTCGTGCAGACGGATCCAGGCCCTATCCCGACCTTCACCGCATCCGCCCCGGCCGCGGCGAGGTCTTCAACCCCCTCAGGCGTCGCGACGTTTCCAGCAACTACATCGACCTGGTCGCCGAAAATGCTCTTGATTTTCTTGACCATGTCGATGCACATCTCGGTGTGGCCGTGTGCTACATCGATTACGAGCGCGTCCACCTCGGCTTCGACCAAGAGCTTCGCCCTCTCCAATTCCTGATCCTTAATCCCTATAGCTGCGGCCACTAGGAGCCTGCCCTTCGAGTCCCTTGAGGCATTTGGATAGGTCCCGCGCTTGACTATGTCGTCGCTCGTTATGAGCCCCTTGACCCTTCCATCCTCATCGATGATTGGCAGCTTCTCGACCTTGGCCCTCCTGAAAACCTCCTTTGCCTCCTCGATCGTGACCCCGGGCGATGCGACGATCATCCTGCTCTTCGGGGTCATGCAGTCCCTCACGAGTTTCCTATCATTGTCCTCGAAGAGTATGTCCCTCCGCGTGAGTATTCCGAGTAGCCTGTTATCGGAGTCGACTACGAGTAGCCCACTTATCCCGTGCTGATTCATCATGCTTCTTGCCTCGGCGATCGTCGCCTCAGGCCTTATCGTGAAGGGCCTCTCTATTATGACGTTCTCGGCCCTCTTCACCTTTGAGACCTCCTCGGCCTGCCTGAAAGGTGGCATGAACCTGTGTATTACCCCTACACCGCCCTCTCTGGCCATGGTGATGGCCATCGTGGACTCCGTCACCGTGTCCATCGCCGCCGAGACTATCGGGATATTAATCAAGATCCTCCTCGTGAACCTGCTCCTCGTTATAACCTCCTTTCTAGACCTTATCGAGGACCTCCTCGGGACTAGGAGAACATCATCGAAGGAGAGCCCCACATAGTCTAGAATATCCGCCAACGAGTTCCCTCCTCGAAATCTCTTAACTAAAATATATTGTTCACTCCAGAAGCAGGCGCATCAGCCCCGGGCGCCGCCGGAGGCTGGCCCACGCTCCGCTATAAGCCTCCAGAGCTCGTCGAGGACATTCTCCTTAACCCCCTCCTCCGACCCATCGGCCCTGATGACGACGTTGCCGGACCTCCTAGGCCTGAATTCTCCGATAATGGTTAGGCTAGGAATCCTACTAATGGCCACCTCGGCTTGATCCCTCGGAAGCGCCGCCAGGAGGCTTCCAGAAGCTATCAACTTCAGTGGATTGCAGCCGAGGGCTTCGCAGATCCTCCGAGTCTCCTCGGCGACCGGCACCCTCTCCTCGTAGATCACGAAGGAGCAGCGGCTCGCCTCCGCCATCTCGTATGCCCCTCCCACTATGCCACCCTCGGTTGGATCGTGCATCGCCGAGACGCGGCATCTCCTCGCCAGCTTCAGGGCCTCATCTAGGACGCTTATCCTTTCATATAACTTCCTCGAAGACTCTAAAACTTCCCGCGGAATCTTTGAGGCCAGCTCAGATTCGAAATCGGATGCGAGGATCGCCGTCCCCTCTATGGCCGCCGTCTTCGACATCACGAGCAGGTCTCCGGGCCTGGCGCCGGAGGAAGTTATGACCCTCCTAGATATGAGCCTCCCCATCATGTGTCCGACGATTATGGGTCTCGAGATGTCGGGGGTGATCTCCGTGTGCCCCGTTATCAAGGCGATTTTCAGCCTCCTACAAGCCTCATGGACGTCGTCCATGATCCCCTCCAACTCGGGTAAGCGGCCCTCCGGGAGGAGTATCGTGATGGAGAGCCACCTCGGCTCCGCGCCCATCACGGCCACATCATTCGCATTCACGTGAACCGCCAGCCAACCAATCCTGGTCCCAGAACCCGTTATCGGGTCCATCGCCGCCACCACGATCCTTCCATCGACTTTGACGGCAGCGGCGTCCTCGCCGTAGCGCGGCGGGACTATGACGTCCCTCCTCTTATAGCCGAGCCTCTTTAGAACTACCTCCTCGAGTACCCTCTTCTCGATCTTTCCCAGCTTCCTCTCCATGACCTCACTAAGCTAGCTCCTGCTCCTCATTTTCAATATTTTCTCAGCCTTCTTTAAGTCCTGGGTGGATGAGACCCTGAAGAACATGCCGAGTCTCTCATCGAAGATCCTCAAGCTATTGCTCGCGAGGTACAGCGTCCCCCGGACCCTCTTCACGATGCCGTCCATGTCCTCGTCTGGGAAAGCCTCGAAAACCTCTTTGAAGGGTTTTTTACGATAAGAGGCCATGAGGTAGAGGGTCTTCCTCGCCGGGGTCCTCGGAAAGGCCCCCGAAAACCTACTAGAACACTCCAGGAGAAAGGTCGTAAATTCCCTCGTTATCAGGGGCGCGTTGCAGGGCAATATGACGAGTCTATCGCCTTCAACTGTGCGGATCGCGAGCTCCACGAACTTCCTCACATTTCCCTCGATCTTCCCAGCCCTCTCAGCCCTCGCAAAATACTTCTCCGCGACCTGATCATAGACCTCCATTCCAGCCCCATCTTCGACGGCGATCACTATATCATCCACATCATCTGGAACAGAGTCCAAGACGTATTCTATCATGGGCCTCCCAGCTATCTCCGCCAACCCGATCTCAGAGTCCCCGACCCTCAGCGCCCTGACGTAGATGACCGCAGAAGACCGCTCCATGTCGAGGAAACCCGATAAACCTACTCGAATACGCCGATATAATATTTACACCCCGAGAACGCGGCCCCCAGGTTGGGATATAGGTTAAGGTGGGGGTTGACAGGGGCCGCCCGAGCTCTACTTATATATGGCGCGGAGAAACTACTATATGCGATCCCTCATGGAGGCCCCGCTCTTTCTTGGAACGGATATCGGGACATTTGGCACGAAGACCTGTCTTGTCGACGCTTCCGGAAACGTCCTCGCGACATCCTTCATCGAATCCGACATCATGATACCGCAGCCCGGATGGGCCGAGCAGTGGCCGGATGTCTGGTGGAACGTGTACGTCCAAAGCGTTAGGGAAGTCTTAGAAATCTCGAAGGTCGATCCGGCGGACATAGCCGGGATCTCGATAAGCGGCCTATTCTCCGGTGCAGGCGTCCCGGTGGACAAGGAATTCAAGCCCATAAGGCCCGTGATAATCTGGATGGATAGGAGGGCTGTTGATGAGACCGAGTGGGTTAAGAGGGAGATAGGGGTAGACGCCATCTTCGAGAAGACTGGAAACGTCGTTGATCCATACTACGGGTTTCCCAAGATCCTGTGGATAAAGAGGAATGAGCCGAAGAACTGGGAGAAGATCCACAAGTTGATGACGATATACGGCTACGTCATATACAAGCTCACGGGAGTGAACTGCATAGACCACTCGAGCGCGGGCAACATAGGCGGGATATACGATATCCACAAGAGGGATTGGTGTGAGGAGTTGATGGAGGAGCTCGGGATACCGAGAGAATTCTTCCCCGAGGAGATAAACTGCTCCAAAGACGTCGTGGGGGAGATAAGCGAGGAGGGGGCGAGGGCCACGGGGCTGAAGAAAGGGACCACAGTGGTGGCGGGTGGAATAGATGCGCCCATGTCGGCCCTCAGCGTAACTGCGCTCGAAGACGGGGACTTAACCTCGATGATCGGGACATCTATGTGCAACGGAGTGATCCAAGATGAACTCAGGCTATCAAAGAAGATAGTAACATTGCCTCATGTCGCATATGACACCAAAAAAGTCTACTCCCACTCCGGGATAGCGACCGCGGGCGCCGTGGTCAGGTGGTTCAGGGACATGCTCTCACCATTTGAGAAGCTGGCGGCGGAGAACTCGGGAATATCGGCCTACATGCTACTGGACAGGATGGCTGAGAAGATAAACCCCGGGGCGGATGGCTTAGTCTTCACCCCCCACATGATGGTGGGTGAGAGAGCTCCCTTCTGGAGCAAGAACATGAGAAGCTGCCTCTTCGGCCTAACAATCTCACATACAAAGGCACACATCTACAGAGCATTCCTAGAATCAGTAGCCTATGCGCTCAGAGACAGCATCGAAGTCGCGAAGGAAGCCGGGATACCGATAAAGAGGATAATACTCGTCGATGGAGGGGCGAAATCCCCGATCTGGAGGCAGATAATGGCCGACGTGACGGGGTATGAGCTTAGATATGTTGAGGCCGCGGTCGGTGCACCGCTGGGAGACGCGTTGATCGCCGGAGTTGGAACGGGGTACCTGAAATACGAGACGATAAATGAGTGGGTTTCAGTAGACAGGGTCGTGAATCCGAATCCAAAGAACACGGGCATATACGAGAAATATTATCAACTCTACAAGAAGATCCATCAAAGCCTAGAGGAATGCTATGAGCTCGCCTCACAGCTCATAGAGTCCACAAAATAATTCCTCCACATTTTTATTTCAATCACGAACATCAAAAAGTGTTGGGAATTTACTTCGCAGGCCTTTGACCATACCTGGTCCTCTTGAACTCCTGCAGGTACGCTATGTCCTCCTCCGTGAGTTCCTTTGGCTCCCCGAGGAG
>JANXDQ010000021.1 GCA_025059415.1 Aigarchaeota archaeon
TGCCGCCGTAACGGTCTCCGTGATAGGCCGAACACTTTCCTTCATTTCCCTAGTTATTTCTTCTGCTTCCTTAGACGCTTTCTGGAATTCTTTCTTCGCCTCTCCAAATGCCTTAGCTATCTTTGGAAGTTGGGATGGACCCCATAGAAGGAGAACCACGAGAACGATGGCAACTATAATCCATTCAATACCTGTAATCATGTTTCTCGAATATTCTTTCTTTAACCCACATATAAGTATTCTACTGGCGAAAAATTCTGAGGAACCTTGAAGGGTTTCTCTCGATTTTTAATCCTTATAAATCCGAGCGCTCCGAAGAGCTTTGGAAGATGGCGGAGCTGGCTGGAGAATTCAGGCCAATAGTCAGGTTCCTTGGGACGGATCTAGATGGCTCTTTAAAAATCCCTTACGCCCTGGCCGCCGTAAAGGGAATTGGTGTTAGACTTGGTTACGCGATAGCGAGGGCGGCTGGAATCGATTCCGAGAAGAGGCTGGGTTTCCTTAGCGATGAGGAGCTCAGGAGGCTTGAAGAGGTGGCTAAAGACTTACAGAGGCATGGTATACCGGCCTGGATCCTTAATAGAAGGAAGGATCCCACAACCGGAAAAGACTTACACCTCTATGGATCAGATCTAGTTTTCGCGATAAGGGAGGATATCCAGAGGGAGATGAGGATAAAGTCTTGGAGGGGAATTAGACACTCGCTGGGCCTCAAGGTGAGGGGACAGAGGACGAGAACCACCGGGAGAACGGGGACGGCGGTCGGGGTCTCGAGAAGGAGACAGCAATAAAAATATCCATCCAAGTATAATTACTATTGATGCGTGGAAATTATTTAGAAGCGGTCTTGAGGGCCGTCCGCTTCTTCGGAATACTTGCCCTCGCAATTGGATGGATCACCATATTTATCTCGATATCCCTAAATCCCTGGTTCTCAATAACCAAGAACGCCTTAAGCGATCTGGGGGCGATTGATGTCAGACACAACTTCATATTCAATTTTGGATTAGCTACTGCCTCGATCTTTGCCATAATATACTCCTTTTACCTCTTGATGTACTTGAGTGGGAAATTGACGGCTCTTGCTTCCTCCCTATTTCTCCTGGGATCTATCCACCTACTCTTAATCGCCCTCTTCCCCGAGGGAACATATCCGCACCTATTTGTCTCGCTGGAGTTTTTCGTCTTGATCGGGGTCTCTATCCTAATTCTTGGAATAGCATTCCTTGTGAGGCCTGAAAAACGCACATTAGGGATGACATTCACGGCCATGTCCATTCTA
Source organism: Aigarchaeota archaeon (assembly GCA_025059415.1). GTDB lineage: Archaea > Thermoproteota > Nitrososphaeria_A > Caldarchaeales > Wolframiiraptoraceae > Wolframiiraptor. The sequence goes on from JANXDQ010000021.1 coordinate 1,283, forward strand.
GGGTTTTTGACAGCGGCCCTAGCCCCCTGGCCCTCAATAGGCGCGTTGGAAGTCTTCGCAATATCATTGATGACTGTGTGGGCGATACTAATGATCATCTATCGGCCGGAGGACTGAGGGCGCTCGGCCTTCAAAATCTTTAAGTCGATGCCCAGTTCCTCCATGTGCTCCTCAAGCTTCTTCTTTATCGCGGATGGATTATTCTCGACGTCGAAGAGTTCCGCGAATAGGGGAGTTGTCCTCAGGATCAAGGTCCTACCGGATTTCTCAGCCTCAATCAACCCCTTCTCCAACAATATCTTGACGTGTTTGTATGCTGCTCCGCCGCGGGCCATAGCCACTTTAATCTGTTCGACTGGCTGATGATATGCTATAAATGAGAGAGTCCTCATGACGCCTCGGCTCAGTAAGGGTTTTTTCAAGATCCGTTTTACGATCTCCATATACTTCCTCTTTAGCTTGAGATAGTATCGTTCACCTGGGAGTTCGAGAAGCTCTAAGGCGCTTAAGTCCCCTTCATATCGTTTCTTGAGATCGGATATCGCCTCCAACACCCTCTTCTTCGATCTTGTTTGACATATCCTCATTATCATTCCCAAAGTTACGGGTTTGCCGGCGGCATATAATATGGCCTCAATCCTCGATTTTAACTCCTCTGAGTCTATCATCGCACTTCACCATTAAACCACATTCCGCTATTGACCACATCCATGTGCGCATATTTACCCTATCGATTGCTGGAGAGACTGTGTATCAAGTAATCTTACTGCGATTAGCCTGCATTCCTCGTCCTCTATGAGCTCGACTACACCCCTGGCCGCGGCGAAGAGTAAGAGTATGAACCTCCTAGCGGCTTCCAATCTATCAACCCCCATGAAGAGATTTGAAACATCGATGATCTCTCTATCGCCAAAGAGTCTTTGAATCCCTTGCACGAATTCCTCGAGTCTCTCTTCGATCTTCACGAGGAATTCATCTATTTTAACATCAAAGACGTCAAGAATAGAGCCTTCCCCATTTCCATCTTTCTTTTCCATTCTTAAGATAAGAGTTTTTAAGGCTTGAACGAGTTCGCCCACGGTCGTGATCATGAACTCAGGCATGTAAGGGAGATCCATTGGGGGAGGGACGATCAAGTTATCGCTGATCACCTGCTTATTATCGATTGTTGGGGTATCCGCTTTCAAGAGCCTCTCGGTCTTCATCCTGTGGATTATGGCCGCCGAACACGCGGCTATCCCACATGAATTAAGATCTAATCTTTCATATCGTTCAAGCTCCTCCATCAACGTTCGTAAAATCTCAACTAGTTTTATTTGCCATGGCTTCACTCTATCAAGTTTAGTAATGTCGAAGAGGACCCTCCACCTCGAATCGTTCCAGATGGTGATTACTTTATCAGCCACTTTTAACCACCTCCTCGAGCTTGGTTTTCACGATCCTTGATACTCCGCCGCTATTGTATACTCCGATGACTTGATCAGCATTCTCGACCACAACATCCTTAAGACTTATTACTATTATCTGGGTCCTCTTCGCCATCTCCTTAAATAATTCAGCCAATCTATTTGTGTACTGTAAATCCATGTGGGCATCGACCTCATCGAAGATGTAGAAGTCTGCCGGCGTTAATCCTTGTAAAGCCAGCAATAAGGCGACAGCCGCCACGGATTTCTCACCGCCACTAGCAGCCCTAACGCTTCTCGGTTGTTTCCCAGGAAAAGCGAGTATCATTTCAATCCCGCCTTCGAATAGGTTGTCTGGATTCTCGAGTTTAAGCCAGCCTTTTCCACCAGTTAGTTGGGTGAAGTAGTTCTCGAAGGCTTCGGCGACTCGGTTGAAGGTCTCCATAAAGATCCTCTTCTTCTCTCCCTCAACCCATTCGATGAATCTGATTATCTCCATCCTCTCCGCCTCCAATTCCATTATTCTAGAAGATCTCAACTTATAGTTCCCAATGATCTCTTCGTATTGAGCTGGAGCTAGCTGATTCACCATCTCCAATTCCCTGAGCTCCTTTTCAAGCTCTTCCTCAAGTCTAGATAAGAGCTCTTCCCCCATATTTGGGAACTCTATCCCAGTACTCCCAATTGATTCCATTTTCTCATGAAGGTTCTTTAACTGCATTTCAAGCTGCGCCCTCCTTACTTGCAGGGATGTCTTTGTGGGGGATAATCTCTGGAATTCGTTCTCAATCTGTTCAATCCTAGAATTCAATATACCAATTCTCCCCGAGAACTCATTTAACTTGGCCCTTAATTCGGATTTAGCTTTAACTAACTCCTCTAACTTAGAGCTCTTTTCGTTAAGCTGCCCCTCGAGCCCCTCGATTTTGCGCACAGTATCTTCATACTTCATTAATACCTGTCTTCTTTCCTCATCTATCTGGGTTATTTGCTGCTTTAGCCTCGATTCTTCTTCGAGGATTTTCTCTCGCTCTCTTCGAAGAGATTCTAATTGCTTTTGTATTCCCTTGATCTCGACTTCTAATTCGGCGCATCCGATCCTATTTCTTTCATAGGTCCCGTGTTTCTCTCTCAATTCCTCCTCAAGTTTCTTAAGCTCCCCATAGTGACTTCCTCGTGGATCAGGGATCTTTTTCAGAGTCTCTTCAGCGATCCTAATTTTCTCCACAACTTCGGCCAATTCTTCCTCGAGCTGCCTTAGCTTTAGAAGGTTCTTAATTTCTTTCAGGACCGCCTCAGAAGATTGGAAATATGAATTCCAAGACCATTGGGTTAAGTAGTTGATTTCGGAGTTCATTTTTTCCAACTCATCTTCCTTCTCAGCTATCTCGCCTCTCAAATGATTTATCCTCGCATTCATATCTTGGACGATGTCCCTGAGCTTTTCAAGGAGTTTGATGGAGTGCCCATATTCCATATTTAGGACCTCGCTGAGTGCGGCTTTATCCGGGGTCGTCGTCTCTATCCTGAGGTCGGGGTATATTATGATGTGCCGTGTAACCACTTTTTTCTCTCCAAGAGCGTAATCTTTTCCTGAGAAATCAACGTCCTTAATGAGGTATCTCAATGCTATATCAGCCCATTTCTCCTTAAAGACTATTCCCGGAATTTTCACATTATTCACGTGTGAGGCTGCGATGTCTAGAGATATGATCTTAGCACTGATACCACATTCACCTAATAACTCGGCCAACTTCACCCCCAAATCCCAGCTGTCGACGATTAAGGACTCAATCCATTCTCCGATGGCGGATTCGAGAAGTTTGTAACCGGATTCATCGGCTACGATGGCGTCTTTGAGGAACCCCCGAACACCATTTACTCCAGCAATCCTCATGGCTTCTAATAGCTTAACGTTATCTTCGGATTTCCTAAGTATTCCAGAGGAGGCTATTTTCTCGAGAATCCGTGAGAGCTGCCATAGAACGCTTTCTACATCTGATAATCTACGTGTCAAGTGATTTAGGGAGGCCTCAATCTTGGAAAGCTCTCCTAAGATTTCTTCTTTTTGCCTTTTCTTTTCACGGAGCCGAGCCCATGAATCGAGTAAGATTGGGATTTTCTCATGCGATGTTTTGGAGAGGTCGATTATCTCTGAAGAGATCTCACATATGGTTTTGTTTATCTCATCATATCTCGTCTTCGACTTACTTAACTCGATTTCCCATTTCAACTTTTCCCCTTTTATCGCCCCCTCTTCTCTCTCAATTTCACTCCTCAGCTTCAGATATTGTTCTTCAACTATCTTTAGATCCCTGAATAGTATCTCCAGTTCCCTCTTCTTTTCTTCCAATTTACTAGTTAAATTTTTTAACGATGACTCCCCATCTATCATCTTGGCTTCCAATTCTCCTAGGCCTTGAACTAGGTTCCTAATCCTTTCCAAGAGATATTCTTTTTCCCTAAGCATCCTCATCGATCTTTCCTCTAATACGGAGGAGCCTATTCTAAGACCGTTTATCTCGGATTCGAGGCTTGTTTTTTCGGATTGAAGTCTCGACAATTCCGAGTCTACTTCCTCGAGCTTTTGAGAGAGAGCCCCGATCTCAGCGTTAAGGTTGTTTTTGACGCTTAAGAGTTGATCTTTCTCATTCTGGAGCTCTAGGGTTTTTCTCTCGATGTCTAGCAATTGCTCATCTATATCCCTTAATTCCCCCTCAAGCAATTTTATTCCATGCTCCAATCTCAGCCGCTTAATGGCATTTAGGAATTCCTCTACCCGCCTTCTCCTATATGCCTGATTCCTCTCTTTCTCCAGCTGTTTTACCCTGATCTTCACCTCTTTAGTGCCCGCTTTCGCTATTGCCAGGTTTTTCTCTGCTATGGCGAGTTGTTCTTCGGCTTCGGCCTTTTTCTTCTCATAATCGCTTATCCCCGCGACGTCTTCAAGCATCCTCCTGAGCTCGGAACCACTCATCTCCGCTATCTCTATTACCGATCCCTGGGGGACTATGTTGAAGCCCGTGGGCTTGATGTTCGCCATCGAGAGCAGCGTCAAGAGGTCATTTCTCGATACCTGTCTTCCATTGACATAGTATTCACTCTCTCCTGTTTTAGTTATCTTCCTGGAGATCGTGACTTCTTCGGAGTCTATTGGGAGGACTTTCTCCGAGTTGTCGAAGGTGATCGATGTCTTCGCCCAGGAAGTGGAGGGATTATCGTGGACGATTTCAGCCATCCTGCCGACTCTCAGGTTATGAGCGCTCAGTTCCCCCAGAGCGAATCTGATGGCATCCAGTATGTTAGATTTTCCCCCTCCATTTGGCCCCGTTACGACCACGAAGCCCCTCTCAAGCTCGATGGAGATCCTCTTAGGCCCAAAAGACTTGAACCCTTGGATCACCAGCTTTTTTATATGAACCATATCCCATACTTCGCCATTCTTGGTTATGGCCTAAGGTTAAAAGTTCTGGGTAATAACCCCTATATTATCTTTACCAGAATACTTTTCGGGAAATACCGCCTGATCGTTTCCATCCCAAATCTATCTCCTAGAATCATTTGACATGATTTTTGATGGTGTCTACATGTGGAGCCTTGCAAAGTGACTCGGTGTTAGTAAAGGTATTTTTCCCGCCATTTCTCCAATTCCTCAACGGATCTCTTCACATCGGCAAATAGTTCAACTGCGAGCTCCACGTCTCCCACGGTAATCTCTGTTCTCCCGGATTCTTTGGCGATTATATAGCTGGGTGTTAGAAGTTGTACAGCATATCGAAGAGTAGTCTGCTCCCCTATCGTTGTCAACTTTTCCAGCGCTTCTTCCGAGATCTTTACCCGCTCCTCCTTAGACCTGATTTCGAGGATCCTCCTTATCTCATCTCGAGTATAAGGTCTTGTACTTATTATCAGCATTCTATCGAGCATGTCTAGTGGTATTCCATGTGGCGAGGATAAGTCTGTCCCCCTTACCTTCGTTATACCCCTATTGCTGGCGAACATCATTATTGGGGCGAGCTCGCTCTCCATCGCCGCGTTTAGGAAGGAGTATGCCTCGACGTCAAGTAAGTGGACTTCATCGATGAAGAGGACTCCTGGGATTATCTCGCCTGTCCCCTCCTCAACCCTCTTCTTCACCATCTCATCGACCTCTCGTCTAATCTCATTATCTATTTCCCGTGTTTGAGATCCTCCGAATAAGATGCTTATGAGGCCGCCGCTTCTCGAGTGGGCGCTCAATTGATCGAGGTCGTGGAGGGTTAAGACGTATATGAATTCCTTCTCTTTCTCCACTGGGCCGCTGGGTCTGGGTACCGGTTTCTCATCGGATGTCGCTATATCGTATTTTTCCGCGGCCTCATCCGACTTCCCAATCTTGGTGACCCTCCCTGTCTCGGCGTCGATCGTCACGATGTCTCCAAGCGTTATTCCCTGCTGGAGTATGTGGGCGGCTATAGTTGCTCCCGCCCTGAAAACCCTCCTATCATTCTTAGTGGCGAGCTCTATCACGACGTGATCCGGTATCTCCTGGTAGGGATTATATGGGTGCTTCCTGGTCTTTATGTCGAGTTGGGTTATTTCGCCCTCATAGACCCTTCTCCTTTCCCTCAACCTCACCCCGATGGCCTTCCTCATCGCCTGCGTCAAAACCTCCGTCTTCTTCAGTTCGGAGGAGTAGATCTCCGACCCGCTGAGCGTGACGAATGGGACGTCGCTTCCCAGCTCCCTCGCAATTGCACACGCTATGGCGGTCTTCCCAGTACCCGGAGGGCCCGCGAAGAGAACTGCTCTACCAGCCATCTTACCCTCCTTAATCATCTTAACGACGATTCCCGCGGCTTCTCTCGCCTCGATCTGTCCCACCAACCCGTCGCCGACAGGCTTCGCTTTTAGCCCCTCGAGGCCCAGCCCTTTGACATGGCTATGGGCGCCGACCCTCAGAAACCTCTCCCTAGGATACTGTGTAATGTCCTCGAGCATATTTCCCCCCAAGAAAAGGATTCTAAGGGCCTCGATAAAGACTTAACTCGGCTGACGAGCGCTCTAATATTTCTAGGGCCATCTCGGCCCCGCATTCAACGGCATCTCTCTTCTTGGGAAATCCATCCAATAGATCTTGATTGAGAGAGCCAATCTCAGAGGTCGATGGGCTTTACTTCTATCCAGGACGGGGCTCGCGGTAACTTGCTCCAAGGGCGAGGCCGATGACAGATTACTAATATCAGCGCTGAGATGAGGGGTCTGCGCCCGCCATAAATGAATATCAGACGATGTGGTTATAAGGTGCTTTTCGCCCCCATTAGGAGGGCTGGAGAGGATGACGCAGTGGCATGGCGACCTTCATAAACGGAAGAAAACGGGAGGTAGAAGAAGGCCATATAGAAAGAAGAGGAAATATGAGAGAGGCGGCGATCCCGTTTACATGACGATTGGTGAGAGGAAATTGCGAGTGAAGAGGGCGAAGGGGGGCGGGGTCAAAATAGCCCTAGCAGCCGACATTTACGCGAACGTTTTCGATCCTGAGAAAAAGGCGGCTCAGAAAGTTAAAATATTAAGGCTGCTCTCGAACCCCGCGAGTAGGGATCTGGAGAGGCGTGGAGTAATCACGAAGGGCGCGATAATCGAAACCGAACTCGGTAAAGCAAAAGTCACCTCGAGGCCCGGACAGGATGGAGTCATTAATGCTATATTGGTGAAGTGATTCCTTGATCAAGAAAAGGGGATATGTTATCTGGCCCGTTTACCTCGACGCCTCGGTTAGTAGATCTAAATGTAGGAAAGTGCCCCTAAATCTCGCGGTAAAGAACCCAACTACAGAGCAGATCGCGGCAGCTGCTAGGAATCTTGGATGGTCTGTGGAAATAGAGCCCGGTAGTCATCCAGCATTCTGGTGGAGGAAGAGTGGAAAAGTCATCATTAAACCGAAAGAGCCTCTTAGCAAGAATGGGATAATCCTGCGCATCGCGCAGGCCCTTAGATCCGAGTCGAGGAGATGAAAGTGTCTAAGCGGGCGAGGGGTCTTAAAAGGATCGGAAAGATTTGGGCGGTAGTTGAGGGGAAACTCGTGATCAAGGGCGAAATCCTGCCTAAGCTTGGAGACATGGTCTATAACTCGGGTATGGAGGTGGTCGGCGTAGTCTCCGGAATTTTCGGCCCAGTTGACAACTTCTTCATAGAGGTAAATCCCACGAAGAATGTGGAATTTAAGAGGGAAGAGCCCCTATACGTTCTGGAAGAAGATAAGATGGAGAAGCGCATACCCTAAGCCATCCCCAGATAACACCCACGAAATCCCAGATCTCCGAAATATGCGATTAAGTTATAAGAGATTCTTAGTGGAAAATCTGAGATGAATGAAGTTAATTGCACCTCCTGCGGAGGCACCAACATTATAGAGGATAAGAGTTCCGGAGAACTAATCTGTGTTGACTGCGGCAATGTAATCGATAAGGTCATTTATCCGGATCCGGAGTGGCGCGCATATAGCTATGGTGATAGAGTTAAAAGAGAGAGGACCGGTGCGCCGACAACTCCTCTCCTCCACGATCTAGGATTATCGACGCGATGTCGGGCATATTTCAAGGAAGTTTATTCTGGAAGGGATCGAATGATGATTAAAGTGCTCTCTGAGATTTATAGGATCAGTTCGAGCCTGAATATTCCCCAATGCGTTGCTCAGACCGCTGCTGTCTTTTTACGGAAGATCGACGAATCCTCTAAGTTTTCGAGGATATATTTGAGATCCCTACCAGCATCGTTACTCTATCTCTCACTCAAAGCCCATGGAATCCCACGTGATCTCAGGGAATTGGCTGAGGCGGCGGGAACCAAACAAGAATTGATCCGAAGATGCTATCTCAAATTATCTAAATCCATGAACATCAGGGGCTCGATAAATGCCGATGCCTATATCTCGAAGATTGTTAGGATACTGCGGCTCCCCGGGGAGGTCGAGCGTCTGGCAAATCAGATCTATGCCGCTGCAGCGCTTGAGGGTTTTACTCAGGGGAAGAATAGGAAGGCGATGGCGGCGGCCTCTGTTTACCTAGCGGCCAAGAATTTTGGGATCCCCCTTTCCCAGCGGAGCCTAGTGAGCGAAGTCGGAGTTAGTGGGAATAGCTTGAAGAGGCGCATAAGGGAATTCAAAGCGGTTTTAACCGATGGGGATATAAGGAGGAAAGATCAAAGTGTATTTGAGGAGGATAAATCTTGCCGCAAAAGCTGACAAAACTGGAGGAAGAGGCCATTAAACTCCTATTAAAGCATCAGGATAAAGGCCTTCTACAATCTGAGTTATGGCACAAGCTCGGTGTGACTAGCAGGGAGGGGTCGAGGATAGCGATACGCCTTGAGAAGAAGGGCATGATCAAGAGGGTGAAGGAATTCGCTAAGGATCGCTGGACTAGAAGGCTCGTACCCCTGATCCGCCGGGTCACAATCGACCCCATCAAGGATGCGCCATGTATCTCCTGCCCATATAATCAGATCTGTAGCATAGGGGGCGTGAAGGATCCCAGGTCATGTCCATTGCTAGAAAAGTGGATTATTGAATCATACCAGGCCCATAAAGCGCAGATGGAGAAAAAGATCGAAAATAGGGAGCATTAAGGTAGCTTACCCATGGCTATTAAGTAAAGCTCGGAGCTGGTCTTCCTCTTCGCTTTCGGGATGAATCTCTTAACAAAGCTGTATTCCCTCCTTAACTCCGCTTCGAGGTCGCGGAGCTCATCGCAGTCAAATGCTTTCAACATTACTGACCCACCGCGTTTCACTATTTCTCCCGCTATTTCATAAGATTTATTGGTTAATTCATATTGTCTCATGACGTCTACGTCTCTTATCCCAGTGAATCTTGGAGAGGCATCCGATATCAAGACGTCGGCCTTTTTTCCACCGATTGCCCTGGAGATTTCCGAGACGACGTCGTCTTCGAGTATGTCCAGTGTGAGTGTTATTATGTTTTTCTCCGCGAATTCGCCGAACTCCCTTTTATCCACCGCTACAACTATCCCCTCAGGTCCGACGAGCCTCGATGCAACTTGGCTCATCCCGCCAGGCCATGCTCCAAGCTCCACGACTATATTCCTCCTCTTGATTAATTCGTATTTTTTCTGGGCTTCTAACAGCTTGTATGCCGCCCTAGAGCGGTAGCCCTCTTCCCTGGCCTTCCTTCGGTATGGGTCCCGTTTCGCCTCATCAACCCATCTTCCCATCGGCAAATATCCATTAATTCATTAGAGTAAGGCCCATTTTTAGGTCTTCACACAAAGCCTCCTGAACACTTCATCTACCACCTTAGGCGGGGCATCCGTCCTAATTCCACCTGGGTCGATGTGGGTTATGGTGGCCTTGTACCCGATCTCCGTTAATCCCTCGATGATCTTTGAGGGTCCAACAGGGGAGCTCCTCAGCTTCTCGGCTAACGCGTTTACCGGGAAATAGCCTATCAGGGACGTGTCCTCCTTCGCCAATGCATCTAATAGCTTTAATGATTCCTTGTAGGTGCTCGGGTCGTCGTATGCCCTTGACAATATTTTGGACACCAGCTCCTTATCCGTTAATTCTCCAAGCCAGAGGGGGCCGCCGTAATCGATCCTAGTTCCACAAATCTCACAAGTAGTCGGTGGTTCCTCGACCCACTTCCTCGTGTAAATCGCCAGGCATTTTGGGCAATAGGAAATCCACCCCATTCGCCTCAACTTCTCCTTGGCGGAGTTTATGCCCCGTTCAACTTTGACGAATACCCTCGCGTAATGATCTTTCTGAAAGGACAGTATCGGTGTCGAGGCCAATCCCAGCCTCGCCGCGGTCTTGACCATGAATCCCGCCAAGATCCTCAAGCCCAGCTCCTTGGAAAACGGTGTTTTCAGAGGCTTCGCGGAATACTTCCTCATGCACGACTCTGCCTTTGCTCCGGCTAATGCCGACATATCTGTCGCCGTTGCACCTAGGACCGCCCCCCGATTGCATCCTCTAAACCCATTTTCCACGAATTTCGCCGGAGAACCTGCTGGATCTATGTCGACGTAATCATATCGTGGCCGCCCTCTCCCACACATTGCCAACAACTCGTTTGCATCGGCGTTGGATGCCCTGACTATGTCCCCGACGCCATTGAGCTCGGCGTTGATCTTGATAAGCTCGTAGGCATTTCTCGATACGTCGTTCGCTATTATCTCCTCGGCGACAACGGTCTCGACGGCAATTCTAATACTCCTCACACCCGTCCCCGCAAGCGCCTCGCACACCCTAATCTTCCTCCCCTCAAAGTATGCTGCGAGGAAAAGTATAGTGATGTCGCGATTTGGTTTGGAGACGGGGTTGAAGAAGACGGGTAAACTGCTTGGGGCATATCCCTTTGGTGAGGGAAGTGGCGGCGAGTAGAATTTCGCCTTTCCCTCAAATCTCAGCTCCACTTCGTATCCAAGCTTCTTGGCCACTTCTACGCCTCCCATCATCTCTTCTCAACGGCCTCCGTTATGCTCTTAACAATCATTGATGGAGCTCGATCCCGGTTCTCAGGGGTAATTAGGACCAAGTTTTTCCCAGCGGCCTCCTTAACCTTCACAACCAGTGGGTCTCTGGATCTATAATGGACTGTTATGACGGCATTTTTACTCGAGGAGAGCAGTTCCTCAACGGCCTCCCTAAATTTCCCGCTAAAGAGTTCCATGGGTCCAACTTCATCAACCACAACTACATCCGCCTCTCCTAATCCATCCAGTAACGCGGACACTCCAATCGATTCAAGATCTCTTAAATTGACTACGTATTTTCCGAGCCTGGGCCCTTCTTTAAACTTGATGTGCGCCAAGATCCCCTCTCCCCCACTAATCCTCTTCACCGCGAACCCCACACGTCTTCCACTTTCCCTGAGTTCCTGCGTATACATTCCCTCGACCTTAATGTTTCTCCTCTTCAATTCATCGACGATTTTCAATATCGCCGTCGTTTTCCCGCATCCAGGCGGCCCCGTTAAAGCATAGAGAATTCGCATGCTCAACACCTTATCCAAATTACATATTCTACGGCCCCCCGATAAAGATGTTTTCGATTATTCTATGATCACGAGTTCTAGGGGCGAGGTGGGTCTGAATGGAAGAATTTGTCCGAGCCCCCTTGACACGTAGAGTATTCCTTGATTCTGAAGATGATATAGCCCCCGACTATAAATTGAATTAGAGAAGATTGTGACTCCGCTTACCACGATTCCGCCGTGGGTGTGGCCCGCCAAGATGAGCTTGGCAGAATTTACACATGGTGCGACATTTGGATCATGTGCCAAAACGATGTCAGTGCCACCTATTCGGGGATAACGTCTATCATCCCTCCAATCAACCCCAAAAATCCTTAGACCAGAAAATTCGACAACATCATCTATGAGGAAGTGGAAACCGCATTCACGCCTCATAATCCCTATGAGCTCCGAGGCATTACCACTCCAGTAATCATGATTTCCTAGAACGGCGTATTTCCTCCGGGCATCCAAACTGGAAAAATATCTCCTAACGAGGTCGAGATTCCCCGTGAACTCGTCGATTACATCTCCCCCATGAAGGATCACATCTGGATCTTCCCTTGAAATTATCTTCAATAAATTTTCCTCAACAGGGCCGAGGAAATGCAAATGTGTATCCACTAAGAATGCGAGCTTTAATCCTAAATCGAGCTTTAAACGCGTGACCTCTATTCTCAGGGTCTCGGTCCACGAAGGAATGGCCACGACCCCGATAACGCACCCCATTATTAAGAGGAGCGCCCTCCTCGAGATGCCCAACATGCATCATCTCCGATTAATCTACGGCAAATTCATCGAGTCTTCTTTGGACAATTTTTGACATCGTCCTCCAACTAGACCTAATATGCGGGCAACTCATCCCGCGACTTATAATAAGATCCATCAAAAACTTCCTAGTCTTGATATCTGATGGATACCCCGATCCAAAATCCCCTAACTCCGACTTTAATCCATCAATTAGCCTATCACGCTCGCATTTTGCGATGATGGACGCGGCAGATACTATGGGATATTTTTCATCGGCCTTATGCTCCAGTATCAATGAACAGTTATGCGTTAAATTATTATCTATCAGTCTTCTAAACCCCGCATATTCCACGGAGGGCAAATCTATGTAGGCGGCATCTGGCTTTAATCGGTTAATTATCTCCGCGAAAATCCTGGCCTCCAAACTGTTTAATCCCTGAGATTTTCTTCTCCGAGTAGAGGAGTCAATTGTTGAAGCGTCCAAGACTACTATCTCAACATCATCGGCCAACTCCATTATCAGCTTGGATAATTCAAACCTACTTCCAGGCGTAAGCCTCTTGGAATCCCTAACACCCATCCCAATTAACTCACCCGTTTTATTTTGGTCGATCAATACTCCGGCTACTACCATTGGGCCTATAACGGCTCCCCTACCAGCCTCATCGATGCCGCAAACCCTCAACAATTAATCTTTAGAACCCGTTGATTCTTAAGCATTAAACCTGGAAATCGCCCCGAGACTTCCTCTGAGGAGTAGACCACGTGGAATGAAACTCGCGTCCCCCCGGCGAGCTTCAGGCTTAAATAAAGTTATCTACGTGAAATGTGTGAAAACATGGCGAATACGGGTAATAGGCTCAGGAGATTAATGGATCTAATGAAGGAAAGTGGGTTAACTGGGTTCCTCCTAAAGTCGCCCGCAAACATATTCTATTTCACAGGATATATAGGCCCCGGAATACTCGTAGTCTCCCCCGATGGAATTCCATCCCTCTTCGTCTACCCAATGGATTATGAACTCGCGGAACAATCGATATCCGATGACATCGAGTTAAGTAGGCTTGAACAAACTTCGACGATCAAGGATGTAATTAATGCGCTTCCGGAGCACGTGAAGATTAAGATGGGATTCGACGAGTTAAGCGCTGAAGAATATTTCAAAATTAAGGATATTGTCGGCGGCTCCATCTCCCCGGCATCCGAGTGCGTGTGGAGACTGAGGATGGTGAAGAATGAGGAGGAAGTGGAGAAGATAAGAAGGTCATGTAATATTACGTCTGAATGCATGGGACTCGCGGCCGAGTTGTTAGAGGAGGGAGTTATGGAATCGGAGGTGAAGGCTGAGGTGATTAAGGAAATGTTTAAACTTGGAGCGGAGCGGGCTGCCTTCGAGATAATAGTGGCATCAGGCCCCAAGTCCTCTCTCCCACACGGTGGCCCAGAAGATAGATCCATGAAAGAAGGAGACGTCGTCGTAGTCGATTTAGGGGTTGTTTATGATGGATATTGCTCAGATATGACTCGGACATTTTACATAGGATCTCATCCGGACGAGGAAGTCTTAAGAGTCCATGATGTGGTAATGAACGCGAAGATTTCGGCTCAAAGGGAGTTAACGACCGGGATCACAGCCGCCTCCCTCTACGAGAAAGCGTATGGGGAGATAAGTTCAAGGGGGTATGGGGATTACTTCATCCATGGGCTGGGGCACGGTGTTGGCATAGAGATTCATGAGCCACCCCGCTTATCTCCCCTGGGCAAGGAAGTCATGGAAGAAGGAATGGTCGTCACGATCGAGCCGGGAATATATCTACCACGTAGGTTCGGCGTCAGGATAGAAGATACCATGTTAGTTAAGAGGGGTGGTGTAGAGATCTTAACCTCGGCACCATATGAACTAATACCTCCCTAAGCGCCGAATCTCCTAGCCCTCACCTGATAAGTCCTAATAGCTCTCATGAAATCTATCTTCCTGAACTCTGGCCAATAGACATCGAGAAAGACGAGCTCGCTGTAAGCCGATTGCCATAATAGGAAATTACTTATACGCTCCTCCCCCGAAGTCCTAATTATCATATCAGGATCTTGGATTGGGAGATCGGCGGTGTAAAGGTATTTGCCTACGACCTCTTCATTTATTTGATCTATCCTCAGCTTTCCGGAGACCACATCGTGGGCGAGCTTCTTCGCCGCATCTGTTAGTTCGGCTCTACCGCCATAAGCTATCGCCAGGTTCACGAACAATCTATCATAGTCTTTTGTTTCCTCTTCTAATCTTTCAAGCTCGGTTCTTACATCCGGCGGCAGCAACTGCTTTCTCCCAATAATCTTCACCCTTATCCTATGCTTATGGAGTATATCGCTTTTCAGATACTTCGCCGCCTTCTCTTTTAGGAGGTTAAATAATTCACTGAGTTCCTTACTTGGCCTTTTAAAATTTTCAGTCGAGAGAACGAAAAATGTGACGACCTTTATCCCGAATTTCAGACACCACTCAATAACCTCTTCCAATTTATCTGCTCCAGCTCTGTGTCCGAGCCAGGGTTCAAGCCCCTTTTCGAGCGCCCACCTCCTATTTCCATCCATTATTATCGCTATGTGAGATGGCATCTCACCTTTATTGATCATATTTTCCAGCCATTTTTCATAGAGCTTATATATGCCGACTGCTTTTAGCATTGTTTTTATCATCTTTCATTCTCCATAATCATTGGTAAGGGTAATTCATAATCCTAGCGTTTAGGCCTTTTTCTTGAAATATTTGGAATAGGTCTTCCTTAGGATTCTAGTGATTAGAATTGTGATGCTCATGGTTACTGTGCCGAGTAGCGCGGTTAAAATTAAGAGCAATACTTGAGGGTCTTCGAGTCCCCCGATGCCGCCGACGACCAAGATTATGCCCGTCCTCTTCAACAGCGCCCAGATCCAGAGGAGTAGGACAGCGCCCCTAATCATCACCCATAGGTTGGGGTTCCTAGTGAAGAGGTAGTAAATTATGTTAGCGGAAATTGTTATGAATATTGCTATGGAGATCAAGTCTATGGAGCCCACGAGATAAGATCCTATTATGAATGGAGTTTTGTCAAGCCACCACCAAGTATGTGTTGAGAAATCCGGCGCCTCGGGATACTTCGCCTGAATAGCGTTAAGAGTCGTTATGTAACCGACATAGAATCCCATTAGGAGGAGTATTATCGTCGTGAGGGCAGCATATGCTCTAAACTGAGTATATGCCGGCATCCTGAGGATTTGAGCGAGGTTTTTGAAGACGTTGGCCATCTTTTGATCCGCACCGAATCCCCTTATGATGAAGTAGACCCCTATTGCGGAGAGTATGAACGGTATCGAGGCGACGTTGATTATGTAGAGGATGCCTATTACTGCCATTAAGAATCCCGGAATTCCTAAGAAGATCTTAGAATACCTCGGCTCCGTGAATATTAGTTTGATATATCTTCCAAGGACGAGCCAAGTTTGTTCAACGGATTCGCTATGCCTCACAACGAATCTCCTTATAGATATTATTGGCAGCTTTGACGACAATATGGGGGTTATAAATTGATCGGTAACACCATCGCTAACCAAGATGCATCCATCGGCCTTAAACCTCTCTAGAA
>JANXDQ010000022.1 GCA_025059415.1 Aigarchaeota archaeon
AGGCCATTTAGGGTGAACGCCGGCGCGATACACTCATACATCCTCATGCCTAACGGCTCCACGAAATACCTCTCCGAGGTCAGGTCAGGTGATAGGGTCCTCGTGGCCTCGAGGGATGGGGCGAGGGCCACGGCGGTTGGCAGGGTGAAGATCGAGCGGAGGCCGCTTAAACTCATCAGGCTCAAGGCCGGCTCCATCGAGGGGTCGATAACGCTCCAAGACGCGGAGACCATAGCGCTACTCCAGCCCGATGGATCCCCGATTCCGGTGACCTCGATCAAGCCCGGGGACAGGATCCTCGCCCACATACCTGAACACAAGGCCAGACACTTCGGGAGATCCGTCGACGAGTTCATAATCGAGAAGTGAAGGTGCATGGATGCGAGGATCTGCGCGAGCATCGCCGCGTCAACGATGTCGGAGATGGAGAGAAAAGTAGAGCAGGCCTTAGGATTGGGCGCCGACCTCGTGGAACTCCGACTAGATTACCTCTCCGAGATAAATGTAAACGCCGTCTCGGCCACCATAAGGAGATTTGGGGGGAGAGTCATTGTGACGCTTAGGCCGAGTTGGGAGGGAGGGCGCTTCGATGGAGGTGAGGGCGAGAGGGTGAGGGTGCTCTCGGAGATCGCCGAAGTCGGGCCCGCATACGTGGACATCGAGCTCGACGCCCCGGATCTCGGCGAGGTTGCGGAGAAGCTTCGTGAAAAGACCTCGCTGATAATCTCGAAGCATGATCTCGATGGCTCGTTGAATATTGGGGAGCTTAGGGCAGCGGTTTCTAGAGCGCTTAAACTAGGAAAGATCGCGAAAGTCGTCACCACCGCGAAAACCATTTCCCATAACCTGAAGATCCTGAGCCTGTACCGCGATTTCCCACCCGGTAGGCTGATCGCGTTCGCTATGGGGGAACTAGGCACCATCTCCAGAATTCTATCACCGCTCATCGGCGCGCCCATAGCATACGCCTGCCTTCCGGGTGAGGCCGTCGCTCCGGGTCAACTGACGATCGGGGAGCTCAGGGAGTTCCTGGAGCTGGTGAGGGGTAGATGATCGATGCATCGACCAAGCTCTGCTGCTTGATAGGCCACCCCATAGCGCACTCGGTCTCGCCCCAAATGCATAATGCCGCCTTCAAGGCCCTAAAACTCAACTACGTCTATCTCGCATTCGACGTCGAGGAGGATGATCTCGGGAGAGCCGTCGAGGGGCTTAAAGCCATCGGAGCTGCCGGATTCAACGTCACGATACCGCACAAAGTCAGCGTCATCAAATTCCTCGACGATTTAGATGAGTCCGCGGAAGTGGTCGGCGCCGTGAACACGGTTGTCATAAGGGATGAGCTGGCTCGAGGATACAACACGGATGTCCATGGCGTGGAAGAGGCATTGAGGGGGCGTACACGGGCCGCGAAGCCGGCTCTGGTTATAGGCGCTGGAGGGGCGGCGAGGGCGGCGGTGGCCGCGGTCCTAAAACTCGGACATGGGAAAATAATAATTGCAAACAGGACCGTCGAGAAGGCGAGGGAGCTGGCGGGGTGGGTTAATTCGATGGGGGGCGAGGCTGAATTCTGCGGCCTAGACGAGGTGGGCAGGGCGGCGGCGGAATGCGGCCTCATCGTGAACGCGACCTCCATGGGGATGCATCCGAGGATCGATGAGGCGCCGCTCAGGAGATGGGAGATACCCGGGGATTCGATCGTCTTGGACTTGGTGTATAACCCGCTCAGGACCCGGCTCCTACGTGAGGCCGAGGCGGCGGGTGCGGAGGCGGTCTCGGGGCTGGAGGTCCTAGTCTATCAGGGCGCGAGGGCATTCGAGCTCTGGACAGGCCGTGAGGCGCCGACCGAGGTTATGAGGGAAGCAGCCTTGAGATGCCTTGAGGTGACGAGGTGTGAGGGTTAAGTCCAGGGTCCACGGCGCGGTGAGCATCATAAACGCGATCCCAACCGGGATAGGTGGGGCGCTCGGAGTCGACCTCTGGACCGAGGCGGAAGTGGAGGTGCGGCCTGGATCCGGTGGAATAGAGGCGGAGATCCCCGGCGGAGAGGACCCGAGCCTCGTCAAGGAGACGATCCAGCTGATCCTAGAGTATTCGGGGAGGAGGGACGTGGACGTGTGGGTTAAGACTAGGTCCACGATACCGATTGGGAGGGGGTTAAAGAGCTCGAGCTCCGCGGCCAACGCGGTCTCCCTCGCGGCATGCAAGGCCCTCGGATTAAATCTCTCGCCGGAAGACGTCGTGAACCTCGGAGTCGACGCCGCCATCAGGGCCGGGGTAACCATAACCGGGGCGTTCGACGACGCATACACCAGCTTCTTCGGCGGCATCAACATCACTGACAACTACCGGAGATGCGTCCTCTCTAGGGCTAGGGCCCCAGAAGGCCTCCTGGTACTCATCTTGGTCCCCGAGGAGAAGCGTTATACGAGGTCGGTGGACGTCGAATCCCTGAGGAGCGTGAGGAGGATGTGCGAGAAGGCCGTTGACCTGGCGCTGGCAGGAAAATACTGGGAGGCAATGACGATAAATGGGCTCGCGATAGCCGCCGCGTTAGAGATGGATCCAACACCGGCCTTGGATGCGCTCCGGGAGGGCGCGGTTGCGGCCGGGGTCTCGGGAACCGGGCCCGCGGTGGCCGCGGTGGCCACATCAAAGCGGGCTGGGGACGTCGTGCGGAGCCTCAGAGAGTATGGGCCCGTGATCGAGTGCCGTCCCAGTAACCTTGTGGCCGAGTGGGAGCCCTTGGAGGCGGATGTTTGATGAAGATAGTTGTGAGGCCGTCGGTTGTCGATGGCAGGATCGCGGCGTCTCCAAGCAAGTCCTACACGCATAGGGCGTTCGCCGCGGCCCTGCTCTCCGAGGGGGCGAGCAAGATAATTAACCCGCTGAGGGCCCAGGACACCGAGGCCACTAGGAGGGCCTGCCTGCTCTTAGGCGCCGATGTAAGGGACTTCGGCGAATTTGTCGAGGTGGTGGGCGGATGTTTGAAGACCCCAGAAGACGTCATCGACGTCGGAAACTCCGGGACAACGCTCAGGCTCTTCACGGCGATCTCCGCCCTCGCGCCCCGGGGATACGCGATCCTCACCGGCGACGAGAGCATTAGGAGGAGGCCGATGAAGCCCCTTCTGGAGGCGCTTAGGGGGCTAGGCGTAGAGTGCTGGTCGGGTAGGCTCAATGACACGGCGCCGATAATCGTGAAGTGCGGTGGGGTGAGGGGGGGCGAAGCCGAAATCCAGGGAAACATATCATCGCAATTCATCTCGGCGATACTCTACGCCTCGGTGAAGTCCGAGAGGGGCGTCAAGCTGCGCGTGATGGGCGAGCCGGTGTCAGGCCCCTACATAGACGCGACCATAGCCGTCCTGAGCAGCTTCGGGTACGTCGTCAAAAGCGCGTCCCACAAGTTCTTCGAGGTCGAGGGAGGCCAGGAGGGCAGATCCTGCTCCTTCAAGATCCCCGGCGACTTCGGCTCCGCGGCGTTCCTCATGGCCGGAGCGCATTTAACAGGCGGAGAACTCGAGGTGCGGGGGTTGAGCATGGAGCTGCCGCAAGCCGATGCGAAGATAATCGACGTTTTGAGGAGCTTTGGGAGCCGCGTCGAGCTGGGAGCCGACGCTGTCACGGTTCGCGGAGCCGGTGGCGGCGGAGGAGGTGAATACGATCTCAGGGAGTCTCCAGACCTCCTACCGGTCATCGCGGTCATGGCCGCAAAGTCGGGCGAGGAGACGGTGATCAGGGGAGTTGGGCACGCGAGATACAAGGAGAGCGATAGGATAAGGTCGATGGCCTTGGAGTTGAGCAAGCTCGGAGTTGAGGTGGAGGAATTGCCCGATGGTTTGAGGGTCAGGGGCCGGGAGAAGCTGAGGGGTGGATGCGTGTTTGATTCGCATGGAGATCACAGGGTCTTCATGGCCTTCACCGTGCTCGCGGCGGCGACGGAGCTAGGATGCACCGTCATGGGAGCGGAGTGGGCCGAGATATCTTACCCAGGCTTCCTCCAGGATGCTAGAAGCGTTGGATTGGGGTTAGAGGAGTCATGAGGGGCAACATATTCGGCGAGAGGTTCGTGGTCGTCAGCTTCGGCGAAAGCCATGGGAGATGCGTCGGCGTCGTGGTAGATGGCTGCCCAGCGGGCCTAAGACTCGAAAAAGAGGACATCCAGAGGGACCTCGACTTGAGAAGGCCCTCAAACACAACGATCTCGACATCGAGGAAGGAGGAGGACGAAGTGGAGATCTTGTCCGGAGTCTTTAAGGGGCATACGACCGGCGCGCCGATCTGCGCCCTGGTCTGGAATAGGGATGTGAGGAGCGAGGACTATGAGGAGGTCGCGTATAGGCCCAGGCCGAGCCACGCCGACTACTACGCCCACATCAAATACGGTGGATTCAACGATTACCGTGGAGGCGGGAGGTTTTCTGGGAGGATCACGGCCGGATTCGTGATCGCGGGAGCCATCGCGAAGAAGCTCCTCCTGGAGACATTGGGAATAGAGGTCGTGGCCTATGTCCTTGAAATAGGCGGGGTTAGGGCTGAGGAATTCACGCTCGAGGACGCGAGGAAATTCAGATACCTCAACGAGGTGAGGGCTCCGACCACGAGGGCCGCTGAGAAGATGAGGGATAGGATAATCGAGGCGAGGGGTCGCGGCGACAGCGTCGGCGGAGTAATCGAGTGCGTCGCGGTGAATCTCCCGATAGGGCTGGGCGAACCCGTCTTCGACACGCTTGATGGAGACTTGGCAAAGGCCTTGATGGCGATTCCCGGAGCTCGCGGAGTCGAGTTTGGCGCGGGATTCAGGGCCGCGGCGATGACCGGTTCACAGCACAATGATCCGCTTGCCATAAGGGATGGCATCGTCGTCTCCGAGAAGAACGACGCCGGCGGCGTGGTGGGCGGGCTATCGACGGGCATGCCGCTCGTTATGCGCGTCGCCTTCAAGCCGCCGAGCTCCATAGCCCTGAAGCAGAAAACCGTAGACCTTAGGGAGATGAGGGAAGTCGAGTTCTCGGTTCCCGGGAGGCATGACGCCTGCATAGTTCCGAGGGCCGTCCCGGTCGTCGAGGCCATGGTGGCGATAACGCTCGCAGACCACGCCATTAGGGCTGGACTTATACCGCCGGTCCTCAAGCCGAGAGGGGGCGACTTAGAGGATCCGCGGCAACTCCTCTAATGCCTTCTCCACATCCGCCCACGACCTAGGATCTCTGGCCCCCAGCCTCCCGATACATTCGATCAATTTATTTCTCGCTCGATCGCCGTAGACATTCAGCTCCTGGATCTCCTTGATTACCCTCAGGTTTCCCCGGAGCATTTTGAAGATCGAAGACGTGCGCCTGAGAGAACGCGTACTATATTTCGCGATAATTTCGGGGCTAAGCGACTCCCACAACGTCAACGCCATTGAGAGGTATGCCATGTGATGCGCGACCTGTATCACCGACATTATCTCGTCGTGTTCACGTGGAGACGTGACCACCACATTCAAGCCCACCGATTTGAATAATTCCACGACAGAGTTAAGGAAAATCTCACCGCGGACCGGGATCACGGCGATGGAGTATCCGTCGATCTTCCTCGCCGTTGGGCCGAAGAGCGGGTGGAGGCTTATGTACTCGATCTCCCTCGGGATCTTCTCCTCAATTCTCTCGACGACGCCCACCTTGACCGATGAGATGTCCATGAGAAGCGATCTAGGCCTCATCTTCTCTGAGATGGCAGCAACGGCTTCCGGTAGGTTTTGCGGCGGAGCTGTGAGGAGCACGGAGTCGTATTCAGCGGCCTCTTCCGCCGAGGCCCATCTAACCCCAAGCCTCGCCGAAAGCCTCTCCGCCTTCTCCGGGATACGCGATGAGATCGCGATTTTTGGGATTTTTTCCCTCAAAGTCCTCGCGAGAAGCCTCGCCATCCCGCCCGTCCCCACGATCATGAGGCTCTCTATCCGGGACATTCCTAGGTCACCTACTCATTTCCAGGTGATTTACTTGATGAATCCACGATTTCCCCATAACATCCCAGCACCTTGAGGAAGAGGGCTTTCTTCCCGAGCTCCTCCAAGGCCCCCCCGCACCGCTCATCCCGCTCATAGTCTCCCTCGAAGTCGACGTGGAAGAGGTATTCCCACGGCTTCCCCTTGACGGGCCTCGACTCTATCCTCGTGAGGTTTATCCTCCTAGATGCGAAGACCGAGAGGGCGTCGTATAGCGATCCCGGGACGTGTGGAAGCCTGAAAATTATCGAGGTCTTACATCCAACCGCGTCCTCAATGCTCTCCCTGCCAAGTATCAGGAAACGCGTGAAGTTATCTCTCACGTCCTGTATTTCGCTCGCTAAAACTTCTCCACCGTAGAGCGCCGCTGCGATCCTTGAGCCTATCGCCGCCGCACCCTCGCTTTCAAGGGCCCTTCTAACGGCATCAGCCGTGCTGGAGCACGTCCTGACCTCTACGCCGCCGAGGACCTTGCTTAGAAATTCCCTGCATTGGCCTAGTGCATGTGGATGGCTGAGGACGACTTTTATGTCTTGGAGTTTTAGGCCAGGCCTCGCGATCAAGTTCATGCTCACCCTGATCTTGATCTCCCCGCATATCCTCAGCGGTGTCTCCACGAGCATGTCCAAGGTCTCGCCGACTCCGCCCTCCAGAGAGTTTTCGACGGGGACCAGGCCGTATTCCATGTCGCCGCACTCCGTCGCCCTGAATATGTCTCGTATCGTGGGCATGGGATGGAATTCGGCGCCTTTCGATAGAAAGGCTTTCACGGCCGCCTCCTCGCTGAATGATCCACGGGGCCCGAGGAATGCCACCCTAATGGTCCTCTGCGCCTTCCTACATACCCCAATTATCGCGTTGAGGGCGATCTCCATCAACTCCACATCTAGCCCTAATTGCTCGGCAAACCGCTTACCACGTTCTAGGACTTCGAGTTCCCGCTTATAATCCGCGACCGGCAGGGCCAGCGCCCTCTTCAATTCCCCAATCCTCTTCGCGAGCTCAACCCTCCTCGAGATCAACTCGAGCAAGTCTCTGTCTACGGCATCTATCCTCTCCCTTAACTCATCAATCGACTCGGCCATTTATATCATGGAGGATCTCGATGAGATTTATTGATTTCCAGAGCCCGTCCACCACGTCGAATGGGGTTAGGTGAGGGCGAGCTCCGAGATCTTGGATGATATGTGCTTTTCCAGTTCGAGGTATAGCGGCCTGTATTCCCCTATTGCCTTCTCCAAGGCCTCCTCGTAGGTGAGCTCGCCGACCTCTATCTTTTCCATCAGCTCCTCCACCCTCCTCCTCGTCTCAGGGGTCATTAGCCTCGGGTCAACCGACTCCAGCAACTCTATGAGCTTCATCCCGAGGGGTGTTGGCTTGAAGACCCTCTTCTCCTTGACCACGTATCCCCTACTGGTGATCAGCTTTGGGAACGACGCCCTCGTCGCATCCGTCCCTATCCCATTCTCTTCCATCAACTTGAGAAGATCCGATTCGGTCAGCCTGTTCGGCGGCTTGGTCTCGCCCTCATGGAGCTTGACCGCGGAGACCGTCAACGACTCGCCCTCGACGAGCTCTGGGATCGGATCATCTTTGGGCTTAAAGTAGCCGTAAATCTCGTAAAATCCGCTGACGACGGTCTCCGCCCCGGAGCTCTTCAACATTACTCCGGCGAGGTCTACCTCGGCGAACCTCTCCCTCCTAACGGCATCCGGGTAGAATGCATTCGCGAGAAACCTCCTTGCCACGTATTCCCATACCTTCGCGGCCGGCCCCGTTCCGCTATACGGCATTACGGGGTAAATGGGCGTGTGTGCTCCATCATCTAGCCTGCCTTGGAGCGGAGAAGGCGTGGCATCCGGCGGCCTTACCCCGAGGCCCCTGCATGCGGCCCTCAATGGGCTCTCGAAGTCGAAGTCCGGCCTATACCTGTTAGTATCCGTCCTCGGATAGGATATGTGGCCATTCGCGTAGAGGTCTTCGGCGATCTCGAGGATCTTCGCGGCCGAGAGCCCGGTCAACTTCACCAAGTCCCTTAGCAGGTCATCAGTCCTTATCGGCGTTGGCCTCGAAACGTCAATGAGCCTCTCATCGAACCTTAAAACGGTGCCGCGGCCCGTTGAGGAGGCTTTCTCAAAGGCTTCCCGAGCCTCCGACTCATCCCAGAAGCGGTCGCTCTCCGCCTCGAACTCCTCTCCGCTAGACGTCTTAAATAGCGCCCTTATCGTCCAGAAAGGCCTCGACTTGAAGTTGAGCCTCTCCCTCTCCCTTTGAACCACAAACCAGAGCGTGGGGGCTTGGCAAGTCCCCCAGCTGATCAACTTTATTCCCCGGTTCACCTTCCTCGCCGAGAGCGTTAGGAGCCTCGTGAAGGCGGCCCCGGTGATCAGGTCGAACCTCTGCCTGAAGAGCGCCTTCATCACCCAGTTCCACTTCAGATCGTCCTCGAGCGAGCGCCACGCCCCCCTGAGCTCCCTGAGATCGGTGCTGTTGAACCGCATCCTCTTATATGGCGAGTCCCCCCTAACCTGCCTCCAGACCTTCAGTATCTCCGCTCCGATCAATTCGCCCTCGGAGTCGTTGTCCGTGGCTATGACCAGGACATCGCCCTCCCTAAAGATCTTCTTTAACTCCCGGATCGCGTTGGAGTCCCTAACCTCGTCCCTGAATCCCCTCACGTCGAAGAGCTTTGATGGCGGGCACTCCCTCCACCCATGCCCCCTCGGGAACTCGGAGTCCAATATATGCCCCCTCACGGAGGCCACCAAGACGCCCTCATCCTTTAACGCTGCCCGTATCCTCCTCGCGACGCTCGGCTTCTCCGCGACCACAACAAACCTCATAGCGGCCATGATCCCACGCCCTTCCCATCAAATGAGTTTAGATCCCTTTCTCCAAGGATGGGGAGTGAGGGCTCATTTATCGATTCTCCTCCAGGGCCACGGCGATCAATGCCGAGATCATTAGGAGCATGATGGCGGATAATTCAAAGAAGAACTGAACACCGAGCCTCTCGATTAGGAACCCCCCTACTACTGGATATATTATTCTAGAGGCCCCCGTTAAGATGCTCCAAGATGAGAGCGCGGCGCCCAGCTCCTCTTGCGGCGTCATTTCGGTGAAGAGCGCTATTACAAGTGGAATCCAAGTCGAGGACACCAGGCCCATTAACGCCCCGAAGATCACTATGGAGATCGGTGAACGCATCATCGCGTAGCATAGGAGCGCGACGCAGCCCAGCAGCTCGGAGATTATCATGAAGAATTTCCTGGATTGGAGTTTGTCGGAGACCGCGCCGAAGAAGAGGTTTGTCGGTATGACTATTATCATGCCCAGG
Source organism: Aigarchaeota archaeon (assembly GCA_025059415.1). GTDB lineage: Archaea > Thermoproteota > Nitrososphaeria_A > Caldarchaeales > Wolframiiraptoraceae > Wolframiiraptor. The sequence goes on from JANXDQ010000022.1 coordinate 9,333, forward strand.
GTTCTGGCGAGCCCTATATCGGCTTCGACCGCCCCGAGGTATGACGGCGCCAGCACGTAGGCGAATTCGAAGACGCCTCCCCAGATAAATGCGTCGAGTATGCAGATTATGAGGAGTATTTTGACCGGCTTCCTACTCGGGATCAAGAGCCTTGGGGAGAAGTTTTCCTGGAAGAGCTTCATCCTCCACAGCGGGGTCAGGATCACGGCGGAGAGCGCCGCCAACACCATTCCCAAGATCAGTGAGTGGAGGTAGCTCCTCGTTAACAGGAACAACATCAGGCCCAAGTTCACCCCGATCAATATCCCGAGCTGTGTCGATGAGAGCACGATCGCCGCGAAGACCCCCCTCCAATTCCTCGGTAGAGTCATGCCAGCCGTCACTTCTCTCCCCATCCTCGAGACCTCGAAAGACAATTTCTGAAAAAGCGTTGAGAACATTATCGAGTAATATGTGTAGCCTGGTATCAGGATCAACGACGCGGCGGCCGAGAAAAAAGCGCCAACGAATATTATCGCTCCGAGGTTATTAGTGACCGCCGCCAGGAACCTTGCTGCCAGCGATAGGAGGTTTCCGAGCCCGAGAAAGCCGCCATAGGATGCGCTATCGACTCCAGCGATCTCCACCATGAATGGCCATAGCGAGGTGAAGGACGCTATGCTGGCATATAGCGCGATGAAGCCGAGGGCGAGAATAAGGTGGCTCCGGAGGCCGGATCGCTCAAACAACCTAAAAACTCACCGGGATAAGCCGCTATTTAATCCAACCCGAAAAACGTCATCTAGGATATCATCTTAGATCAAGCTCCTTCCACAGGTCGGGCAGAACATATCTGTGAGAGGCTTTGCCGAGCCGCAGAACTTGCACCTCGGAACCAGTGCCCCCCTTAACTTTAAACGCGCAGCAATCTTCTCCCTAGCCTTCTCATATTCTGGGCTTCGATAAAATTTTCTCAGCAACATCATCCTCTTCCTGAGCGTGGGATGCGTGTTAAAGGCCTCCAGCAAGCTCGACGCCGCCTTCTCGTGAGGTAGATCCACCTCCTCGTCCACGATTAAGCCGGGAGAAAGCTTGGTGAACATGGACTTTATTACATCAAGGTCTCCGACCACCAGCAAGCTCGCCCTATCCGCCGACACTTCTGACTCCCTACGCCAGGAGAGGAGGATTAACTTGAAGATGGGTGAAATCGCCTCCAAGCTTGCTCCGAGGATTCTCGAGGAAAACTCTATCCCCCGCACCAATAGCTCCGCTAATGTGTGATAAATCACGTGATCGCACCGGATGTGTCCAAGCTCGTGGGCCAGTGCGGCCTTAACCTCATCTCCGGTCATGGATTTTAGTAGGCCAGACGTCAGGACGAGGAACTGGACGTCGTCAGAGCCAAATGTAAATGCATTCACCTCCTTATCAGGAAGCAGGTATGCTCTTGGGAGAGACTTTAATCCGAGGATTAAGCCGCATTCCATTATCGCGGAGCCTATGCCTGATGAGAAGTCGATTTTTATGGCGTTCTTGGAGAGCCAAGACGACATACTGCCGACATAATCCCTGATGATGAATTCCCTGATAATTGGGACCAAGACCCTGAACTGCCTCAGCGAATTCAATCCCTCACGATCCGGCGGATACACGAAGTCTTCTGTCTCCAGGTCATATTGCGTGATCGGGATCAGCCTATAACCGCACTTAAGGCAGAAAACCCTCTCCCACCCCATGTAGGCGCCACAACTCGGACACGGCATCTCTAAGGAACTCGTCGACATAGCAAATGTTTCATGGAGTGTTTTACAACTCAAATATTTTAATCTGCCCCCTTACTCGTTAAATATTTGAGGTAGGGTGTTCGATTTTGGATTCGTCGATACTAGACCTCGTGGGCAAAACGCCTCTCATTAAATTGCGTGAGATAATGGGGGATGGCGTGGCAGAGTTACACGCGAAGCTTGAGTACTTTAACCCCACTGGGAGCCACAAGGACAGGATAGCGGTATACATGATCCGAGATGCGGAGTCGAGTGGACTTATCAAGCCCGGAGACGTCATTGTGGAGGCTTCGAGCGGGAACACGGCTATATCCGTCGCCTGGGCGGCTTCGATCCTGGGATATGAGGCGGTGATATTCGTGGAAAAAGGGACTTCGCAGACGAAGTTGAAGTTGATAAGATCTTTTGGGGCAGAGTTGATCGAGGTCCCGCCGAAGCCGCCAGGCCACCCGGACAATTACGCTGCAGCCGCGAGGAGGTACGCGGAGGAACACGGGTACTTTTATCTAAATCAATACGGAAACGAGGCGAATGTTAGGGCGCATTACGAGACCACGGCGCCGGAAATTTATGAGCAGCTGGGCGGCGGCATCGACGCGTTCGTCATGGGCATAGGCACCGGCGGCACGATCTCCGGAGTTGGGAGATTTCTCAGGGAGAAACTTGGTAAAAAAGTCAAGCTGGTCGGCGTGGTACCTAGGAACTCGCCAATAGTTGATGGAGTAAACTCAGATAGGATCGAGGGCTTGGCGGTAGACATAGTCCCGGAGATATGGGTGAGGAATAGAGATTTGGTGGATGGGGTCTTGGAGGTGAGTTATCAAGATGCCTTGGAAACGATGAAGAAGCTCATTAGGCGTGAAGGAGTCATCGGCGGGCTATCGGCCGGGGCAAACGTATACGCGGCTTTAAGGGTTGCCAAAGAGCTCGGCAGCGGCGTGGTGGTCACCATAATCCCCGATACGGCCCTGAGGTATCCGCACCTCATATAGGAGATTGTTTCTACCCGAAGCTCGCGCCTACTTCCAAGTCTATCTTCTCAGCTTCCTCACCTTCTAGATTACAAAGAACTTTAATGAAACCCCATTTACCGATCATATCTCCCGCCGAGGAGGCTCATCGTTTAGGTTTCTTAGCCTTTCCGATCACCAGCAATTTGAGTGGGACGCCATTCACCAGCTCAACCTTGTATCTCACGCCCGGTAGGTCTCCCATGGACCTCCCGAGTGTTCCACCGATTCCACAGATTATGACCTCGTCGTGCTCGTCTATCACGTTTAGGGCGCCGTCTCCGGGGACGAAGGCGGTCACGACTTTCCCGTTCTTGATCAGTTGGACCCTCACGGCCTTCCTCACGGCGGAGTTGGGTTGCCTTGACTCAATTCCAATCTTCTGGATGACTATTCCCCTGGCCATGGGTGCGCCTTCGAGCGGGTCAACTCTCTCCTTAAGCCCGAGCATCCTCACCCGGTATTTACGCTGACTCCACCTAAACTTCCCCCGGTTAAGTTTCAATCTCCTCGCTGCGAATTCACCATTACCCATGGCCCGGGGAAGACAGAATTATCCCGATTTTTAAGTCTACCTCACGAATTTTGGATGTTAGAGATATTAATTGCCTCTTCCATGGGCTTCATCGGCGGGGAAATTATCTCTATGAGGACCTCCGCTCCTGACACCTCCACCATTATCGACTCCATTTCCGTTGTCCAGGAGTTGGCCGAGGCCTGGTTTGCGTCCACTTCTCGCAGGAGGCCTTTAAATGCCTCTAGGAATTCCATCGCCTCCTCCGAGTCCTCCCACACGATCTTCCAGCGCATCACGTAGGCGTCCCCCTTCTCATAGATCTGGACTACGTCTCCACGCCAACCCTCAGCGGACATATTAGCGGTGGAGGATGGTAAATGGGCCCTAAACATCTGCCTGATGAAGTATTCTCCGAGCGTATCCTGCATCACCAGCCTCCATTCGCCGCCGATCTCCGGTGGAAGGCTGGGCTTAACAGGTCTCCAGCCCTCCGAGTATTTTTCAGGGTGCAATATCTCGGCTGTAGATCTCGGCGGATCATCGTAAATCTCGTTTACCCCATCCCATCCCCCCTTCTCATGGACGTATTCAACGAATGGTCTTCCATGGATGTAAGGAAATAGCCAGAGGGCTGTTAAGGGGTCGAGGTCTCCTTCGGAGAGCCCGCCCCCAAATTCACCATGCTCCGAGATATATTGCGAGGAGATTAGGCCTGCTTCGCCCTCGATCAATGCGTCAAATGCGTTCTCCTCATCGCTTGTGGAAGGGTCTGGTAGGTCGAAGTATTCCCCCTGGAGGATGTGCATGAGCTCGTGGACGAGGATTGCCCCGGCCCTGAGCTCATTATCCGGGTTAAATTCCTCCTTCACGATGTATACCGTGTTTCCAGCCGATGCGGCGACTATGTATCCAGCTCTACCAACCTTGAACTCGGTCAAGTTGAAGTCCCAAGGTATCATGAACAGAGATTTTAGAAGCCTCTCTTCCAGCCTCGTCTCGGTCAAGTTTAGGGAGCCGACGCCCCAATGCTGCACAACCCATTCCCTCGTAAGGATCACGACGTCCACCTCCTCCTTGAAACTTAGTCCTCGACGTGATTCAACCCACTCCATGACATGCCGCAAAAGCTCCCGAACGCCCTCTTCGTATTCCCCATCTGGGGGGACAGGGACTATATTGATTGTCTCTGTTACGGTTACTGTTTGAGTCACTACCTGGGGATGGGAAAAGAAATAGGAAAATGTGAAAGAGGATGCGGCGGTAATAATCAAGACCAAGATAATCCATTCCCTAGTCTTCATCCATTCCAGACCCGATTTAGATCCCGATGGGAAAATAAAAATTGTTTGGGAGTTTGTTTGCGCGTTACTCAGGGGGGTGGTGGAGGCGGTGGGGGCGGGGCTTTCTCGATTGATATCTGGAAAAATGCTATTATTTGGAGGATCACAGCGACCAGCGTTATTATCGCGCCTATCCCGAAGGCTATTATCAGTATCGCGCCGATGAAGTAAAGGAGGGCTGCGGTCGAGAACATCCTTACGTTTAACGTTGAGGCAATAACGTTGAAGCTCCTTCGAATGAATATCGCGGCGACTATTTCCAAGATCCATATTATGACGAGCGCGGCTATTAGGGATAGCAACATTTCTATTAGGCCGGCCATCGGCGCGCCCATCCCCATGAGGCCTAGACCTCCGAGTACGCCCATGAATCCCATGACAGCTCCCACGACCACCGCGACTATGCTAACTATAACGGCGATCAGGTAGTTGTTGAATATGGAGCGATTTCCAGTATGATCCGAAATATACTTCACTGCGATCAAAACCAATATAAAACCAATGATTCCTAAGACATAACCAGCCCACGGGACTATCGTTAATAGCATCAATATCGAGCCGATTCCTCCAAAAGTTCTTGCCTGTTCAAGAGTCGCCATGAACCTTATTGGAGCGCATTTAATATAAGGGTTTTTGTGCCCAGATTATTGTCTTAGTATGTAGATGGACGTCGGCGGTCCGCGTATCCTCATCCAATTCTTCTTCATAGATGATAGGTAGACGTCTTCGGGTAATGGGGCTACTAGGATGTCGGCGCCAACCCGTATCCCCAACTCTTCCAGTTTATGGATTAATTCAGGAGGCGGCCTAATTGAGTAAATTACATCTGATCCCTCATAGATCTCCAGTTTTGGCCTGCTTACGTCGTCGTAGATGGCGTTTAGGTTTAGGCGTGCTGCGTATCTCAGGGCCTCTCGATCCACATCCGTGACGATTATCTCGGCCCTTGGAAGAAGTGTTTTGAGCCGTATTGCTGTGTATGGCGATCTACCAACCCCTACCTCGACTATCTTTTTCGCATCTGGATAAAGTTTTGAGATTAAATCTGCTATCTCAGAGAAATATTTTGGGGGTTTAATCAAGTTTCTGGGACCACTTGAAGATCTTTGAACCTAACTCCTCTCTCCGATCGAGGTTGCCCAGAGCCTCCCTCATCTCTCTAAGCTCTTCTAGCATCAGCTTCCTCTCTATCGAGGCCACTAGGTTCCTCGTCTCGATCACTTTATCTGGGTTAACGGAGATACTCGTTGCACCCTCCTTGATGAGGAACTCTACTATCTCCGGGTAGTTTGATGGCGCCTGGCCGCAGACGCTGGTTGTCACACCGTGCTTCCTGCAGATCCTGATTACGTGGCTTAATGCGCGTAGGACCGCTAGATTCCTTTCATCATAGATTTCTTGAACGGCCGCGTCGTCTCTATCGATTCCGAGTATCAGCATGGTGAGGTCGTTTGTCCCGAAGCTGACTCCATCGATCCCGGCCTCGATGAATTTGTCTATTAGGATGACCGTGCTCGGGACCTCGACCATTATCCACACCTTGAAGTCCGGGCCCTGCTTGAGCCCCTCCTCCTCCATTATCTTCTTCGCCTGGACGAATTCCTCGATTCTTCGGACGAAGGGGACCATGACCCAGACGTTCTTCAACCCATAATCTTCTCTAACCTTCTTGATCGCCCTGCATTCGAGCCTAAAGATGTCCGGCTCCTTGATGTATCTAAAGGCCCCTCTATAGCCGATTAGCGGATTTGGCCCAACGTGCCCGGCCTCTCTTTCATACTTTTCCCCACCGGGTAGTGTTAAGAATTCGTCGGGCTTGAAGTCTAGGAACCTGTAAACTACCGGGTTGGGATAGAACGCCTGTGCGACTTTTCTTATTCCCTCAGCGAATGCATCGATCATGCTCTGTTCTCCGCCTTCCTCGATCAAGAGCCTCGGATGCTTTCCAATGCTCACCATCATGTGCTCAGCTCTTAGCAGCCCAACTCCATCAGCCTGAGTCTCCCTCGCGATTTTCTCAGCCACCTCTGGTATGCTTATGTTGACGTATATCTTGGTCCCGGTTATGATTGGTGCTTGGGCGACTGGGGCGGCCGCCGCAACCTTCTCCTCCACCGCCGGCTTGACGAGCTCCTCGACTACTCCCTCGTATATAACGCCCGACCTGGCATCTATCGTGTAGGTTTCACCGCTCCTCATCAGTTTCGTCGCCTCCCTAGTTCCAACTATACATGGTATCCCGAGCTCCCTTGAGACTATGGCGGCGTGGCAGGTCATTCCACCCTCATCGGTAACGATCGCGCCGGCCAGCCTCATGTAGGGAACCCAGTCGGGGTTCGTCATCTTTGTTACGAGCACGTCTCCCTTCTGGATCTCCTTGGCGGCCTCCTCGGGCGAGAAGACCACCTTGGCCCTCCCCACATGCACACCAGGACTCGCTGGCAATCCCTTGAGCGTTATCTTCGCCTCCATGATTGAGGTCGCCCGCGTTGTCTGAGACGCCTCAGCCCCGGCCTCCGCCTCTTTAACACTCCAGACCGTCTCGGGCCTGGACTGGACTATGAAGAGGTTT
>JANXDQ010000023.1 GCA_025059415.1 Aigarchaeota archaeon
CATCCACTTGGTGGGATTTATCGCCGGCATAGTATACTCTCCTAGAGTCCCCATAAAACATCAACACCCTATAATCAACAACATAACCCATCCTTTCCATAACAGAGTTTACGATGTCCAAGGAAGACTTGTAGGTTACTAGATCGATGTCCGTGATGTTCTTATTTTCGTCTCCAAGCCTATCAAGCCTGTGAAAGAGATCTCTATACTCCATTGAGTGTATAAGAATGGCTAAGCCGCCGATGATCCTAACAATGCCGCCCATCTGCTTGGTATTCTCCACAATATTGAGAGCTCTTTCGATGAAAAGCTCATCCGTCAATGGGCCGGCGCTCATCTAGGAAGATTCAAGAGAAAATATTGTATTTAAACTTGAAGATTGATATCTAAAGTCGGCGCCGCATAAATTGTCGTCGATTCGGATTTTTCTAAATTGGTTTGTCGATGTAGACGTGGTGGTCGAAATCATGAATGTTTCAGAAGGTTTAAGAAAGCTCGGCTCGAGGATCCTAGAATTTACCATGAGCATATCCCCCATCCACATAACGTGGTTATAACATTGATGATTCAGGGTTATTTAAGCAGTTATGATTTTTGCGCTTATGAATATTGCAAAGAAAAGTTTATTTTTCTCACAGGTATGTATAATTCTGAGAGAAAATGGTTGAGAATAATCTTCTTAATAAAAAGATTTCTAGGAGGGACGCTATAGGAACCGCTGCTAAAGTTGCTGGCGCCGCCGTCATAGGCCTCGCCGTCGGGGGCGTTGCAGGATACCTCGCCGGCTCAGCAGCGGCCCCCGCAACGATAACGGTCCCAACAACTATCAGGGAAACGGTCAAGGAGACTGTTAGGGAAACAGTAACTGCCGCAGCGGCAACTGTGACTGTTCCAACAACCGTTAGACAGACAGTAACCGTTACAGCGACGGCCCCAGCAGTGGCGCCTGGGCTCGCAGAACTAAGAAGAGAATTGGCGCAGAAATATGCCACTGGCAGGCCTGGGGAAAAGTTCCTTGTGGGCTATGTTACATGGACCCTAGCTCAGGAAGCGCCGAAGTACGATTATCAGGGCGCGGATCAGGCGTGCAAACAGTTTGGATTAGATTTCAAGGGCATAGAGATTGGTGCAGAGGCCTTGAAAGCGGTTGAGGCCACTGACTCGTTGATCGCGGCTGGAGCTAAAGGTGTGGTCTACTGGGCTCCTGCTTTGGCAGCTATGGAGGAAATCGTCAGGCTATGTGAGGCCAATAAGGTGTTCGCTGCAACTGCTTGGTGCAGAGACCCGGCACTACTACCCGGAGACAGGGGCCCATACTGGTTCTTCGAATTCAGCACCATGTCCGATGAAATGAGCTTCCACTGCATGACGCTACTATTCGAGAAGATGAGGAAATACGGTAAAAGCAAGGTCCTACATGTACAATCCTCAAAGACTATTGCGCCGGACTCCACGGCGCTAATTAACCAGGGTATATCGATCGCGTGGAGAAGGTATCCATTCATACAGTTGCTTGGGCACTATTGGGGTGAGTGGGCGTATCCAGGAGGTAGAAAAGCTGGAGAAGATGCCCTAGCCGTTAGAACTGATTATGAAGCGGTCTGGGGTCATAATGACGACCAGGCGATGGGTACCGTGTCCGTCTTCAAAGAAAGAGGAATAGATATTGGGCCTTTCGCCGCTGCGAGAGACGCTATAGTAGCTTGTGTAGATGAGGTCATCAAAGGTGCATGGTTCATCACATCTCTAACAGAATTCCAGTACTTCGGCGGAAAACGAGTTGCAGAAACATATGATGCCGTCACGGGAGCTTCATATCCATTGAGGGATGAGATGGTGCAGTCGCCGTGGGTTACAACGGTCTTAAACCTAACAACGTCCAAGATTAAGGAGGAGAATGAAGAACTTATCAAAGCCTCTGGATTATGGTGGCACCCGAACTTCGTCGCCGTAGACGCATCCAAATTACTAGATTTCTTAAAGATCAGCGAGGTCTATCCCGCAAAGGAGTACCCATACGACTTCAGAACACTCTCCGTAGGTAAATGCAAAGAACTAGGCCTCACATTTGATAGACATGCGAAGAACTATCTGACGGCAAACGACTTCTACTACGTTCCAATGATGAAGAGAATGAAAGTTACCGACGACAGAACCAGGGGAGAGAACCTCGAATCATTCCGGAAACAATTCGGATTAACGATGAAGTACTTCCTCGAACTCAACTGGGACGCCTGGTCAGACAACGAGTCGAAGGTAAAAGCTGCTGAAGCAGAAGGATTGAAACTAGAACCATTCTGGGGCGCCATAGAATAACAGAAAACATTTTTTAGCTCCACATCTATATTTTTTATTTTAGGGAAGGTGTACAAGTAGATGAACGTAGGAGATGCTCTATTAGAAGTTAGAAATGTCACGAAGACCTTCAACAAGGTTGTTAGAGCTCTTGACAACGTGAGTATAGAGGTAAGAAGAAATGAAATGGTCAGTGTCGTTGGCGAGAACGGCGCTGGAAAATCTACCCTCATGAAGATACTTGTGGGCGTCTACAAGCCGGATAGCGGAAAGATGTACTACATGGGTCGGGAGGTACCTTTTCCAGAAAATCCACTAGATGCCCTGAGAAGGGGCATCTCGATAGTTTATCAAGAGAAGGGTGTAATTCCGCATTTGAAAGTATATCAGTTTTTATTCTTAGGACTTGAGGACAGATTCACTAGACTTGGGAGACTGCAGTTGGAGAAGATAATTGGGTTAGCCAGGAGCGTCTTTGAGGAACTTGGCATAAAATGTGACTTGGCCAGCAGCATGTATGAGCTCCCCCTCTCCACGCAAAAAATGGTCGAGATAGCCAGAGCCATTCTCAATATAAAGTTGATGGTCGGTGAAGGGTCAAACATCACGCCAATTATAATATTGGATGAGCCCACAGCACCCCTATCCTTAGAGGAAAGGGATGAGTTGTTCAGTTACCTCACGAGTTTGAAAAAATCAAATTCATTCATATTTGTCTCGCACATAATTCCTGAAGTAATAACTTTTAGCGACAGAATATATGTTCTGAGGGATGGTAAGCTCACAGCGCATCATGATGTGAGGTCTGAGAAGGTCTTCGAGGAGGAGTTGTTCAAAGAGATAGTGGGAAGAGCGTCCTATCACGAGCTATGGGCTAGATATGAATCTGTGAAGGTTAGAGACATCGACAAAAAGCCGACGGTGCTTTCCGTAAGAAATCTCACGAAGAGGGGATACTATACAAACATAAGTTTCGATCTGCATGAGGGAGAATGCGTAGGACTCTTTGGACCAGCTGGATGTGGTAAGAGCGAGATAGCTAGGTCGCTTTACGGAGACATCGTGGCTGACTATGGTGAGGTAATAGTGGATGGCAAGAAACTAAAGCTTAGGGGTGAGCCACATACAAGGGTGAGGATGGGCATAGGATACTTCTCGGGAGAGACGGGGAAGGAATTGCTTCTGTTCTGGCCGATAAGGAAGAACTTGTCCCTCGTGAATTTTGACAAAGTGACGAAATCGTCACTGAAGATAGTATCTGTAATAAGTTTCAAGGCTGAGAAATCCCTGGCTGAGAGGATTATGAATAAGCTCAGAATCAAAGCCCCCAGCGTAGAAGCCGAATGCTACTCATTAAGTGGAGGAAATAAACAGAAAGTCTCCGTCGGTAAATGGATCGAAAGAGCTCCTAGAATATTGATCTTAGAAGATCCAACTATAGGCATAGATGTTGGTGCGAGAGAAGACATCTATGATGCTCTGCTCGAGATGAAGAAGAATGGCATCTCGATGATTTTAGTAAGCGACGACCCCAAAGAGTATGCGCTTCTATGCGACAAGATAATTTATATAAAAGAGGGGACATCACAGGCAGTGTATACAAATGAAGAATTCAGGAAGGTGATGGGACTATGAAAAGCGATTGGGAAAGGGTTAGAATGGGATCTCCGGTGATTACCTCGCTCTGGAGGCTCGTGAAAAGTAACCCCGCTGTATGGGCCATATTTGGATTAATAGTAATTTTCTCAGCAATAGTTCCTGAGAAATTTTTATCATCAAGCAATTTAGTAGCCATTTTGAAAAACTTCGCCGTTACGTCGATGCTGGCCGTAGGGCCAACCTTCGTCATACTGCTTGGATCCATTGACGTCTCATATATGGGTATATGGATGCTTGGAGGGGCATTGGTCTGGCTACTCTACCCATATCTCGGATTAGCTTCTATATTGATATATCCTATTTTCGGAATACTAGTAGGGTTATTCAATGGAATGGTTCACGTAAAGGCTAAGATACCATCATTCATATTAACACTGGCCGTGACAGCGGTGTTTGCCTTCTTGACAACGTATATCAGAAATGTTTCAGGAGTTTTAACATTGACGGTTCCAGCCTACAACTTCCTAAGAGAATCACCGATACCCTATCTCCCTTCGCCATTCCTTCTAGCTTTACCCGTGATTGTAGCGGCATTGTTCCTGATGTTCTTCACAAAACTTGGGACATATCTATGTGCGATAGGGTCAAATGAGGAGGGCGCAAAACTAGCTGGCATAAACGTCGAAAAGTACAAAATCATGGCATTTACGGTTAGCGGTCTATTAACTGGTTTAGGATCCATAGCGATCTTTGTGCATCTAGGGTGTCAAACTAGGGTGGACTTTGATCCAAGCGAACTCGTGCGGGGGCTCGCTGCCATAGTTCTCGGCGGGACCCCTCTTGCAGGGGGCATGGGTGGACCTCATAGAACACTGCTCGGAGCACTGGTATACGTTTTGATATTTAATGGGTTGTTTTTGTTGCCCGGAGTGGATCCAAATCACCTAAAATTATACATAGGCGCGTTACTGATGGGGGCCGTTATAGTTGCTTCTAGGGCTCTTAGGGGGGTTCTGATAGCATAGGGGAGATGTAGGAATGGCTCAAGCATGGATCTCCCGTGAATGGTTTCAAAGAAACCTTAACACGATAATACCGATCTCCGGGCTAGTAATCCTAATTATATCTCTTAGAATCGCCAATCCATATTTCCTGACTAGTTGGGATAGCGCGATAACCTTGATCTATGGGATGGCGTGGTTCATGGTAGCGGCCTGCGGACTGACCTTGGTAATCTTAATGGGCTCATTCGACTTCTCGGTGCCAAGTGTCCTGAAATTGTCTGCGATGATATTCGCCGTCCTCTATCCCATGCTAGGACTATACTCCATCCTATTGTCGCTGGCCGTTGGATTGCTCTTCGGCTTCATCAATGGAACGCTACTTGCCAGATTCAACATACCATCCTTCATGGTGACGTTGGCAACCTCCATGGTGGCTGAGGGCGCAGCACAGGTAATTTCAGGAGGCTATACGAGGATTATCACGGATCCGGCGTTTCGAGCAATCTCTACGACCATGATCCTTGGATTACCATCAATATTCTACTGGGCCATACTCGTGTGGATCCTGTGCATCTTCGTGACCTTTGTCACGCCCTTTGGGAGGACTATTTACGCCATAGGGGGAAACATCGTTGGAACGCGGTTAGCGGGGATAAACGTGAAGAAAGCTAGAACATTGGTATTCATGCTGTGCTCTTTATTGGCGAGCTTTGCGGGAATACTCTACGCCTCACAGATACAGGGGGCACACATGCAAGTGGGGGTCTTAGACATGATCCCATTGTTTGCGAGCGTGGTGGTCGGAGGGACGGCGCTGACAGGGGGCGTCGGCGGCGTTCACAGGACACTACTAGGAGTGATAATAATCAGGTGGCTTGACTCCGGGTTAAGCATGCTCGCGATAGACCTTAATGTGAGGATGATAATATTCGGGGCAATAGCCATAGTGATGGCGATCCTGACGATAGACAGGAGAAGGATAAAGATAATGAAATAGCAATCGCCGAATCTCTCCACCCATTCTTAAATGATGTCAAATAACTCGGCAACCTTCTCGAATTCATCCTCCAGCCAGCTATCCGGATCCCAAAACTATTCCCTGAGCAAATGAATGACACCGGCTTCTGATCATCAATAATTCCACAAATTGGCGCTCAAAAAACTCTTCTCCCGTAATTTATTAGGAATAGCAATCGGGGATGTTTCAGGCCCTTTGGGAAAAGTTTATTAGTGACTTTTTCCTAAAATATGTCGGTGATTGACGCGTGTCAACAAAAGATGAAGGAATTCAAATCGTTAAGGAATTGTTAAAGAGACTTCATCGAGGCGAGAGTATTGAGTATCTGAAGATGGAGTTTGGTGAAATGCTGGCGAGGATATCGCCTTTTGAGATACCGTTGATTGAGCAGAAATTGGTGGAAGAGGGGATTTCGGTAGGGGAGATCGCCAGGCTCTGTGATTTACATGTCGAGCTCTTTAGGGAGCATCTGAGGGTGAGGGAGCTTGACGGCGTGCCTGCGGGTCACCCCCTCGACTTATTGCTGAAAGAAAATGAGTGGATCATGAAGCAAGCTGAGGTGGTCAGGTTAATCGCGGCACTAATCCTGAGGGGCGATAATGAAAAGAGTGTTGAGAATGACTTCGCCGAGCTGAAGAATAAGGTGAACGACCTCAGGAAGATAAGAACACATTACGTGAAGATCCAAATGCTGTTATTCCCATATCTGGAGAGACGCGGCATCATCGCTGTTCCAAGGGTCATGTGGGCGAGGGAGGACCAGGTGCGCGTAAAGCTGAGGGCTTTGTTGGAATTTACCGAGAGGGTTAGAGACGAAATCGAGTTGATGAAGGAGGCGGCGAGCAAGGCCCTCGAAATAGCTCAGGAGATCTCCGACGTAGTATTCAGGGAAAATAAGATTTTGTTCCCAACTGTTTGGACTCTGTTTTCGGATGGCGAGTGGGCGGCGATAAGCGACGCGGCGGGAGACCTAGGATACATAGTGGAAGCAAAAGACGCGCTATGGCATACCGATGCTAAGCCCATATTGCCTTACGAGGTCAGGGACGGTATAACACCAGATCAATTGGAGCGATTACCAGAAGAGTTCAAATCCATGGCCTTATCACAGGTAGCCCAGCCAGACCATTATGAAATAAAGTCAGAAAAAGATCTTGATTTGGGGACAGGATTCCTCGACGCTGAGGAGGTTAAAGGGCTCTTCAAAGCTCTTCCAATCGAATTAACCTACGCAAATGTGGATGACCGCGTCAGATTCTTCACGCAGAGCATCTTCCATGAGGGGTTCAAGAGGGCCAGGACGATAATCGGGAGAAGGCTGGAGTTCTGCCATCCACCTAGGCTGGAAAAGGTTGTTAGAAGCGTCGTAGACGAGATTAAGTCCGGGAAGGCCGACTTCAGGGAATTCTGGACAATGCTGGGCGGGAGGACCATAAGGGTCCTAATAATTCCGGTCAAGGGCGATCATGGAAAACTACTTGGAACGGTCGAGATCGTCGAGGATCTAACCGAGATCATCAATAACCCCGAGGAGATTAAGAAGAAGATAATGGTGTTGTAACATTGAAGGACGTCTTCGAGATAGCATACAGGTACGTGATGCCCGCGATCAGGGGGCTCGTAGTCAGAGAAATCCATAAATATGGAATCCGAGAAAGCATTATAGCCAACATCCTTGGGATCTCGCGATCAGCGGTTACGAGGTATATCATGGGAGAAAGAGGCGGATACATTAACCTAGTAAAATTTAATGAGGTTATTCCAATGATTAGGGAGTTGAGCAAGAACATAATTGAGAAGCAGTTAATGCCTCAAGAGATCCACTTAATGATGTTTAAGATCGCCGCCCACCTGATGTCGAGGAAGAAATTATGCGGATTACACAAAAGAATTGATCAAAGCATCGATATAGTAAAATGCGAGATATGCCCCACGATATTCAAGGAAATTACCCCAAGTTAAAATATTTTGCGCAGAACTTTATCGAGATAAAGATGGCCATGGTCAATGATAGCTATAAGTAACGATAAGATAGATTTCTCTTTAAACATCCAAAGAGGTCTCTGATATTTTACTCGCTAGGCCTTGATTATGGTTTTAGAAGCTTTTCTAAGTCTATTCATTACGGTGAGGCCAAGCCCCTTTTCCTGCACGCCCTCGATGATCGCGATGTCGCAATTTAAGTCATCTATGCTCCTCAATATCTTGAAGAGGTTTTTCGCGATTTCAAACGCATTTTTCCGCGATCCAAGTCCTAAAACCACCGCGTTCCGCGAAATTGACGAGTATTCATCGACGTTTTCAAATGTTGCGACGATGCATACCCTGTATCCCTCATTGATGTAACTCAACGCCGTATCCCTTACGACATCCACCATTTTCTTAACGTCGCCCGATGATGGATCTATGAGTATGATTGGTGTTTCTGGGGAGTAATGTTTGTACTTCATTCCGGGTGCAAGCGCATCTTCGGCCTCGATATATCCGCGGGCAAATTCGGGTATGGTTATCTTTTCACCCAAAACACGTTCAAGGTCCTCTACCGTATAAGCTCCTGGCCTTAAGAGTAATGGCGGCTCTGCGAGGATATTCACCACCGTTGACTCAACGCCATAAATGGTCTCACCGGCATCGATGATCGCATCTATCCTGCCGTAAAGATCCCTAATCACGTGAGCTGCGGTGGTGGGGCTCGGCCTGCCCGCAAGGTTCGCGCTGGGCGCGGCTATGGGGACTCCGACCTCATTGATCAACATCATTGCCACCGGGTGGGCCGGCATCCTCACGGCAACAGTGTCGAGTCCACCAGTGACTGTCTTTGGCACATTGTGGTGTTTTGGCAAAATGAGTGTGAGCGGACCAGGCCAAAATGTTTCCATTAAATTATACGCCTTTTTCGGCACATTTACTGCGACTTCGTCGAGCATCGAGATATCAGAAATGTGCACTATGAGGGGGTTGTCGGGGGGCCTCATCTTGGCAAAAAATATCTTTTTAACCGCCGCCTCGTTGAAAACGACCGCGGCAAGGCCATAAACGGTCTCCGTTGGAAAAGCAACTATTCCGCCTCCCCGCAGGATTTCAGCCGCCGTCCTCAATACTTCAGGATCAGGTCTTTGCGGATCAGTTTTCAATATCATGGTCATGTAAAGTCCTCCACCACTAACCTGGTGATATTAGGGGAATTATAGCATTAACTCGTGAGGGCACTCTTGCGTTTTAATCGTAAAAATGAATGGATAGATATTAATGTATTGTTATTCAGCTATGATGCTTATTTTCCTGAATTCGACCGTGTCTATGAGTCCCCTATCCGTCAACCTGATCTCCGGGAGCACGGAGAGCGAGATGAGCGATAGGGTCATGAATGGGGACTTCATCTCGCAGCCGAGTTCTCTCCAAGCCTCCTCCACCCCTTTGATCTTCTTTGAAACCGCCTCGGCCGGCTCATCGGTTATCAGCCCGGCTATTGGGAGCTCAAGTTTAGCGATTACCCGTCCATCTCGGGCAACCGCTATTCCTCCACCAGCCCCCGCGACCTCATTTGCTGCCAAGGCCATGTCCTCCGGCCTTATTCCGAGGACTATGAGGTTGTGGCTGTCATGGGCTATCGTCGATGCTATGGCCCCCGATTTTAAGCCGAAGCCCCTAACCAGCCCTCTGCCCATCCTCCCCGATCCCCCGTGCCTCTCGACCACGGCCGCCAGCGCTAAATCGCGGCCCGGATCGGCCCTTATCTCGCCGTCGAACACGTCGACTTGCTCGATTAAGTGCTTGGTGAGCACGCTGAGTTCATAGACCTGGATCACGTGGACGGGTGCTTTGCCCCTCTTATCGACCCTTATGACGAAGTCGCTCGGGGTCAGGGATCTTGGGAGCTTGACGGTCTTCCTGGCCCTCTTGGGATACGGCCTGGACTTGACTTCGAGGAGGAGTTTATAGTCCCTGGCGATCAGGGTGCCGTTTACGTAGACTTCCTTGACCCTGACCTCCTCCAGGTCTGAGAGGAGGACTATGTCCGCCATTCTGCCGGGGGCGATCCCACCTATGAGGTGGTCTACCCCATAGTGTTCGGCCGGATTCAGCGTCGCCATCTGAATTGCCTCAACCGGGTCGACTCCTTCCTCAATGGCCCTCCTAACTATGTAGTCCATGTGGCCCTCCTCCAATAGGTCGTTGAGGTGCCTGTCGTCCGAGACTATGATCGCCCTCCGGGAGTCCAGGCCGAGGCCCGTCAAAGCCTTGAGGCAATTCCCGAGGTCTCTCCAAGCAGACCCCTCCCTCATCATCGCGTAAATCCCGAGTCTAAGCCTCTCGGCGACGTCCTCTGGCCTCGTCGATTCGTGGCAAGAGCTTATGCCCGCGGCCGCGTAAGCGTTTAGATCTGCTCCGAGGAGGCTGTCCGAATGGCCCTCAACGACCCTCCCAGCCCTGAGGGCGGCATCGATCTTCGCCAAGACATTTCTATCCCCAGCTAAAACTCCGGGATAATTCATCATCTCCCCCAAGGCTATCGTCTCGGGCCAGGTTAGGGCCTCCCTGATCTCCCTTAATCCAAGCTTCGCTCCGCTTGTCTCGAACTCGGGGCTTGAAGCCGGCACACAGGAGGGGACGCAGATATAGACCTTCAGAGGAAGGCCTCGGATCTCCATCCGAATCATCTTCAGGGCATCGATCCCGAGGACGTTGGCTATTTCATGGGGGTCCGCGAATATGCAGGTGGTGCCTCGGGGAAGGACGGCCTTCGCGAACTCCGTGAATGTCACCATCGAGCTCTCGACGTGGACGTGGGCATCCATGAACCCCGGACAGGCATAAAGCCCCCTAGCATCCGCGACTTTCGTCTCCGACCCTATCGCGTGATCAGCCCTGCCCACGAGAGCTATCCTAGAACCCTTAACGGCTATGTCAACGCCTTCTTGGATCTCTCCCGTGTAGACATTGACCAGGGAGGCGTCCTTGATCACGAGATCCGCCTTTAAACGCCCCAAGGCAACGTCAATTAAATCACGATGAACAGCCCTTTCCATATCGATGCTATTCCAGTTTTCGATTTAAGCATTATCAAACACGGGGTTGAAGGATATATATCTCGAGGGGCCGGCGAGTCCGATGTGGGCCTCTGAGAAGATCCGCGAATGCGCCGTCACCAAGCGTAAACGCACTATTCACTAATGATCTGTATGTCTCCGAAATTGTCAAAGAACGCGTTTTTATCTATTTCGTTTACCCCGGAGTTTATGCTCAGGACTCCATAGTTTAGGCTACGCGATATCGTGTTATTCGCCACCTTGTTGCCCCAAGAATCCATTAAGACCACGCCATACGAATTCGAGTTAATCGCGTTTTCATGTACCTCGTTATTGCTTGAGGACGATATGAATACCCCTATATTGTTTGATGTGATGAGGCTCCCGGAGACCTCATTATTATGTGATGAATACATGTAGACAGCGACCTCATTCCCGCTAAGAGAGCTGTATAAAAGCTTAGTATTATTCGTCTTCCACAGCTCCACCCCCACGCCGATGCCAGATATCTTAAGCCCCCTAAGAGTTACATTGTTGCAGTTTATGAGGATGACCTGCCCCGCCGCCTCCACAACCTCCCCGTCCACATCCTCCAAGTAAATTAATGGCCTACCATTTATCGAGTTTCCGGTAACGGTATTTTCGCCGGAAAATATTAGGAGTAAACCTTTGCCGAATATCGTATTTCCTATGATGGCGTTGTATGAGGAGTTTACGACCAATACGTCTCCTCCATGGATGAGGTTCCCCGAGACCTCGTTTTCCTCCGAGCTATCGTAGAGATATATGCCGCGGATGCTGCCGATTATAGTGTTCCCAGCTATCTTGTTTTTTCTAGAGGCATATGTGTGGATTCCAAAGGCAGGATTGTCCACAATTCTATTATTAGATATGACTACGTTAGAGCTCCTCGTTAAATAAATGCCCTCTCTATTCTCGTGTAAGGTATTCCCATGAATTATCACGTCGCGTGATGAGTGAATGTATATCGCCATCCTATTATTCACAAAATAGTTGTTAGCTATGATCACGTTAGATACGCCGTGGATCTCGAGCCCAGCACCCATGCCAGCAATACCTCCCTTAACACCTCCTCCCATGATCGTGAAACCCGATACGACTACATTGCTAGAATTCACGATCAAGGTATAGCTGGATTTACCGCCATCGATCACGACCCCTTCAGCGCTCTCGCCGATGAGCACAACTGGTTTATCGATGATGGTGCTCTCCTCATAAACTCCATTCCTGACATATATTATGTCCCCGGAATCGGCGTGAGATATGGCCTCGCTTAAAGTCTCAAATTCATCTGGGACGATTATGATCTTTGGCTGGATTCTTAGATCTTGCGCAGGAATCATTAAGTACATGGCTAATATTAAAAAGGATGTTGAGATGAGGATTGCGGAAGAGACTTTTTTCCGGCTGAGCACTATTCCCCGCATGTAGGGATGTGGAAGCACCTAATATCTCTATCACAAAGCGGGGCCTCGATAAATGAAGATGTACCCCATATTCTTCGTGACGATATTAAATCCCAGCGGGCTCACTTTCCCTGGCTTGGACTAGAGTAATCTTCTTCCACAAATACTCATTATCTTATGGGTTCTATCGAGTGTAACTGATCATGTTTAGGAATTCTTCGGTCGTCATGATTTTTGCCCCATAAATTCTCTCAGCGTACTTTAGTCCCCAGTTATGGTCCTCGTCCGTAAAAGTCTGCACGGCGTCACTTAGTATGATGATGTTATATCCCCTATAGAAGGCATCTGCCGCCGTGTGTTTAACGCATATATTCGTATGGAGCCCAGTTAATACTACTGTGTCTACCTCGAGTTCCCTTAGAAGCATGTCAAGACCCGTTTCATAAAATGCGCTGTAACGCTTCTTCTCAACTACGTAGTCGCTTTCGGCGGGTTCTAGTTCCTCGATGACCCTGGACCCATCACTACCCTTGACGGCGTGCTGCCCCCATAACTTGAATTCATGATCAATTCGCTTGTCATGTGCATCGTTAGCGTAAATGACCGGTATGCCCCTGTCTCTGGCAGCGGCCAGCAGCTTTTTCATGTTCGGTATTATGAGATGTGCCCTCTCGCATTTAAGTGCGCCATAAACAAAATCATTGAGCATGTCTATAACAATTACAGCATATTTTGACATGGTTCTCACGAATTTTTAGATTACTCTTACTAGATAAGTTTTTTACTCGAAGGCTGGAGAAGAATCTCTATTTTTAGTTAATCAATCCATGCGAGAGTTTAATACATTTTCATTCCCAATTATGGAGATGCTATTAGTCGAAAGAGGGGGGAATACGGGACAAACCGTATATCCCGGTGGGTGGCTGATTAAGCTGTGATCATCGGCCATCTCTCGGACACGCATCTCGGAGCCTGCATAGGGTCTGAGCCTGAGAGGGAGGGCGATTATTATAATGCTTTCATGGAGGCGATAGAGATCTTCATCAAGGAGCACGTCGACTTTGTTATCCACTCGGGGGACATATTGGATGAGCCGAGACCATATGGAACGGCGATGAAGATCCTATTGCAGGGAGTCATGGAGTTGAGGAAGCACGACATCCCCTTTCTCTTCACGCTTGGAGAACACGACATAAGCAATGTCCCCTCAACGCCGCACCCAATACTCCTACAGCTACAGGGAATTGGTAGATATATTGGGGACGGCGAGCCATATGAGGTCGGCGGGGCGACGGTCATCGGCCTCCATAAGCATAGGCGTGTTGAGCGGGGCAAGCTGTTAAGGAAACTCGGGGACATAAGCAGGCAGTTGCCGAACTTAAGTGGTAAGAAGATCCTAGTACTACACCAGGGTGTTAGGGAATGCGGTGGACCAGGCTCCGAGCTATCCATCCATGAGATGCCTACGGGCCTCAACTATTATGCGATGGGCCACCTCCATAAACCCTGCAGGAAGGATTGGGGGACGGGTTTACTCTCCTACCCAGGGGCCACGCACTGGGTTGATTTGGGCGATCCGATGGAGTGCGGAATATGCCTTGTGGATTTATCGGGTGATCAGGCATCGGTCGAGCGGATACTCCTAAAAAATGTCAGGCCAAAGATCATGCTCGAGGTAAGTGCCAGAGAGCTCGAGGCAAAGCTCGCCGAGCTTGAAGGTGCCGAGTATCCTAAAAAGCCGTGTCTATGGCTTAGCATATCCACGGACCGGGAACTAGATATGCAGGCCCTCGAGAAAAGGCTCAGTCAAAGGTTCATCGTTAAGAAGATTAAGCAGGAACCAGTCCAAAGAGAGGGAGTGATTTATCCGGGGGCGCCGGAGATCAATCTGGATGAGGAGCTCAAAAGGCTCGCCATCAAGGCCCTGAGCAATGAATCGGCCGTAAATTTCGCTTTACACGAGTTGCTCCCGCGCTTGGCATCCGGGGAATTGGCGGAGGCGAAGGAGGCCGTTTGGAGGTTCTTCAAGGGGGGAGGGTGGCGTGATAACGAGGATTAGGCTCGTGAACTTCGCCTGCCACAAGGACACAGAGATAAAGTTCTCGGATGGGCTCACAATATTCCTCGGGAGAAATGGCAGCGGGAAGAGCTCTGTGATAGACGCAATGACCTACGCCCTCTATGGGAGGCATACCAGGGGCAGCAGGGAGAACATAGTCAGGGATGGATCCGGCGGAGGGGTGGTTGAGCTAGAATTCGATTTCAGGGGAGAGCGCTACAAGGTGGTGAGGAGCTTCAACGCGAGGGGGGAACTTGAGAACGCGGCTTTGATGAAAAATAACTCGCCACTAGTCATCGGGGAAAGGAGAAGGGACGAGGCCGTGTCGGTGAGAGTGGAAAAGTTGCTGGGGCTGAGCTACGAGAGGATGAGGACGGCGGTCATAATCCATCAAGGAGAACTCGACAGGATCCTGTCTGCCGAGCCGAGGGAGCTAAAGGAACTATTCGACGACCTAATGGGCTTCACGGCGATGGAAAAAGCATATCAAACCATGTATGACGTCATAAAAGACTTCGAGAACAGAATCATAAAACAGACCGGGAGACCGATACAGGAAGCCGATAAAATAGATGAGGAAATAGCGAGACTGGAGCGCGACTTGATGACGCATGAGGAAAAGAAGTCGAGAATCTACGGAGAAATCTCCGATTTAGAAAGGGAATTGAACGAGGTTGAGGAGAGGCTTAAGGAGCTCAGCGGCGCCAAGAAGCTCGAGGAAAAATTCAAGCTGGGTCTCGAAAAACTGAGGGGGATACTGAATGAAAAGCTCCAGCAGTTAAGGAACGCCCTCGAAAACGCTGCTAAATACCTCGAAGTGCTCGAGTTGAGGGATGAGATTGAGAAGCGCGTAGAGAGAGTCAACGAGTTAGATGCGAGGATACAACAAATTGAGAAGAGCCTCGGCTCACTTGAGGGTAGGAAGGAGGAGATATTGAGAACGCTCCGGGAGCTGGAGGAGCAAGCCCTCGGCATCGAGGTGACGGCATCGAGGGCGAAGTCGCTTGGCGAACTATTGACCGAGGCGAGGTCAAGGGCGGAGAAGCTCCGGGATGATGCAATAGAACTGGGCAGGTTAATGGCCTCCCGCGGGGGCCAAGGGTCCCTCCTGAGGCTTCAGGTGGATCAGGAGGTGGAAGAGCTCGTCAACGTCGTCTCCGAGGCATACAACTCCGCCCTGATGAGCTACGCGGCGGAATTAATTAAGAGGCGGAGACAGCTGGAGGAGGAATTAGACAACGTAAGGAACGAGATATCATCTCTTCAAAGCAAATTGAGGGAGGTCAGGCGGGAGAGGGAAGAGCTGAGTAAATTGAAGGGAGAAGACGTACTAGAGCTCCGGGGGATGGTGAAAAGCGCTGAGAAGGAGCTTGAGCGGCTCGGCGGGGCAAGCGGGGTCGCCAGCATTACCACGATTTACAAGCAATTGCAAGATAAAGCAAGTTCGCTAGAGAAAGCGATCAGCGGTGGAGTTTTGCCCAGCGAGTCTCTGCTTGAGGATCTAAGCGCATTCTTGGACAAGGAGGAGCTAGAGTTCCTGAACGAGTTAAGGGAGATGAGTGTGGCGTTGCGTGAGAAGAGGTATGATCCAGAAGAGTTGACGGTGCTTGAGAGGGAGCGAAATGACTTCACAAAGAAGATCGCCGAAAAAAGGGGCCTGCTCGACGTTATTGAAAGTGAGATCAAGAGAATCGGTGAACAGCTTGAGGTTTTGCGGCGTATAAAGGGCGAGCTCTTGGAGGCCAAGAAGTTCTACGAGCTGCTCGAGAAAATTAGGAACGAACTCTATTACAGGGATGGCGCCGTGTTGAGGGGCCTCCGGGCGTGGATACTCGGGAAAGTGGCGGACCATGCGAGAAAATACCTCGACATATTCGAGACCAGGATAGACGATGTCAAGATAGAGGAGTCCGCGAAGGCGATCAACTTCAAATGCTATTACCGTGGGAGGGAGGTCGATGTCAAGAGGCTGAGCGGCGGTGAAAAAGTGGCCTTAGCGCTGGCCATAAGGCTCGCGATAGGAGAC
>JANXDQ010000024.1 GCA_025059415.1 Aigarchaeota archaeon
GGATTACGCGATATAAATAGATTCAGTATAAAATCTATAGTAATCTATATAGCTACATATAGAGATGCTAAAATATATAGCAGCCGCAAGCGGAGGGAAGCTATTTCATTTTTTATGGGTCTAGTTGTTAGTGGATGAGTTCATGTAGCTTATTTTCTCTAATAGCCGTCTTTAATTCCCTCGCGATCCTCCTGCCCATCGACATCGGCTCCGAGTAGTAGTAGGGCGAGTAGGGTGAGCCGAGGGGGTATAGGTTGGTCCCGGCGACTATGCGGGCAGAAACCTCGAAGACAACGAACCCCCTCTTTGGATGATAGATCATCTCGAGGCAGAAAGGTCCTATAAGCCCGGGGTTGAAAAGCTTTCTAGACGCGGAGGCGATTTTGGCCGCGGCTTCCAGCAAATCGACCACAAACTTCTCCCTGACAACTACGGGTAGGTTGCCGGTGACTGTGTAGTCCAAATATTCTTCCATGATTTTAGGTAGACCCCTGTAGACCTCGTCTATTACCTCCAGCCTCCGATCAATTCCCAGCAGCTCAAGGCTTCCATGGGTTAGATTGGGGAGATTGGGGTTTCCTAGTGGGCTGATGAAGAAGTGTGGGTAATATCTGACACCGGGCACAAACTCCTCGATGACCACGTCTGCCTCCCTGTCAATAAGCCCCTTACTCCTCAGCTCCTCGAATTTCCTATTGAACTCCTCCGGGCTTGAGGCATTGAAGTAGCCATGTCCACCCTTAGCGCCGTGTAGCTTTACGATTGATGGGCGATCTATCTCGGATGGGTCATTGAAGTACTTTGGAACGGCCACGCCCGCTTCCTGGAACCAATGCCTCTGTTTTCTCCTGTCTCCCTCCCATAATAAGGTGAGCCTGTTCCCAAACATCGGGACGTAAAACTTCTCCAAGATGTTTTGCGCCCCAACATATTCCACGAAGGACCCATGCGGTATTATGATGGCGTTTTCCTCGATCAACCTTCGCTGGAAATCATCGCTTAAGATGTCTCCATATCTCTCCACCTCCAAGATTATGTCTGGCCTAGCTGTGGGAAAGCTCTCGTAATATGGTCTATTGCGGGGAAGCGTTATCCCGAGCGTTGCGAAGCCTTCCAAACGCGCGCCGTGGAATATCTGGAGGGACGAGTGGGAGCAGATGGTCGCCACCTTGATGTCTGACTCCGAATAATTCCTCAACGCGCTCATTATGCGCTCCCTGGAGATCATGTCACGAGATCACCGAGCCTACCCTGCTTTATAGCCTCCCTGACTTCTAAGGCCAATCTCCTCCCCACGCTCATCGAGGACCCCCAAAGGTACTCGGAGTATGGCGTGAACTTTGTCCCCGGGGACCCGGGAACCCTCACGCTCACATCATAGACCACTATGTCCTCGTGGGGTGGCCCTGGGACCACTATGCTTTGGAGGGCGAAGGGGCCTATTACTCCCGGCGGATACTCCTCAGCGGCCACCTTCACAAACATCTCGGCGAGCTCGAATGCGCGTTCAAGGAGCGACTCCCTAGCCGTACACGCTATGTGGCCGGCCTCTATTGCCCTCACTTCCAGATGCTTTAAAACTTCTAACTGCTGTGGGGCCGGTATCCTCAGTATTCCCTCGAGGTTCGTCTGCCTCCTCATGTCCACGCCGAGCAGCTCTATTTCCCCTTCAAGCGGGGAGTAGAAGAAGTTGAAGTTAAATGGCGCCCCTACCACGAATTCCTCTATCACCGCCTTCCTGAGGCCCTCCTCCGTAATCAACCCCTTATCGAAGAATTCCCCCGACTTTTCCTCATATTCCCTCCGCGACGCCGCCGTGAAAAATGCCCTCTCGAATCCTCGAGCCGCCTCGGGAGCCTTCACCAATACGAGTCTAT
Organism: Aigarchaeota archaeon; assembly: GCA_025059415.1. Taxonomy (GTDB): domain Archaea; phylum Thermoproteota; class Nitrososphaeria_A; order Caldarchaeales; family Wolframiiraptoraceae; genus Wolframiiraptor. The sequence goes on from JANXDQ010000024.1 coordinate 1,878, forward strand.
CTATCTCGGATGGATCCTTGAATATCTTGGGATGCGGTATCCCCGCCTTCTCCAACAAATAGTACTGGTTTCGCTCCACATCCCGCTCCTCGACCTTCAGGAGAAATCTATTGCCGAGCATCGGGACCGCCAAATCCTCTTCCAATGCCTTGTAGCCGACGTAGACGCAGAGAGACCTATGTGGGACCAGCAATGTATTCTTTGACCTGATCTCTTCCTGAACTTCTGGTTTTAACATGTGCGCGAATTTGTCGAGTAATATCACTTCGTCCACGACGCCCGCCCCGCGGCCAAATCTCTCCCGGCTCTTATAGTACTTCGTATAGGTTTTTTCTCGTCCTTTCTGGCATATTACCAGAGTCCTGAAGCCCTCGTCCTTTGCCCCCCGGCATATCTCCAGTGCCGAGTGACTTCCCAAGACACCGACGTGAACATCGTTGATGGAGTATTTATCCAGAATCTCCATGATCTCTTCTCTCTCTATCATCTCAGGCTAAGTATTCGGTGAAGGTATAAAACCTTTGACTGGAATTTCGGGGCTTATCCCTCGATCACAGGGTCATGAAGGCCTCTATGGATATGTTCAGCTCCTCGTGTAATTTGTCTTTAGATGACGCCATCGCGACGATGGTGAAGATCCCGGAGACCGTTGCCCCGATCTTTTTGCAGAACTCGGCCAGGGCCCTCATCGTCGCCCCAGTCCTAATCATGTCGTCAACCAGAAGTATGCATTCGCCTTTCTTAACCAGGTTCTCGGGCAGGTAGATGTATCGATAGGCCCCTGACTCAAATATCTGTTTGACCTCGATGAAGTTCCTCACCCCAATTTTCTTGCTCTTCCGGACGACGGCCACTTCTGTCCCTAGGATGGAGGCGAGCTGGTAAGCCACCGGTATCCCATCGCTCTCCATAGTCATCACCTTGTCCACCTTGAATCCCAAGAGTTTCTCGTATTCGCTCATCAAGATGAACTTGAGTATTACCGGGTCATAGATCACCCTGCTGGTGTCTATCGCTCCCACCTCATCCCTTTCCAACCTATCCCAAACTTCCCTGGATAGGAACTCCCTCTTGAGGGTCGAGAATATAATCCTCGACTTTTCTAGGCTCGGGACGACGTGGCCGTTGATGTATCTGCTGAGGACCGATGGCGGTAGATCGATCATGGAGGAGAGCTTCTCATAGGACATGTTCTTCTTGAGGAGCCTAAGCGCCTCTACGGCCTCGAGCCTATACCAGAGTTCATCCAACCTCCTCAAGCAACCACCACAAGTGACGTGAAGGCCCTACGTAAAAAGGCTAAATGATCTTAAGCCGCGTCGCGAACTCTTTTAGCCTCCACTCATCCACGAAGATTGGGAGCTCGCTCAGGTAGGTGAGGTCCCCACGACCATACCATGGACCTTCAACCCATATCGCCGCCTTGCAGACTATTTCTCCGCCGATCCTCCTTACAAGTCTTTCCAAGGAGGTGATGGTCCCACCGGTTGAAACCACGTCATCGAGCAGACACACCCGCTTGCTTCCGATCTTTTCCGCGTCTTCTCGCGTTAAAACGATTAACTGTTTTTCCCGCGTGGTAATCGATTTGACCTCCTCGACTAGGGGGTTTGACATATATGCCTTGATGCTCTTTCTACCTATGATCAGCCTTTTATGTCCCAGTAGTTTCGCCGTCTCGTATGCGAGCCCTATTGCCTTTGCCTCGGGGGTCACTATGAGCTCTGGGTTAAAGGGCTTCACCTTTTCGGCGATCATCTCGGCCGCTTCTGATATGAACTCTATATCCCCAAGTATTATCTCGGCATCTGACGCTATCCAGATCCCCTCATCGACCTTCACGAGGGGTAGTTCTCTAACCACATCCCCGATCTTGACACGGTACTTCTGCTGGCCTTGATAGATCTCCACCCTCGCAAGCATATTATATGGCACCCACCCAGTAACGGAGTATTGTAAGGGCGAGGGCGATGGAGAACGCGGATATGATGGCGATGTCGATGGCTTTTAGGCGTCCCCTTAGGTAACTTCTCCTCTGATCGAATGAGAATGACCTGAGCTCCATCGCGAGGGTGAGCTTCTCGGCGTTCTCTATACTCTTGATGAAGAGGGGGATCAGTACCGGGATGTAATTCTTTATCCTAGCATGTAGTCCCCCCTTATCGAGCTCTAGACCCCTAGATGTCTGAGCCTCCTTTACCGCTTTGTAGTCATCTGCTATGGTGTATAGGTGTCGGAGCGTTAGTCCCATGATGAAAACCGCCTTGTATGGTAGCTTGAAGGAGGCGAGCGCCCTCACAAGCTCGCTGGGCTTAATCATCGCAATGAAGTTCAGGGAGACTAGGATGATTACAAAGAGCCTCAGCGCCATGAAAGCTCCGAGCTGAAAGTTCGCCCCACCACCTTCATAACTCCGAAAGATCGACCATCCATACGTAAAGGACCACAGGATGAAGGCGACCACGAGGAGGGGGGCCATCGCCTTCAGGCCCTTCAAGACGGTGTTCCTCCAAGCCCCTAAGAACGAGACTATCAAAGCTACCGCAGCCAGACACGCGAGCTCCACAAACCCTCTGAAGATGAATGCTAGGGCTACCATGGATGAGAATAAGATCACTTTGGTCCTGGGATCGGGGCTGAGATCAGCCAGGCGCCATCACCTCCACCGACCCTCTTGACTTTGATGAGAGAGGCTCTAGTTCGAATTCCTCGATGAGGGAATTATTCAGCAGGATTTCCTCGGGTTTTCCCCTGGCCGCGAGCGCGCCATCCCTAACCACAATTATCTCGTCACTGGCTGCCGCGGCGAAGTCGCTGTCATGGGTGACCACCACAATTGTCCTCCCCATCGATTTGAGTCTCTTTATCATCGAGGCCATGATGCTCAGCGTCTCCTCATCTTGTCCGGTTGTAGGCTCGTCGAGGACTAGGATCTCCGGATTCATCGCCAGGGCCCCGGCCATCGACAACCTAATCTTCTCGCCCGTGCTCAGGAGGTATGGTGGATCCTCTTTCCTATCTAGGAGCCCGAGAATTCTCAGGGCTTCCTCGGCATATTCGTATCCTAGTCCGAGGTTTCTCGGACCGAAGGTCACTTCCTCCCAGACCGTTTCGCAGACTATGTGTTTGTCGGGGTCTTGGAAAACGAAGGCCACGTGCTTGGCGAGCTGCGCCGGGCTATAGTTCCTCGTATCCTTTCCCAGCACCAGTACTCTCCCCTTCGTTGGTTTAAGGAGGCCGTTGACGTGCTTCACGAGCGTGGTCTTTCCAGAGCCATTCGGCCCCATCAAGGCTATGCATTTTCCCCCCTCTATGTTGAGCCATATGTCCCTCAATGCGTAATCCCTGTCTCCCGAGTACCTAAACCAGACCCCCTCAAAACGTAATGAGATTTCTGCTCCGGGTTTTGATGCTTGGAGTTCGGGCTCTTGGGAACTGAGATTTGAAATGGATCTATTATTGGCTTTTATCTCAATTATCTTGTCGATCACGGGCTCGAGGCCCTTTAGCCTCCTCACCATGAGGGTCAAACCCTTCCCCTCCTCCTTCAACCTCTGAAGAGTCTTTCTGAGCTCCACTATGCCCCTCCAGTCGAGGTTCGCCGTGGGGTCGTCCATGACCAGGTATTTGGGGGCCGTGATGACCGAAGAGGCGATTGCGAGTCTTTGACGGAGGCCTCCGGAGAGCTCGTGGACGTGGTATGAACGATATTTCCTCAGCCCAAATGTTTCTAGAGCCCACTCAAGCCTGGAACTAATTTCTACCTCATCCAACCCGAGGTTTTCAAGTCCAAATACTAGGTCCTCCTCGACGGTTAGTCCAAAAATCTGCATCTCGTAGTTCTGGAGGACTACGCCGATGAGCTTGGCGTTCTCCCTTATGGGGGAATTTGAGACGTCCCTGCCATCCACCAGGATTCTGCCCCGGACTTCTGCCTCGATTTTTTGCGGAATTATGCCGGTCAAGCAGTATGCGAGCGTCGTTTTCCCCGAGCCGCTTGGGCCGACCACCGCGAGTGCTTCCCCGGGCTTAACAGAAAAAGAGAGGTTTTTGATGACCCAATCCCTTTCATAACGACAGCTGAGCCCTGCCACTTCAAGGCCTATACCGTTTAGAGCCTCCATTTCAGGAGCTTCCTCCTCAGCAGGAGCGGAGCAACGGCCCTGAGGACTATCGGCGTCCCAATCAAGATGGGCGGCAGATCGCTTACGGCGAGGAAGAAGACAGCCGGACCGAATGGAGCTACGCCAACCCAGTCGAACCCAACAGCGACTATCGGCACCATCACCACTCCCGAAACTAGGGAAACTATAGCAGCCTTGAGGAGCCCCCTACCACTCAGCGCATCCTCAGGCTTGGAGAGGAGGCCCGGTATGAGGCCGGTGAGGCCGACGCCTATCAAGTCGAAGATCGGGGTAGCGGGGTTGAAGTATCCGCCAATCACGGCCCACAGGGTGTTTCCGAGCGCGCCTGCGAGGAACCCTATGACGGGACCGAAGAGTATGCCGAAGATGCATGGCAGGAATGCGAGGACCCTCCAGTGAATCGCTCCCGGTATCAAGGGAATCGGCGCGGTTAGAAGGAACCCAACGCCGGTCACGGCGGAAGTCATAACTATGTAAGCCACAGCCGTTAAAGCATCTGGCCTAGAGTATTTAGCAGCCGTCCCCATATTTTCCAGTTATTTTCACCAGGATATAAAAGATCCTTAACTAGCAACCGTATATTTTACATGGAAATGTATAAATGCAAAAACAATGCCCGGGGAAATTTTTAGAAATCCCTCCCAGAATATTCCGCCACCAGCTTCTCCGAGAGATCCACATATAGCGAGCGCCGACATCTTTCCACGGGCTATGGGTACCGTCCTTTCCCTGTCGGCCAGCCATATCGAAAACGCCCTTTGACGTGGCGAAGATCGGATCCACGTGGAAGCTTCTTCCCCTAGGGTATTTGCGTATCCTACTTAGGGGGGCTGAGTTGAACGAGCTTCTATTTCCTTCAGTCTGTTGTGGAAGCATGTTTCCTCGCCTAGGTGACAGGCGGCCCCCCTCGGCCTGACGACGTATAATACCGCGTCCAGATCGCAGTCAACCAATATGTCTACGATTTCTTGGACGTTTCCAGAGGTCTCGCCCTTCATCATAACTCTCCCACGCGACCGTCTATAGTAGTGTGCGTAACCGGTCTCAAGAGTCCTTTGAATTGCCTCCCTGTTCACGTAGGCCAGGGTTAGAACTTTCCCTGTGCCCTCTTCTTGGACGACCACTGGGAGTATGCCGCCGCATTTCTCGAAATCCAGCTCATTCATACTTACACTTTTCAATGGCCTCATCTCCTGACCGGTACACCCCTCTCATGGAGATATTGTTTAATGACCGGTATAGGGTATTTGCTGTAGTGGAAAACCGAGGCCGCGAGCGCGGCGTCCGCCCTCCCAACGGTCAGCGCTTCGAGGAAGTGCTCGGGTTTACCTGCCCCTCCGCTGGCGATGAGGGGGATTCTGACGCGTTCTGAGATGCTCCTGGTTAATTCGATGTCGTATCCGAGCTCCGTGCCATCTCTGTCGATCGATGTTAGCAATATCTCGCCGGCTCCCAGCCTTTCTCCCATCTCGGCCCACTCGATGGCGTCCATCCCCGTTTGTTTTCGCCCACCATAGATGTAGACCTCAAACCAGCATGGGCCTTCCTGAGTCTCCACCAGGTTTCTATCCGGCCTACTTTCATATCTCCTCTTCGCATCTATCGCTAAGACCACGCATTGCGATCCAAATGTATCAGCGAGATCTTTGAGGAATTCGGGTCTCTCAAATGCGGCAGTATTGACTGAGATCTTGTCGGCCCCGCTTGAGAGAACCGCATAGGCGTCTTCGAGGCTCCTTATCCCGCCGCCGACCGTGAATGGTATGTCTATCTCGGAGGCGACCGCTTTGACGACCTCGCTCAATATCTTTCTCTTCTCCGCCGAGGCGGTTATATCTAGGAAGACCAGTTCGTCGGCGCCGTCGTCGCGGTAGCGCCTAGCCAGCTCGACCGGGTCTCCAGCATCCCTTAGACCGATGAAGTTTATGCCCTTGACGACCCTCCCGTGGTCGACGTCTAGGCATGGTATTATGCGCTTGGTCAGGACCATTTGCTGCACCGGAACCCCCATCACCCAAGAGCGGCTTTTAAAGCTTGTCTGAAGTTGAGGCGCCCCTCATATAGCGCCCTGCCCACCACGACTCCGTAGACGCCGAGGTCTCTCAACAATGTTATGTCATCTATGTCCCTGACTCCGCCGGAGGCTATTATGTTGACATCTAGATCGATGATCTTTGAGAGGTTCTCCACGTCTGGCCCGGTTAATGATCCATCACGTTGAATCGATGTTACCAAGAGATATTTCACGCCCATCTTCACGGAGTCTTCCGCGGCCTCCCTCAGGCTCGCACCTGTCTGTTCCCTCCAGCCGTCGACCACGACTCTGCCACCCAAGTGATCTAGGGCGACAACCACCCTATCATAGCCTACCTCCTCCAAAATGAGCTTGAGCTTCTCTGGGCTTTTGAAGGCCATCGATCCGACTATGATCCTGCCGGCCCCGATGTTGACTAGTTTAAGTGCCCGTGAAACATCCCTTATACCACCACCAACCTGTACTGGAACTTTTAGGGCGCGGATGATGTCACCTATTATCTCTAGGTTGTCGCCCCGTCCCAGAGCCGCATCCAGATCAACTACGTGGATTAATTGCGCGCCCATAGATTCCCACATCTTGGCGACTGTTAGTGGGTCACCAAGGTGTTCATAGAATCGCGCATGTTTGGGGTCTCCTCTCAATAACCTGACAATCTTGCCGCCCATCAGGTCTATTGAAGGTATTACGATCAAGATGCGGCGCCCCGGTCAACGCTTAATTAGTTTCACAAAATTCTTCATCACCAGTTCTCCAGGCTTCCCCGACTTCTCTGGATGGAATTGGACTCCGAATATATTTCCACTTGAGATGACTGAGGGGAAATCGATTCCGTAACCCGTTTCAGCGGCGACTACGCCCTTATCCTCGGGGAGGGCGTAATAACTGTGGGCGAAGTAAAAGTAATCTCCCTCAGTTATCCCATCTAGGATCGGAGACGACTTAATTACCCTCAGGTTATTCCATCCCATGTGGGGAGTTTTAACATATTTTGGAAGCTTAGTGACTTGACCTTGGAATATGCCCAGCCCATCTCCTCCGCCTTCATCACTTTTCGGAAAGAATAGGTGCATACCGAGACATATTCCGAGGGTTGGAACCTGATCTTCGAGGAGGAGCTTGATGAGGATGTCCCTGACGTTTTTGATGTTTTTGGAGGCGGCTGCGAAGTTTCCTACACCGGGGAAAATTATCGCGTCAGACCTCTTTAGTTCCTCCACGTCTAGGCACACCTCTACCTGGTAGCCAATCTTCTTGAAGGAGTGCTTTATGCTGAAGAGGTTTCCGACGCCGTAATCGAGCACGACTATCATTTTAGAGGACACCTTTTGAACTCGGTATACCGGATCTCTCGACATCTATTGAGACCGCCTGTCTCAGTGATAGGGCAAGGGCTTTAAAGGCGGCCTCGACCTTATGGTGATCATTTGACCCATATTGGGTCCATATGTGTATGTTTGCCTTGAGGGAGTTCGTCAGCGTCTCTAGGAAGTGGTATATGTCCTCGCATCGCATATCCTCAATGCTCTCACCCTCGAGTTTGAGATCGATCTTTGGATATGGCCTATTAGAGAGGTCTATTGCGGCGAAGGCAAGCGAGCAATCCATCGGGACTATGGCGTATCCAAACCTCCTTATGCCGGCGGCATCGCCGAGAGCTCTCCTCAGCGCCTCGCCCAGGCATATGGCCACGTCCTCGATTACGTGATGTCTTAAATCACCCCTCGCCTCCACCGACAAGTCCATTAAACTATGGGTTGCCAGGGACCTGAGCATATGATCCAGGAACGATACCCCGGTATTGACGCTCGCTGATCCAGATCCCTCGAGCCTAACCCTGACCTTGACCTCGGTCTCCGCGGTCTTCCTGAGATATTCCGCCTCTCTCAAAGCTCACCGCCCCCATCATCGCGGCATCTGATGATCCCTATCGAGGGACGGGGAAACATAATCTTAGACAAATTTAAGGAATCGCCCATCTCACTTCCTAGGCCGCCGCATCCAACTACCCCGCTAAACAGGACTTCCCGACCAAACTTGTCAGCTACTTTAGCCCTCGAAGGCGCCATGTTCCCAGCCCCTCAAAGCAGAACTTCGCTGAGATGCCTGAGGAAGCGCTCCGTCATGGGGCTCGGAGCGACCGTGACCCGCAAGCAGTTGTCAAATCTCAATACGCGGCCGAGATTTCTCACGATAACGCCCTTCTCTAGGAGGCTTCTATAGACCGTCGAGGAGTCCTTATTCACTTGGAATAAGACGAAATTCGTCTCGGAAGGGAACGCTCTTACCCCAGACATCTTGTTGAGCTCGGAGACGAGTATTTCCCTCTGCTCCCTAATGGCCTCGATGACCCCCGCCACCTCACCCCACCTCTCAAGAATCTTGACGGCGGCCTTGAGCGCTATAGTTGAGACCGAGTACGGCATCTGGAACTTCTCCTCAAAAACCTTGATAAGCCTTCTGTTCCCCACCGCGTATCCAACTCTTAAACCCGCTAATCCAAATGTCTTGGAGAACGTCCTGAAAACTATTAAGTTGTCGAGGCTCACCGCGGCGTCGGCCAAGGTGACCCCGGCGAAGTCGGCGTATGTTTCATCCACAACCACCAGCCCCTCGAACTCTTCACATAAACTAAGTATATTCTCTCTCCCAAGCTGGTTGGCCGTGGGGTTGTTTGGAGAGCATAGGAAGATGATCCTCGTGTTCGGGTTTATCGCGGACATCATCGAGTCGACGTCCAGGGTGAAGTCATCCTTCAGCGGAACGGCCCTATAGGAGGCCCCCTGAATCCTGACGCATCTCTCATAGATGGGGAAAGTGGGCTCCATCGACAAGGCCTCGTACCCATCCCTGAGGAACATCTCCGAGATTATTTCTATCAACTGGTCGCTCCCGGCACCAATGGCAATGCATTCTTCCGGGACATTCATGAACCCGCTTATGGCCTCCCTAAGATGCCCGTATTCATCTCTGGGATAAATTCTCGGATCAACCTCATCTACGACCTGCCTCAGGACATCTCTCAGGAGGTCGAGTGGCATGAAGAGGTTCTCATTAGAATTGAGCTTCAATATTTCACTGGGCTTTTTCCCGAGCTTTGAGGCCAGGCCCTCAATGGTCTCGCCGACATCGTATTTGCTCAGGTCCCGCGCTCCCTCGATAACCTCGTCGATTATCCTCTTCTTCAACTCCTGATCCTCTCTCTTATGGCCAATGCGTGGTTTACTAGGCCCTCGCTCTCAGCCAATGTGTTGGCGGTTTTTGATAATCTCCTTAATGCTTCCGATGGGCATTCAACGATGATGGCGAACTTGATGAACTCAAAGACGGAGAGGGGTTGGAAGACGTGTCCATATCCCCCGGTTGGAATCACGTGATTCGTCCCCAAGCAATAATCGCTTAGGGCCACGGGCGTCGAGTCGCCGACTAGAATCAGACCAGCCGAGTAAATCCGGTTAGATAATCCACGTGCATCTTCTGCGATTATCTCAAGGTGCTCGGGAGCAAAATCGTTAATGAAGTTTATCGCCTCATCCACATTCTCTGCGGCCAGCAACCACATATCTCCACTCATCTGGGCATCCTCAACGAGGCGTGTTAGATCTTCGTGTACGCGTTCAGCCAGGCTCGTCGAGGTAGTGACTAAGATCGCGGCACTTCCCGGACCATGCTCCATTTGCGAGACGAGGTCCAATGCGACGTGATGTGGGTTGGCGGACTCATCGGCTAAAATCATTATCTCGCTTGGGCCAGCTGGATGATCTATCGGGACATCTCGGGAAACCAGCAGTTTGGCCGCCATGACGTATAGATTCCCGGGTCCGACGATCTTCTTAACGGGCTTAATGCTTTCCGTTCCATAGGCCATCGCGGCTATGGCGTGAGCTCCCCCAATCCGATAAATCTCATCTACGCCGCATATGTCAGCGGCCACGAGTATCAGTGGGTGAACCGAGCCATCCCTTAGGGGGGGCGTGCAGACAACGACCCTAGAGACGCCGGCAACCTTTGCCGGGACAACCGTCATCAAGAGGGAGCTCGGGTATGGATATCTCCCCCCGGGCACGTAGCAGCCAACGCTCTCGATTGGCCGCGGCTCCCAACGCGCTTCGACACCGAGCCCATCAACATACTTGAAGTTCAACTTTGAAAGGAGGCTTTTCTCAAACTCCTGGATCCTCCTCTTGGCGGCTTCGATGGCCGCTATCTGATCATCGCTAACCTTATTATAGGCTTTCTCCATCTCCTCATGGTCAACCCTAATCTTACCGATGTCTAGTTTTACCCCATCGAATTTTTCAGTAAGATATATTAGGGCTCTGTCTCCACGCTCCCTGACATCTTTGATGATTCCCTCAACATAGGTAGATAAGCCGTCGCTTAAGATTCTCTTCCTCGGCCACCTATCTCTCAAAAAGTATTCGCGCACCTCTCTCAACATCGTCATCCTTATCGGCAAGGACTATTCCTCCTCAGCCTCTTTCTCGCTCGCGGATACCTCGTCCAGGGGGAGGACCTGCTTGGGCTCATAGACGACCAGCCCCTGAGCCAGCTTCCTCAATATTGGGAGGAGCTCTAGGAACTGGTCCTTATCTATCACGGTGTTGATGGAGTACCAGTCTTCATCAGCCAAGGGTGATATCGTCGGTCTCTTAAGCGCCGGCAACTTCTCGAGGAGATTCTGGAGATTATCTTTGTGGACGTTTAAAAATATGTGCAACTTCTTCCTCCCATCAATAACGCCCTTCAGCAGCGTCAGGACGTCGTATATCTTCTCGCGCTTCCCCGGATCCTTAAGGGAGTTCCTATTCGCTATCAACACAGCCGAGGATTCCATTATGATCTCAATCGGCTTCAGGTCATTCCGCTCAAGCGACTCACCGGTCCTCATTACATCAATTATCGCGTCTGCCTCCTCCGGTGGCTTGGCCTCAGTCGCCCCGAAGGAGAGATACAGCGCAACCATGGGGTTTTCACCCTTCCTCCACCACGGCGTGACCATCAGCGGCTCCCTCCGCCCATAAAGCCTCACATATGTCGGATTATTCATCAAGTATTCAGCCGAGACGTTAAGATACTCGGTTGATATCTTTAGAACCCGGCGCTCGCCGTTGAACTTCTCGAGTAAAGTTGATAGATCGCCCACGTCATCCCAGGACTTAGGGACCGCCAAGACGAGCTTGACCCCGCCATACTCAAGATTTAGTAAAATTTTTACATCAACGCGCGTCTCCTTCACCCAATCTATTCCAGTTATACCTATGTCGTGCAGTCCATCGGCGACAAATATCGGTATCTCCTGCGGCCTAAGGATCTTCAACTCGATCCTTGGATCATTAATGGACGGCCTATATGAGCGCTCCACACCCGATATGGTGTAGCCGGCCCTCTCCAGAAGCCTAAGTGCGCCCTCAGCGAGATGCCCCTTCGGTATAGCAAAGCTGACCCTACTCATAATGGTTCACCCCTAAAATCGGTGTCGGCAACCCACCATCGGCGCCCCTGACATCCCGTTGGGGAAATGGGCATGGACAAAGTCAATTCTCCACGAGAAAAAACGTCAACACTCGAAATGAAGACGACCACCCAACAAATCCAACACCACGCACAAGGACGAGATCAATCCGCATATAAACCTTATCCCCTAAAATCCCAGAGGAAGACCATCTTTATAGAGAACATGTCAAAGGAATTCCCAAAACACCCATCAAACGAGAATCGCGACCCCTCAGGTTTTCGCCAAGATCTTAAATCAAACCAAACCCCGCAGCGGCCTCAGGGACACCACCGACCCAACATCTATGCCGTTCACAGAGGCCATACCCGAAAAACTCCAAACTTACAACACACATATCCCGATAGCGATCACCAACCCGTGGCCAGTATATACGATCGAAGCCCCCCTTCCAAAAAAGCCCCCAAACAGGCGATCAGAAATCCTCACAGAGCCATCCCCCCATAAAATAACAAGCCCCAAGAAAACCCTAACAAGCCCAGAGCAGCGACGGCGGCCGGCCCCTCCCATGCCGAAGATTTTATAAATAAGGCTTATAAATAGCCACCACCATCTAACCACTGCTTATAAAGGCTGAGAACCATGTCCAAAACCCCAGAACCCACAATAGAGATACAAAATGTGGTGGCCTCAGTAACGATTAACCAGAAACTAGACCTAACGCAGATCCAAAAAGCCTTCCCAGAGACAGAATATAAGCCAGCACAATTCCCAGGACTAGTATTCAGACTAGCAAAACCAAAAACAGCAACACTAATCTTCTCATCAGGAAAAATGGTATGCACAGGAGCAAAAAGCGAACAAGAATCAATAAAAGCAGTACAAACAGTAATCAAACTACTCGAAAAAGAAGGATTCCTAATCAAACACGAACCAATAATCGAAATACAAAACATCGTCGCATCAATCGACCTACACGCAAAAATAGACCTCGAAAAATCAGCCACAAAACTCGAAGCAACCATGTACGAACCCGAGCAGTTCCCTGGTTTGATTTATAGGATGGGTGAGCCTAAGGTTGTTATTTTGATGTTCGCGAGTGGTAAGCTTGTTTGTACGGGGGCTAAGACTGAGCGGGAGGTCTTCGAGGCGGTCTATAAGCTGAAGCGCATACTAGAGGAGAATAATCTGATTACTTACGTGACTTCACGATAAAAAGAGGAAATATGGATCAGCGATTTCGTTTACTTTCAACTTTACACCAAAAGAAACTATGTTTATTCAGTATTCCTCATATTTTGAAAGGTC
>JANXDQ010000025.1 GCA_025059415.1 Aigarchaeota archaeon
ATCTCTTCGCTCAAAACATCTCACAAACTAGAAAGTGGTCGTCAATTTAATAAGTATGGCGGCGGCAGCCCCCGAAAGGTGGCGGGAGGGAAAGGGGGCCTCGGCAGCGGATAGGGGATCCAGCACGGATCTACACAGCGGCCCCGCCACGCCTTAGCGCTGCTCCCTCCCGGGCCTGACGCGGTTCGGCGTGTTGGGGATCTGTGGCCCACCCCTACAGGTGGGTCAGCTCCCTACGAGGCCCCATGTAGGCGCGCCTTCTTCTCCCCTCTTCCGCCGCTGTACCCCCTCCCTCAGGCGCCCTCCCAGGTTACTGGCCCCCGCATGTAGCCCATTTCGGGTTACAGGGAAGGGCTAGCTCCCCGGCCCTACCTGCCGCCGCCGATAATAGATCTTCAACGTCGGGGATATAATCCTTCAGTCCCCCTGGAAGGAGTCGAGCCCCCTCTCGGGCTTCAGGTAGACCTCCACCGCCCCAATCCTCCTCAGGAGCTGAAGCGCGCTACGCGTATATTTCACCGAGTACCCGAGTTTTCTCGCGATTTCCCTCGAGGTATGCGGCCCATTATTCTTGAGGAAGATGAGTATCCTGAGGTGGCTTGGATCTATGCTCTCCTCCGGGAACCTGCGGAAGACCCAGAGGTAGACCAAGTTATCACCTTCCCCGAATGCGGGAAAAGTGGCCGTCGGCCGCTTAATAGGGTTACCACTTCGGCGGCCTGGAAGGGTGTCCGCTCACTCGTGGATCTTCTTCCACATTTCCCTCGCCAACTCGCCATCGTACATGTAGAGGTTAATGAGTTCCCTCGCCTCCTCCCTCCGAGACTGATGCTCCTCCAAGAACTTTAACACCTTCTCGGTGAGGATCAACTTGAGTTCTCCGGTCAAGAGCTTCCCAGACCTATAATCCTCCTCGATCTTCCCGAGTTTGCCATCGTCGGGCTCAAAGAAATAGAATAGCCACTGGTAGGCGACGTCGATCTCCGGGTTTCCGCCGAGCTTCCTGTGGAGCTCTAGGGTCGGCTGGCCGCCAGAATACGCTTTCCAAATCTTCCTCCTAATGTCTTCCTTACCCTCGTGGAGGTAGATCGCGGATTCCGGGTCGCTTGCGCTCATCTTCCCGGTGGGCCCCATGAGGGGTGGGAGGAACTTGCTGTGGATGGCCGCGGCCTTGTGGAATCCGAGGCTCTCCGAGATGTCTCTCTGAATTCTCCAATATGGGTCCTGGTCTATCGCGCACGGTATCAAACACCTCCTCTTCTCGAAGAGTGATGGGATTATTTGGATCGCGGGGTAGAAGCTCATCCCGATATTCGTCTGCGCGTCGAATCCGAAGACCGCCCTGACCCAGCTGAAATTGATCTTCCTCGCGACCTTGAGCGCCAACGGATACATGTTCCGGATATACTCGGTGTCTTGGAAGATGAATGTGCGGTCCGGGTCGAATCCAACGGCCGCGATGTCCAACGCGTTTTCCTTTGCCCATTTCCTGGTCTCTTCGAGGGTGAGGCCTCGCCCCTCCTCCAGATACTTCTCATCATCGGTCAGCTGGATGTATGTGTTTACCTTGAATCGGTCTTGGAGCCACTTGGTGAAGTAGAATGGTATTATGTGGCCTATGTGCATCGGGCCGCTCGGCCCCCTCCCGGTGTATAGGAAGAATCCCCTGCCCGCCTCCCAGTCATCTAGGACCTTGTCGAGGTCTCTGTGGGAGAAGAATATCCGCCGCCTAAGGAGGTGGCTTGACTCCCCCGCATCCCTTATGAGCCTCTCAAGCAATTCATCGCTGATTATCTCGGTTCCGAACTTCTCCACGAGCTTGTTGTAGTCGACCTTTCCCTCGACCTTCCACGGCGTGACGATGAACTCCTCTTCTCTCATATCCCGCTCCTCGCCCGGCTCACTCAAGCCAAAAATACCCACCCATGCCAAGTCTGGCTTCTAGCCGCCTAGATATATATCTAAAATTTCCACGAGGCGGAAACCCGGGATTTCACGTGATAAAAATCTTATCTTTTCCCCGGGGTGTTCAAAATTACGGGTGGGAAAGGTGCCGCGGTGCGAGGTATGCGGCAGGAAGACCGAGAAGCTCTTCATGGTCGGCGGGAAACGCGTATGCGATAGGTGTAGGGATAAAGCAGGGCCCCCATAGAGGCGCTGAAAATCCTTAAACAAATCCCGATGGCTTAGGGGATGGAGAATTGTTGGATTTAGGGAGGCTCAGGGAGGCGGGGGCAATAGCGAGGAGGATTCGAGACGAGGTGTATAGAGCCGTCAAGGAGGGGGTCAAGGTAATCGAGATATGTGAAATCGTCGAGAAGGGGATCAGGGAACTCGGAGCTGAACCGGCGTTTCCATGCAATGTCGGCATAAATGAGGTCGCAGCCCACTACACATCGCCGCCCAGCGATCAAATGGTGATACCGCCGAGGAGCATCGTGAAGGTCGATATAGGGGTCTCTTTGGATGGCTATATAGCGGATACGGCGACGACGGTCGTGCTCAGCCCCGAGTTTGAGGCCATGTCCGGAGCCTCCCAAATAGTTCTACACGAGGCCATAAAGGCCATGGGCCC
Source organism: Aigarchaeota archaeon (assembly GCA_025059415.1). Classification (GTDB taxonomy): domain Archaea; phylum Thermoproteota; class Nitrososphaeria_A; order Caldarchaeales; family Wolframiiraptoraceae; genus Wolframiiraptor. Next base: position 2,576 of record JANXDQ010000025.1, read on the forward strand.
CGGGGTGAATGTTTCCCAAATAGGCTTCATAATACAGAAAACCGCGAACAAGCTCGGATTCAAGCCCATAAGGAACTTGACTGGACACGAGATCAAGCGATACCAGTTACATACGGGCCTCACTATCCCGAACATCGCGGCCCCAGTCCCCGGAAAACTTCAGGTGAACCACGTCTATGCCGTTGAGCCGTTCCTCACGACCATGCGGGCGGCGGGCGAGGTAGTCTCGGCAAAGCTGGCAACGATTTTCAGAGCCGATCCAAGCGGGCTGAAGATGGAGAAATTGAGGTCAGAGGAGCGGCGGTTGCTGAGCTACTTGGTGGAGAGATTCAAGGGCTTACCCTACACGCCTAGGTGGATAGATGGCTTTGAAGAGAAGTTGCACGAGAGGTTGGTCAGGTTGGGGAGGATCCACGCGTACCCCGTCTTGGTTGAGCGCTCGGGGCAGCCGGTTGCTCAGGCAGAACACACGGTGGTGATCACCGAGGAGGGATGCGAGGTCATAACATGAGGAAGTTGGGCTAGGGGGTCTTCCTCTCCTCCTCCACGTAGATCCCAATTATCTTCATTTTGCTCGCACCACATTTTGGACACCTCTCCTCAACCTCCTTAAACACGTAATCCCCACCAGTGAATGGCCTAGAGTTCACGGTACCGCATTCCAAGCATTTTAGATGAGTTAGAGGCTGGGGGATTTCTTCGACTCCACGTCTCCGCGGCAACATTTCGAGTAACTCCACTCTCGGGGCATATTTTAGCTAATTCCTATGCCAACGGTGTTCCCTATTCCCGCGACTATTACCGAGAACCCCTCATCGACCTTACTAGAAATCAGCTTCTTCACCTTCTCCACGACTTCATCGGCCGCCTTTGCTATGCTCTTCTTCATCGGGGTGATGGCCTCCCCGATCGACTGATAGATCGCGAAGGCATATAGTGGTATATTCATCTTCTTTGAGATCTCCTCGATCTTGAATTTGTCGACTCCTATGCCTCCGATCGCGGCCCCTATCCCCTCGACGACCTTGCCCGTTTCCTCCCCCTCAAGCTTCAGAGCCGCGTCGATCATGATTACGGCCTTGACTTTGTCTCTCTCGGATTCAAGGATCTTCAACAAGCCGTCAGCGGGCCTCCCAACGGCCCCACCTGGGCCCGCCGCCCTGAGGACGAAGACCCTCCTGCCGTCCATCTCGAATTCGTGGACTATTGTATCCTTCGCGACCTGGTAGGTCTTCTTCTCAAGCCCCTCAACGAGCTTCGCCACAGCCAGCACTCCGACTCCATCCCCTATGGGCTGGCCTTGGGTGAAGGCGTAGCAAGCCCTCCGATACGCCTCCGCGATCTCCATTATCTGGGGCATCAGCATCTGGATCTGGAGCACTATGTAGATGTTAGCCGTCCTCCTCCCCAGCAAATAATAGTGTCTCACAACCCTGTAGAGGTAATCCATCCCCCTCGCGACCTCGACGAGGTTCGTTAAAGTCTTTGACCACGCCTCATCCGCTTTCGTGCAAATTAGCTTCACATGCTCCTCAAAAACGTCCTCCCAAGTATTCACGATGTGCTCGAGCTTGTAGACTATGCCATACGGGTCCATGGACTCGGGCGCTATCATGAAGGATAATAGGAGTTTGTCGAGTTCCTCGTCCACCTTCACCCCGTCTCCCGAATACTTCCTCAATACCTCCACGGTCTTGCCCCTAACCTCATCCCTCATCACTTTAAGCCTCTGAAGCCTCCGCTCCAAGTCCCTGAGAATATATGACAGCTGGAGCCGCTGCGAGAACGATGGATATATGAAGAAGATCATCAGGAAGAGAAGCCATATTAGACTGCTAATGACCGAGATCAAGTCCTGTTGGCCAGAAACCTGGAGAAAATCCAGCATCCCGATACTTCTCCAAACAAGCTCTCAAAAGAAGCCGCTCTAAAAGTTTTCCCCCACCAAGAGTTAAATACAAACCAAACAAACATTATATTGCTTGCCGGCCATAGCGGCCCGGGAAACGCCCGGACTCATTCCGAACCCGGAAGCTAAGCCGGGTCGCGCCGGGGTATTAGTGGGGTGCGGGAGCCTCCGCGAGGCCCCGGTGCTGGCAAGCATTCTTCTCCCTTTAATTTGGGGATAAAGGATTAATTGCGGCGTCTTTTTACTTCATCTTTATGGAAATTTTCTTAGATACCGCGGAGCTGGAAGAAATCAAGTTCGCGTCTTCGCTCGGCGTGATTGACGGCGTTACGACGAACCCCTCTTTAATCAAGAAGGCCGTTGAGCGCCGCCGCGGCGAGATATCGATGGTGGATTACATCAAGGAGATCCTGAAGCTTGTCCCGGGCCCTGTCAGCTTGGAGGTAATTAGTGTTAAGGCGGAGGACATGATCAGCGAGGCAAAGAAGCTGTATAAGCTTTTCAGCCCCTATGGAGAAGTTGTGATAAAGATCCCGATATGCCCCAGCACGGATGGCGAGTCGAATGTCTATGATGGATTGGGGGCGATAAGAGAACTCAAGGAAGCCGGGATACCGACGAATGTGACGCTCGTGATGACCCCTGAGCAGGCGCTTCTCGCGGCAAAGGCCGGCGCGGACTACGTAAGCCCCTTCGCTGGTAGAATCGATGACTACATCAGGGATCAACTGGGCATGAAGATGGATGCCGACTACGGGAAAGCCGACTACTTCGACTTCGAGCTTATGCGGAAATTGGCTGATGAACAACTAAGGAGGATCATCGAATCGCGTGGAGATTTCTCGCTGCGTGGGGCCTACATCGATGAGGAAATAAGGGATGCGGCGAATGCGGGACATGATAATGGGATTTACAGCGGCGTCGACCTCGTTAAGAAGATACTCGCGATTTACCGGAACTATAAATACTCAACGAAAGTGATAGCGGCGAGCATGAGGAATGCGAGACAAGTCAGAGAGATGGCGGAGCTGGGCGTGGACATCGTGACGATACCCTTTTACGTCCTAAAGGAGATGCTCCTCCACTACAAGACCATAGAGGGCATGCGTTTCTTCATCGCAGACGTGGTTCCACAATATAAGAGGATCTTCGAAGAATAAATCCCCACAACTATCTTTACTTCCCATCTTTCAAAACGCGATCTACTTTGTGCCACTTCTCATAGTAGGCCCTCTCCATTTCAGCTTTCAGCTTCTTTATGGCTTCTCTAATGTCTCCCTGGCCGAATGTCGCGGTTCCGGCGATGATCAGGCTTGCCCCCGCCTCGACTATCGAGTTAACGTTTTGAAGCGTTACCCCGCCGTCAATCGCTATGTCCACCTCGGGCCTCGAATCCAACATCTCCCTGGTCTTCTCGATCTTCTTCAACATACTTGGGATGAATGTCTGGCCCCCAAATCCCGGATCCACACCCATAATCAAGATCACGTCGACTTCATCGATGATCCACTCCATCGAAGATAATGGTGTTTCCGGACAGAGGGCAATTCCAGCCTTAATGCCTCGATCCCTAAGAGACCGGATCATCCGGTGAGCTTGTTTAGAGACCTCTATGTGAAATGTTACAACGTCTCCACCAGCATCGACGACGTCCTCGATAATGGCCTCGGGATTATCCACCATGAGGTGGACATAGAACGGCAGATCCGTCTCATCTCTAAGAGCCCTTATGACCATGGGCCCAAAGGTTATGTTTGGGACGAAGTGGCCATCGGCGATATCGAAGTGGAGGGCGTCGGCTCCAGCCTCCTCAACCCTTCTAACTTCTTCCCCAAGCCTCCTAAAATCCGCAGAGAGCAATGAGGGAGCGAGCTTCGGATACGGAATCTTCCCCAAATATTCTCCACCCCTCTTCACAACGGCCTTCTTCACACCTTCTAACGATATCTAATAAATCCGCATTTATATCTTTAAGATAGCCTCCTTAAGGCTTGCATCGTTTGTATACCGCCCCGAGCCTCGGCGTCTCCTGCACTTTGCATCTGACGATCCTCAGAGTTTTGGCCTCGCAAATTAAGAGTTCCTCTTCGAGGGGCGTTGGAGCGGAGAAACTTTCTTAAGGAAATGTCGATGAAATGTGTTGGTAATACTTAATGATTGAACAGCCCGTGGACCCCCTTCAGAAGGCTTCAAGGTGCTCGACGTGTCGGAGAAATCCTCCAATATACTTCAGGAAGTATTCTGGTGAACGGCTGTGCGCCAAATGCTTCAGAGAAAACATCACCGAGAGGGTGAGGAAGACGATTTCAAAATACGATCTCCTGAGACCCGATGACAGGATAATGGTGGCGGTATCGGGCGGAAAAGATAGCTTGAGCCTTCTCAGGATACTTCACAGGATCGAGCGGGATTTCCCCAGAGCAGAGCTATACGCAGTCACCGTGGACGAGGGGGTAGCGGGCTACAGGGAGGAATGCTTGAGGATAGTCAGGGACTTCTCCTCCCAACTGGACATACCATTTCTAAGTATAAGCTTCAAAGAACTCTTCGGCTTCACTTTGGAAGATGCCGTGGAATGCGGGGCGGCGGAGAAGATTGGGATTCACCCGTGCACGGTCTGCGGCGTATTGAGGAGAAAGGCGTTGGTGAAGGCGGCTAGAAAGATTGGGGCGACCGTGATCGCGACCGCCCACACCTTAGATGACGTCGTCCAAACATACCTCCTAAACCTCCTAAAAGGTGAAGGGAATATCAAGCCGGTGGGGATTAGGAGGGAAGGAGGATCCGCGATACCCAGGATCGCGCCCTTCAGGCTCATTCCCCAACGCGAGGTCGCGCTCTACGCATACCTCGAAAAAATACCGTTTCAGGTGAAGACATGCCCCTACACCCACACTTCGATGCGTGACAAAATCAGGGAATTCCTGAACTGGTACTCGGCGAGGTATCCGGAATCTCTCTACGCCTTTCTGAGCAATTTCGAGAGGATGCTCAATGCGCTCCTCAAAACCATGTCCGAGGGGAAGTGCGAGATCTGCGGGGAGCCGTCGAGTAGGAGGATGTGCAGGGCCTGTGAGATCGAGTTGGCGATCAAAAGAGAACTCGGGCTAGATCTGGAGGAACCCAAAGGTCTTGAACGTGAATCCGATATTCGCGGCGAGGAGTAGCAGACATATAGCTGTAAGGGACGTGTTTAGGAGCTTCATAGCCTTCTCGCATCTTATCCTCGGCTCGAGAAGGGCGGATAGGAGGAGGCTTCCATCGAGGAAGTAGATGGGCATCATGTTGAATATCGCAACATTTATGGCGATGAGCTGAGTCCACGAGAGGATCCTGTAAAGAGTATACTCGGCCGCAGGCGATCCGATATCGAGCTTTATGGGAAAATAGTAGTCCACGCGCCTGATGCCGATTTCGCCGAGGATCCACGCAAGGGGAACGTTGATGGGCTCCCCTAGCCGATATGTGAAATTCCCCCCACTCGTTTGGATCGTTATGAGATCTGTCGCCGAGATATTCTCGAAAAGCGTGTTCCTATTCACGGGGACACCGTTAACGCTGTAGACGACGTCGTTGACCTTGATGCCGCTTCCCTCATCCACCTCTATGACTACGACGCCCGCCTCCGCGGTCGAGAAGATCCCAAACATAAGCAATACAACTAGTAGTCCTACGACGAGGTTTGCGAGGCTCCCGCCGGCGGCCACTCTCGCCCTCGCCCTGCTAGACGCCTTCCTGAACTCCTCCTCATCTGGCTCCACGAATCCGCCGGGAAATAGGTAGAATAGGAAAAGCCCCGTGGATTTTATCCTGATTTTTTCAAGCCTCGCTATTAATCCATGCATCCCCTCGTGGGTAATCAAGACTATTCCGAGGGCGAAGAGTATGTAGGGGAGGTGTTCTAACCTTATGGTGACGCCGATGACCAGGGGGATCACGATGTTCTGTGGGCCAACTTGAGTTGGCGTAAAGAGATAGACCCCGAGATTCTTTGAAAGGATGTATATGGAAAAAGCCATCATCCCGAATCCCAAGGCGACCCCCATATCTGATAAAACCTTAAGGATCGAGGGAGCAGTAGACGCGATCTTGTCAAACAAACCCACGGTTCTCTCAGTCTTCAGGACGAAGCCAAGTGGATATAGCTTAACCCCCCGCAGCCCCCGCCTAAAGACGAATCGGAAGATCAAATACGCAATAATCCAAATTACGGCGAAAACCACGAGTGGATGTAGAAGGAATTCTATCAACTCGGAATCGAGAAGAGGAAGCCAGGATATTAGGTTAACGATGTTTGAGGTTATGGGGAGGGGTCTTTTTCTAGAGAATGGCGAGCTCCGTCTTGGCATCGAAGAGGTGTAATCTATCAGCGATGAAGCCTGCCCAAACTCTTTCTCCGAGTGGGGGCAGCTCGACCGTTGGCGCTACTATGGCCTTAAGCAGGTATTCGCCGGCCTTGATGTCGACGATTAAGTTGGATCCCATGGGCTCGACAACATAGAGATTTGCTTGGAAGAATGTTTCCGGGATCTTGTTCTTTGACAGGATCATGTGCTCCGGCCTGAATCCTAGGACCACCTTATTACTCGTCACTTTCCCCTTCACAACACTCCCGACCTCATCGGGCAGCTGATAGACGAAGATTCCCGCATCTAGGAGTATCTTAGAGTCGCGTTCAATTAAATCGGCTTCAACGAAGTTCATGGGTGGACTTCCCAAGAAGCCCGCGACAAAGAGATCTGCGGGTTTTTCATAGACAACGTTTGGAGGGGCATATTGGAGAATCTTACCATGGTTCATTACCGCGACCTTATCCGCCATGGCCATGGCCTCCGCTTGATCATGGGTCACATAGATCGTGGTGATCTTGAGGTCTTTCTGGAGCTTCTTGAGCTCGGCTCTCATGTATACCCTGAGCTTCGCGTCGAGGTTGCTCAAGGGCTCATCCATCAACCAGACCTTCGGATTCCTAACAAGCGCACGCCCTAAGGCGACTCTCTGCTGTTGTCCACCGCTGAGCTGCCTCGGTCTCCTCTCTAGGAGATCCTCTATCCTGAGAAGCCGCGCAACTTCCTTAACCCTCCTCTCTATTTCGTTCTTTGGGTATTTCCTCATCTTGAGCGGGAATGCGAGGTTGTCATAGACGCTCATGTGTGGGTAAAGCGCATAGCTCTGGAAGACCATCGCGATGTCCCTATCCTTGGGCGGGAGATCATTCACCAATCTATCATCTATGTAGATCTCACCTTCATCAGGGGTCTCCAAGCCCGCAATACATCTCAAAGTCGTGGTTTTTCCACAGCCCGATGGCCCCAAAAGAACCACGAAATCGCCATCCCCAACCTCAAAACTAACTCCATCAACCGCAATAGTTTTATCAAACCGTTTACGAAGTCCGAGAACTCTAACTTTACTCAACCTTTCACCCATAATGTTTTCTAGAAGCTTATTTAAAAAAATTTCCCCTAACGGAGTCATTAAAGGGAATTTAAATGGGCTTAAGTTCCGGAATTTAGCCGCTAGAGAGCCGGTGAGTGAGTAATGTTAGGATTCGGATGAGGGATCTTCACATAGATTTCAACAGCGTGGACATAATTCCAAATGGACTAGGACTTATCTACAGACATTCATCGGGATCGCGTGCACGGAGGACACCGGAGGTAGCTGCCAAGAGGATTAGAAAGCTGTTAGAGAAGCAGGCTGGAACATACCCAACAATATGAGAACATTAAGAAGGTGAAGGAAGGATTAAAATTTAAAAATGTTTGGAGAAAAACGTAAAAATGACGTTGTGCAACTTTTTTTTGAGTCAGCTGGTTAAACTTCTTTTTGATGGTTGGAGGTGAGGGCTTTTGGCAGGGACAATAGATCAAAGTTGGGAAGAGAGGAGGCAGAATGTCGTCCAGATTTTGGAATCGATAGCGAATGATGTATCTACTCCGAGGAACATTAGGAGGGTTGCGAAGGCTGCTGCCGATGCCTTATTCGATGAACGGTATAAGCCAGCTGTGAGGGCGGCGAACGCCATCGAGATGATTGAGGAGATAATGAATGATCCGAATCTCCCGGTTTTCACGAGGACCCAGCTTTGGATGGCCATCTCGATCCTTGAGACCATAAGATCTTCCCCGGATTAATCACCGGATAATCTCCGAGTATAACCTCAACCATGGTGAATCTCCGGCCTGATTTTAAAGAATAAATCTGGAGTAAGTCCGAGAGATCGATGGCGGTTGACCGGCATGGATATCCGTCGAGGCAGGAAGCGCGTCAAATTCGAGATGGTCGATGAAAGTGGAGACAAGGTCATCGTCATTTTTGAGGGAAGATTGAACAGGGAGAAGTTGTTGCAAATGGCGGACTTAATGGAGCTCTACGGCGGGTTCCCAAGTGGAGAGCAACAGGAAGAATACTACTATGAGGACAGTAAGCTGGCCAAGCTGGCTAAGGTCATCACGAAATATTTCCCATTCGGGTACTTCGCCTCCCGCGACGTCTTGGAAGCATATATGGCCGAATACAGGGAGCCGATATCGCTGAGCACAGTATCTACGTATCTAACGAGGCTATCTGAGCGTGGATACCTTGAACGCGGCAAATCCGGGAACATCGTCAAGTACAGGCTTACGCGGCCGCGCGTGCCCGCTGATGGAGGAGATATTACTCCCAGAATACGCGGATACAACCTCGACGCGGAACTTTAGGCCGGAAGATTCAATAGGTATACGGAAGTGTATAACCCTTGAGGGTGGGGGATGCGGAAGTCCGTCAGGGATTTTCTGCGGAAATTGGACTTTAAAATCCCGGATGAGAAGGTCTTGAGAGCATTATTGGAGCTTTCCTCGTTGACGGAGCCGCAGCTCGAGGTCCTCTTGATAGAGGCGGCTTCCACGAGTTCTGGCATGAAGCTCACTTTCCGGGAGAAGGCGGGGATACGCGGGGTCGCCAAGGGAGCCTATGTGAGGACTCTGCGGCAGTCGATCGAGAACATAAAAAAGAGCATATTCACGATCTTCCTCCTGAAATATCTCGGAGTAATCGGCGAGGGGGCAATTTCATCGATCTTGGAGGCCGCGGATTTGCTCAACCAGGGGCGGTTTGCCGACGCCTTAAACCTGATAAATGACGTGACGTTAAGTGATGTCACAAGATAGGGGGCGGACAATGTGACGCAGCTCCTTCTCCTCACGCTCATCTTCACAGCCCTCTTCGCCATCCAAACAACGGTCTTCACATATCTACTCCTCAAACTAAGGAAATCCATGAGATCTATTGAGAGGATCACCGTTGAACACCGATATGAGCCTGAAGAGGTTTCTGAGAGTGAGTTGAAGATACTTAGGGAGCTGAGTTCCAGCGGGCCGCTTGGCGCGCGGGAGATAAGTAGGCGCCTCGGACTGAGCAGGGAGCACACGGCCAGAACCCTCAAGAAGATGGTCGAGGACGGTCTTCTAATACGGGAGGGTAAACCCTACCGCTATAAGATAACGGATTTGGGCTCCGAGCTATTGAGGTCACGTGACGTTACGGGCTGAATGCGCGAGCCCCATCTGGAGATGCCCCCGAAGAATTCATTAACTTGGGCCATAGAATTCATGATCGGCTGTGATGAGGCATAGGGACCCGGATCCGTGAAGAAACCTGGGGTACCTGAGCCCCTTCTTTAACCCTTTTTAGGAAGGCATAAGGGATATGGGGTGGATATGGGTAAGAGGAAGATCGTCTCGGAGCCCGATGAGCTCGACGAGCTCGTTGAGCCCGGGCCCGGCGACGTCTACGGCATAGTGGTCAAGATGTATGGTAACGATAGGGTCTTGGTTGAGTGTAGTGATGGCAGGACGAGGCTCTGCAGGATCAGGGGGCAGCTCAGGAGGAGGATCTGGATAAGGGAGGGCGACCTAGTCTTGGTGAGCCCATGGGATTTCCAGAGCGATACGAGGGGCGATATCTGGTGGAGGTTTACGAGGGGTCAGGCGCTGAAGCTCGCCGAGCAGGGCGTGATCCCGGACTTCCTCAAGCAGAAGCTCTCGGCCTAGACTTTTTCAAAGCTTTTTAGAAGGCCTCTCCAACCTATCTGCGAGAGTTTGTCCAATGATAGGATCGAGAAGAAGCTGAGGCTCAGGGAGCATAGGTATGAGCGCGAGCAGAGGTTTCTGAGGAAGAGGTCTGAGCTCGACGAGGTCTTGGAGGAGGTCTTCGACCAGCAGACCCTCATGACGATTTACGAGCTCATGAACCGGGGGCTCATCAAGGACTTCTACGGCGTGGTCAGCGCGGGCAAGGAGTCCAGGATCTATTACGCAGAAGGTAGAGGCGGCGAGGGCCTCGCCGTCAAGATATATCTCGTGACGAGCGCCGAGTTCAAGAAGAGTAGGTCCATGTACACGGCCCATGACCCGAGGTTCCAGAGGGTGCCCAAGGACTTCAGGGACTTCATCTATCTCTGGGCGAGGAGGGAGTATAGGAACTTGGAGGAGGCTCGTGAGGCCGGCGTCCCCGTGCCGAGGCCATACTTCGTGAGGAATAACGTCCTCGGGATGGAGTTCATTGGCGAGGATGAGAAGCGTTATCCGCTATTGAATGAGGTGGCGCTCGAGGCCGAGACCTATTCGGAGATTTACCCGCAGGTGATCGAGGCCGTTAAGAGGCTCTACAGCAACGCCAAGCTCGTACACGGAGACCTGAGCGAGTACAATATCTTCATCACCCCGGATGATAAAATAGTCTTGATAGATCTCTCTCAGGCTGTTAGGGTCGAGCAGCCGGTCGCCGACCAGCTCCTCCTCAGGGACCTAAGGAACATCACGAGGTTCTTCGGGAAGATGGGGGTAGACGTGCCGGGGGCCGAGATCTTATTCGAGGAAATAACTGGGAGAAAGCCATTTGAGGTCTCCTAGGCAATTGTTAAATTTCGGGTTCCGGGGTTCGGGGGAGGTGAGGCCATGTCCTTCTTCATGGTCACGATTCCGAGGGAGAGGGTCGGGGTCCTGATCGGGCCGCAGGGCTCCGTGAAGAGGAGGATCGAGGAGACGCTGGGGGTGAAGCTCACGATCGACAGCGCCGAGGGATCCGTTAGGATCGAGTTGGCCAAGCCTCCCGAGGAGGGAGGAGACCCGATAGCCCTCTTCAAGGCCAGGGACGTGGTTCAGGCGATCGGCAGGGGATTCTCGCCGGAGAAGGCCTATAGGCTATTCGAGGAGGGCGCCGTCCTGAGCATAATCGACATAACGGAATACGTCAAGCCCAGCAGGAATAATCTCGTGAGGGTCAGGGCGAGGCTCATCGGTAGGGATGGGGCGACCAGGAGGCTCATCGAGGAGACGACGA
>JANXDQ010000026.1 GCA_025059415.1 Aigarchaeota archaeon
AGAGCCCTTTCCTGATCGTATCCCAACACTTCTAAGAGCGATGCAAGCTCCCTAGGCCCCCTTAAGTCCAGCTCATTCGAGGCTCCAGATGAGACAACTATCTCAATCTTCCGTCCAAGAATTTCCATAATCTTCATAGAAGTTTCTAGAAAAGCTTCCCCATGTTCGAGGAAGTAGATGAATGGCAGCTCTATCCTATTCTTTATCAACGCAGCAACCCCCTTGTCAAACCTAAACTTCGGCTTAGGAGGAATCACTAACGTATCCACCCTCGAGTCCCTTGCGGCGACCAGGGCTGTTTCAAGGTTTTCGCATAGAACCGTTACAACCTCAAATTTTCCACGGTGCTCTCGCAGGGATTCTAGTAGGTCGCGTCGTCTCTCCGGTTTGAGGACCAGCTTCCTATATATGGATACACCATATTCTCGGGTTCTCGATTTTAATTCCTCGAGATTGTCGGCAACGTCTTCCCCGAGCTCCATCACTAAGCTGGTGAATCCAAGTTTTCTGATGGATTTGATAATGGTAATCGATTCTTCAAGTGTTTCAGCCTTTATCCAAAAGTCGATAAAGCGCCTCATTGATCCCCCATAATATCTTCACCTAAATTTGTAAGCTTTGCTTCGATCCTTTTTCTCAAAGCATCAATATTTCCCCGTACTTGGACGACTATCTTTACTGGATCTTTATCAGAGGATTTTATGTAACCGAGAAAGGCTGCTTGTTTATCGAGCCGTATATAGAGCTTGCCCCCATGCTTCCCCTTTTGTGAGCGCTCGCTCCAAAGTTCTTCTCTATCGGTGGGCGGTAGGCTTAGGAGTATCCTAGAAAACACCTTTTCAGATGCCTCTTGATCTAGTAAAAAGGCTCTTACTAAGGTTACCGGATCGCCGTAATGGCCTTCCAGCTTCTCCGTGGATATGGAGATCTTGTTAAGAGATTCGGGTCCAAGGACGTTTTCAACGGCTTTAAAGACTTTTTTAAGATCCTCGGTCGCGTGGCATAACACCTGTATGGAGAGTTCCTCGATTTTAGGCACGCCTAACCCTCCTTACTGATCTCTTGCTATCCTTCCATGTATTCTATATGGTTTATCTGTTCTACTCCTCGTGAGTTGAAATACCACCTGGACTATCCGCATTCCAGCTCTCAATTTTATTGGATGAGGTGTCATGTTAGAGATCTCGAGGATTTGGCGGTTATAGGATCCGGGGTGTATGAAGCCACTCGCGGAGTGAATCGCTAAGCCCATCCTCGCATACCTACTCCTGCCTTCTATCCAGCCGCAGACATCCTCGTCAACGTAGACCTTCTCAGCGGTCATCCCCAGGATTATTCCATGAGGTGGAATTATCATTTCATCAGACTGAATCTCCTCAACGACGTCCTCGAATCTCATCTCCACGAGATCTATCAAGTCGATGTCATCATTAAATCTCCAGAACCTGTTGGAGAGCGTTAGGTCCACCGAGCCCGGGCCTATTTGATCGGGCTCGATCTCCGGCTCAAACCTGATCTTCCCCAGCCTCATAAACTCCCTGATGTCGCGATCAGTTAATATCATGGAACACTCTCGGATGGGAAAACGAACTCGTGCCCTTAAAATATATTGCAATAACATCAGCGCATAGAGGTCTCGATCAATGCTTAAATAGCCCCCGGGAAGCCCTCCACCGAAGATGGGCGTTTACACGCTGCTTGAGAAGCTTTGGCGGAAAAAGCCCGAGGAACTTCGTGCACTAATGAGGCAGAGGTTGATCAGGTGGAGGAAGCAGCCCGCGGTAGTTAGGGTTAGGAAGCCCTTAAGGCTGGATAAGGCGAGGAAGCTCGGATACAAGGCCAAGCAGGGGTTCGTCGTCTTGAGGGTTAGGGTTAGGAGAGGTGGTTTCCAGAAGCCGAGGCCGAGGGCGGGTAGGAGGCCGAAGGCCCTCGGAGTAATCAAGCACAAAGTAAATGTCTCGATGAAGGAGGAGGCGATCCACAGGGCGCAGAAGAGATATCCAAACCTCTACCCAGTAGGTGCTTACTGGATCGCGGAGGATGGATTATACAAATGGTACGAAGTGATAATGGTTGACCCACACCACCCCGCAATTCTAAATAACGAAGAACTGGAGCTCCCAGACCCCCTCCTCAGGAGGGTCGAGAAACACTCAAAGAAGGGGAAGAAAAAGCAGAAGGGAACCGAATAACCTCATTCTATCTTGATGGCCGAAACTGGGCAGCCCTCAGCCGCGCTCTTCACGTCATCGACCAATTCCGCCGGGGCCTCGCCGACGGCTATATCCCCACCAGCCCTATATTGTTTCACAATCTGACATTTCCCATCATTCTCATTCTGCTCGAAGAAGTTTGGCGCCAGAGCCCAACAAGCTCCACAACCTATACAGGCATCTCTATCAACTCTTACACGAACCATCTTGCATCGTATTTTTGCCGAAAAAGCAGGACTTAAAGATTGAGCCACAGTTAATCCACGATCTCTGGGGCATCGTAATACACCTCCCCTCATGACTCATAGCAACCGTTTTAAGGTTTTTGAGGCTTGATTTTTGGGATGGAGTTAGCTGGGATCGTTGGGAAGCCTAATGTCGGTAAGAGCACGATGTTCGCCGCCATGACGCTGGCACCGGTCGAGATAGCCTCATATCCATTCACCACGATTAGGCCGAATAGGGGGATAACCTATCTGAGGATAAATTGCGTATGTAGAGATCTCGGAGTCAGAGACAACCCCAAGAATAGTAGATGCGTGGATGGAGTTAGGCTGATTCCAATAGAGATCATCGACTGCCCGGGAATAATTAGGCAAGCGCATGAGGGGAGAGGTCTTGGATTGAAATTCCTCGATGAGATAAGGCAGGCATCGGCGTTAATCATCGTCGTGGACGCAGCGGGGGCCACGGATCCCGATGGAAACCAGATAAAACCTGGGACGGGAAATCCTGTCGAGGATGCGAGACTCGTCGAAGAGGAGATCGATCACTGGCTATGTGATTTGCTGATAGAGGATTGGAAGAGGATCATCAGGGTTGTTGAGAGTAAGGTTGGAAGGCTTGAGGAGGAGTTGGCGAAGAAATTCTCAGGTCTCAGGATAAACGAGGCGCTCATACAAGCAGTAATACAGGAACTCGACTTGAATCCCACCCGTCCATCGAGGTGGAGCACCGAGGGCCTCTTCAAGTTCATTAGGAGGCTGCGGGAGAGAAGCAAGCCCACCATCATTGCCGCCAACAAGATAGATTTGCCGGAAGCCGAGGATGGCATCAAGCAGCTGGAGAAAGCTGGCTATAGAGTCGTCCCAGTCAGCGCAGAAGCAGAAAGGATACTCAGGCTTGCAGCGGAGAAGAGGATAATAAGATACCTCCCCGGGGACCCGGACTTCGAGATAATCGACGACTCCAAGCTGACCTCAAATCAGAAGAAGGCCCTTGAACTGATAAGGGAGAAGGTTTTGGGGAGATGGAAATCCACAGGGGTCCAGGAGGTCATCAACAAGGCTTACTTCGAGCTCCTAAACTACATCCCGGTGTATCCCGTTGAGAACCCGGAGAAGCTCACAGACCACGATGGAAATGTCCTACCCGATGTATATATCCTCCCAAATGGATCGACCCCAAGAGACTTGGCCTACGCGATCCACACAGATCTAGGGAACACATTTCTTTACGCAATTGATGCGCGGAGAAAGATCAGGCTTGGGGAGGATTACAGGTTGAAGTGGGGAGACGTAATATCCATCGTCGCCGCGGGTAAACGAGCGTGAACCACTTTAATCTCCTGTGCTGTCTCCTAAATACTTCGTCGAATAATAGCCCCACTCCTTCTTTTTGCCAAAGCTCCTGACCCCGCGCTCGGTCACCTGCTTCCTAAGTCCTTCAGCTTCATCAGGGGATATCTCACCCCTCTTCTCGAGATAATCTATAACCTCCATTGCCTCTTTGTCATCTTCGCATCTTCTGAGATAGTCTATGGCGGTCGGCATGGTTGGGGTTCTCGGCTTCATCGCCTCCTTCTCGGCCTCATCCCGATCTACCCTAACAGCGTCAATGGGCACATTCATCTTCTTAGACATCATCTCATGGTGTAGGTTTGGGAAAAGCTTCTTGAACGTCTTTTCATCAAACTTCATTCCTCAAGTCCTCCAAAAGCCCATCCCTGGTATTCATTATTTCACTCTGGGTTTAAACTTTTTGGTTGGAGGTGTCCGGAGAAGACAGGCCGGTTAGAATACGTTTTCTGCCCACTCCCAAGCCGTCGCGGTGAGAATTGATTAGCGAATGTAGGCGGCGGAGGAGGCCTTCTGGAATGAATAATCTGGATGGCGATTCTTCCAGCACCTTAATCAACTCTTGGAGTTGGAGGCCCTTCCTCACATCCCCAAAAATGTCGCATTTAGGCGGGTTCAGATACCAATGATGCTCCTTTAGAATTATCTCGGCATCGCCCCCGGTCTTAGCCCTCACCCTTATCTTCCATAAGCTTCCCTGCCGGAGGTGTTCGGGGACCTCTAAGGGGCCTTCGTCAATTATTTCGTAACCATTCTCGATTAATTTTCTCCTCAGGGGCTCCGGGTCCACGTAATCAACCTCGATGTCTATGTCGCTCTTGGGCTTGATTATCCCGCGCCAGACGCTTCCGACCAATCTGGGTTTGAATCCCTCTAGAAGGCTCATGATGGAGAGGGCTTCTCTCCGCAATTTCTCGAGCCTAATCCAATATTTATCGCCCTCAGTGAGGAGGGCGTATTCGAGGAGTTTAACGGCCACCTCGGAATTACTTGGGAGAATTGCCGCGGCGAAGGCTTTAGCAGCTATTCTCTTCGCCTCCAAATATTCTTTGCATGAATCATGGTATAGTAGCTTCGCGGCCTCGAGTGCTATGGATTCTCTAACCCGCTGGGACCTCGCTCCCCTGCTCAGCGGCTACCTCCTCCACTTCAGCCCTTTCTTCAGTGTAAACCCATTCCGGCACCTTTAGGACCTTGCTCTTTATCAATCCAACGTGGCGGAGCAGCATTATCTTCTTTGCTTCTTGGTATATGTCCGAGGCCGTTTTTCCGAGAACCATCTCCTGCGCGAGCTGGGCGAGGACTAACTCCTTGGCGGCATTTTCGAGGACATTCTTCATGGTCTCCCTTATCATCTTAGCCTTCCATGAGTGCTTTCCTATCCTCTTCATCGTAAAGGCCGTTGCTTGGACGCGGAGATGGAATCCATCCTTAGTGACCAGACTCACTATCATGTCGATTCTACTGGTCCCCCTCCTGACGAGACTCCTCACGAATTCCCGGCCGTACTCATGTCCATAGAAGATCGTCTCCGCTATCGAGTCTTTGACCCGTACAACCTTGAATCTTATCAACATGTATTGTTTTGAGAAGTCGCCGGTGAGGGTGTAGAGGCTCACCCAGAGAGTCCTGCCTATGACGTGCTCCGGTCCCGCCGCCAACGTCGTCCCTATCTCCTTGTATCCAAAATATCTGGGCGAGTAGATCGTGTAAATGGTCTTTTGAGCCCGCTTCTCAGGCCTGGGTTTTTTCGACATCTCCCATGCGAAAAACTACCCATAATAAGAGGTTTTCCCGAGATGAAGTTTTATCAGATAAAACTTTTATGGCACCCGGAGCAGGCCAAATAGCTGGAGAATGCGTCTCTACATGGCACTCGCCTTACTCAGCATCCTTCTCACGGGTTTGAGTCAGGGGGCTTCCTCGGAGACCCAAGTTAAGGTCGCCGTCACCATGCCGGCGCTAGGGGCCGTCGTCGAGGAAGTGGGCGGGGAACGCGTTCAAGTCATCTCGCTACTGCCCCAGAACGTCGATCCACATAGTTACGAGCCAAGCATCGAGTCGATTCTGGAAGCTATCTCAGGGGCATCCATGGTAGTGATGAGTGGGCCATCCCACCTCCCCATAGAGGAAAAGATTAGGAGGCTTGCGGAAGAGGGGCTCCTCACGGCATCGATCACGGATCACCGGGACTACGAGATCGCGGGGCTGCTACTGCTTAGAATCCCGGAAACCGGCGTCATAAATCCACATGGATACTTCTTCTCATTCTCAGGGCAGATGTCGATAGCCAAGGCATGTGCGGCGAAACTCAAGAAAATAGATCCCCTTAATGCAAACTATTACGAGGAGAGGCTTTCAAGATATCTCCAGAGGCTCTCCAAGTTGGAGGAAAGGATTAAGGCCATGGACGTGGGCGGGGTGGACGTGATAATCGGCGGCCCAGACCTCCAGTACCTCGCCGAAGACCTCGACCTGAATGTGGTTGACATCGTCGTTAAGGCACATGGAGTCGAGCCAACGACGCAAGACGTCATAAAGGCCATTAACATGGTGAAGAAGGGGGAGGCATCCGCGGTGATCATGAGCGACATAGAGGCCGGTGAAAACCCCACCCTGCTCGGAATGCTGAGAGATAATGATATCCCCTACGTGATCGTCCCAGTAAGCGAGTTGGTGGACGAGCCCGAGCTAATCCCCCTCGTGACCGCGTCCCTGATGAAAAACGGTTTAGGCGGAGGAGCTGCTGGAACCAAGACGACCGGCGGGCTCATGGACTTTATCGCGGTGCCCTCCCTCGCGGCAAACCTCGTTCTACTCCTACTAGTAATCTTATTGCTAATTAAGGTGAAGAGGTATGTCGGTTAAAATCGAGGTTCACAAGGTCTCATACAGCTATGGCTTGAAGGCGGCGTTGGAGGAAGCGAGCTTCGAGTTGGATTCTCCCTTTTTCTGCGTGGTGATGGGCCCAAATGGCGCCGGTAAGACCACGTTATTGAAACTCATGCTCGGGCTCCTAAAGCCCATGCGCGGATACATCAGGATCATGGGACACGACCCCCTCAAGGAATCCTCAGTTATCAGGAGGCTAGTTGGCTACGTCCCCCAAGTCGTAAACATAGACCACCATGTACCAATAACCGTCGAGGAGGTCGTCGCTATGGGTGCGTTATCAAAGGACATTCCACCGAGGATAATGAGCAGGAAGATTAGGAGAAGGGTTGAGGAGGTCTTGGAGGTGGTGGGCTTGGAGGATTCATCGTGCCTGTTCACGGAGCTTAGTGGTGGTCAGAGGCAGAGGGCGCTCATCGCCAAGGCCTTGATAGGTGAGCCAAAGCTCCTCCTGCTGGATGAGCCGTACTCGATGCTGGACTTTGATATGAGGTGTGAGATAGCTGGGCTCCTCTATAGACTTTACGGGGAGGAGGGGATTGATGTGTTCCTGGTCGCGCATGAGCTCAGCCCCTGCATCCACCTAGATCCCATGGTAATCCTACTCAATAAAAGGGTCTACGCGATCGGAAAAGCGAGCGAGGTTCTCAAACTCGAGAATCTGAAGAAGGCCTATCCCGGGTTAACCGAGGTTCCGGCGGGATTCATCCTGGGTGAGGATCATGCTTGAGCTTCTTGCCCTAACCTATGTGATGGCGGCAGCTGGGGGAATCCTGGTCGGTGCGATAAGCCTACCCCTGGCCTTCTCGAGGAGCACGCTCTTCGCCCTAACGATGACCCACTCGGTACTCGGTGGAGCGATCCTAGGAATATACCTCAACTCGGCCCTCGGCCTCGGCGTGCCCGTGCCCATAACCGCGACAATGGTCTCGTTAATTCTCTCGGTTCTTGCCGCGGAGCTCTCGGAGAAGATATTTTCAGAAGATGTGGCGATAGCCTTGACGGTCGCGATCTCGACGACCATCACGATAATATTCGGTTACTTGACGATTCAAGTATCTTCAACGGGGTTATCGGAAGTCTGGTTCTATGTTGCCGGGACATCGGCAATAGCCACAGTGGGCGATTTGATCAAAATGGCGACTGCCGCGATCATAGTGGCCCCACTCATGCACCTGATCTCGAGAGAACTCAAGTACATATCATTTGATAAAGATGGGGCGGCGGCGATGGGGTTAAATGTCCGGGTCTACCGATACCTCTTCTTCAGCTTAACCGCGTTCGCAACGTCAACGCTCGCATCGACCCTCGGGGTCTTAGCAACCCACGTCCTCCTAGCAGTTCCGGGCGCCGTCGCGATGAGGTTTGGGAAGAGGGGATCCCTTACGGCCTCCTATACAATCGCCGTGGCCCTTGCCTTGATAGGGTACTTCACCGCCCAGTTGCTGGAAATACCTCCAAGTGGGGGGATAGGCCTTATTTCAGGGCTGGTGATCATGGGGTTGATCTTAGGACATGAGCGACGTTAATGATTTGACGACCCGAGAGGTGGAATATCTACTCGCGGTCTTCAAGCATTCCAAGGGAAAGGCTTACGCGAGGCAATTCGAAATCATAAGAGAATTGAAGGTGGATAAGTCGACGGCATCCCTAATGATCAAGAAGCTCGCGAAAAAGGGTTACTTAACCGCGTGGAGGAGGGGTGTCGCTTTGACGGAGAAGGGGCGGCGAGCCGTTAAAGAAATCCTTTGGAGACACGGAGTTCTCGAGAACGCGCTCGTCAAATTGGGAGTTTCCTTCGAGGAGGCGTGTGCGGTGACGTGGGAGATATCAGGCAAGATCCCGAGGGAAATTATGGAATGCATTTGGGTAAAGCTCGGTAAACCAGATGTCTGTCCTTGCGGGCACTCTTATCCATTCGTCGATCACGAGGTGGAGCTGGAGAAGTTCGAGGTTTGCCTGACTTACAGGGCGCATTCACCTTTCCACGGACTTTAAACACCTTAAGACGAGTATGCTCATGGAGAGGATGTCATCTAGCGTCGTCAAGAGCGATCTCACTGTTCTATGGCAATTGATCTTGAAAATGACCGCATTTCCCTCCCGGCGCATCTCTATACTCAGCCCTCTTGGAAGGGGTTCATTATCCGGGGCTAAAGACCTCATCACCACCTCTGTGATTTTCTCATCCTCGAAGCGCATCGTTAGTTCCGCCTCCGTGAAAATCCCCATATTCGACACGAGACATCACACCCAGCTACTTCCCAATCTCTTCCTCCATAATTCTATCCATCTCGAGTAAGAATAGGGTCTTCTTGGTTTTTGGAATGCTCGCGCCCGCTGCTACATCATGGCCTCCACCTCTTCCGCCCACGAGTGCGGAGGCTTTAGAGATCAATTTACCGAGGTTTATGCCTCTATCGATAAGGGATTTTGGAGCTCTCGCCGAGACCTTTATGGAGTCTTCGGAGTGCGCTAGTGCGAGTAGTATTCTTTCCTCCCCATGGATTCCGATTGAGGATAGCATGGAGGCGACGGAGCTTATCATCAGGTCATCTATCACGTCTCCCCCATCTATCACGACGATGTGCTTGAGTTCTTGCCTATTTTCCTCCCTCATCGCGTATGTCATGGCCTCCGCCATCTTCCGCCTATACTCCTCGAGTATCATCTGGGCCTCCTCGAGCAAGCTCCCCCTACACCCCATTGCTATCGCTATCCCAATCCAATCCCTCCCAGTCTTCCCACACGCGTTCAAAAGTGAAGCAAACTCCCTCGCATCCCTCAGATAAGTCCACGGCTCCTCCTTGGTTAACTCATATACTTTCCCGACGAGCTCCTTGGCCATACTGGGGGGAAGGCCGAGGGAGGCGAGGTACTTCATGATGCCATTGTAGAGGAGCTTCTTCTCGTCTTCTGTCAAATCCGCTAAAACCCTCCACCGATCATCATCCTTCACTTTTATGCCGATGCCCGTTAGGAGGCTGTATGCCTGGGCCTCGTTCCCCGAGATTCCGACTATGAATGGGTTCATCGTGCTCGCGAGGGCTATGTGGAGTGGCTTATGGCTTCTCCCATAGAAAAGCAGATCTTCCTCCACATTCATCAACCCCTTATCAACCGCGTCCCTCACTATCAAATCATTAAGCCCGTGAAGACCCCTCTTGTCCGATCGGTCTTGTAAATCGCCTAAGGCCCCGACAACCGCTATAGGCGAAAGCTTAACATTTTCCTCATTCAAGGACCTTGCAATCAAATATACGACACCGGCCCCACTAATCTCCATCGCGCCATTAACTCCATGGAGATGTGGGTTCACGTGGAGTACGTTATTTCCGGGGGAGCCCATGGGTTCGTGGTGGTCGAAGATGAAGACCGGCCTATCTCTGACCGCCTCTGAGACCTCTCCTAGATATCCGCCGCCTATATCTGTAAGGATAGGGATCACCTCTCCTGGAAGCATCTTTAGAAACGCGACGGCCTCGTCTATGCTCTTCACCGATCTCGTTACGAAGCCGGCGCCCTCCCGTAGGAGCATGACCGAGGCTATTGCGCCGGAAGAAAGCCCATCTGCGTCATTGTGACAGATCACCAAAAATGACTTACCCTTACTTATCAATGAGAGAATTCCCTCTGATGCGTGTTCGACGTCTCCCAAGAACCCGTGGTATCCAATTCGATCAAGTGTCATTTTGCCAATTTGACCCCGGATATCGAGCTAGATCAGCTGGTTGATAAGTCTACTCACTTGTACGTATAGGTTAGCTGCGGAGTCCAATTGGCCGGGATCTCGCCTATCCTCTTATAATATTTCACGAGCCTGTGGATCTTGGCCTCTACGAGCTGGAGCCTATGCCTATTATACCTGTCGCTGCGGTGTTTGCTGAGGTGGATTCTCATTTTCCGAGCCCTCTCGAGGAGGTTTGCCAAGTCCTCTGGAATTTGGGGTAGTAAATTGTGCTCCTTCAGTATCTCTTTGATATCCTTACCGGTTATCTGCTTAACCAGCGGAATTCCATGCTGATCTCGGAGGATCACACCTATCTTGCTCGCGGGATAACCCTCCTTAGCGTATTTAATGACCAGGGCCTCGACTTCCTCCGGGGTGATCTTAAGCCAAGAGGGCGGAGTCTTACTAATCGGGCGCCTCGACATCGATTTTCCACGCCGCCGAGCATGCATCCGGGCCATGTTGAAACCGAATTGAATCTCCAAAGACCTCTATTTAAGATGATTCTCCAAGGCCGTTGAGCAAATTATTTAGCCTAGGTGTTGAGGGGGTTCTGCCGGGCACATGAAGTTTGGGCAGAAAATGGCGCTCCTACGGGTCTTTATCGCCCTCTCCCTCCTCTCCCTCTTCGCCGACATCACTTATGAGGGCGCCAGGTCGATAGGTGGGGCCTACCTAAACTTATTGGGGGCGCCGGCGCTCGCTGCGGGCATTCTAGCGCTAGGCGAACTACTGAGTAACGCGATGAGGTTTTTCGGGGGCTTCATCGCCTACAAGAGGCCATCGCCAACTATTTACTGGGGCCTAATATTCCTCGGCTATGGACTGAACATCTCAATCCCCTTTCTAGCCCTGGTCAGAAGCTGGGAACTCGCGCTCCTTCTCTTCTTCCTTGAAAGGCTTGGTAAAGGCATTAGGGCGCCCGTTAGAGACGTGATCTTGGCGGAGGTAACTGAGGGATTTGGGAGGGGTAAGGGATTCGGGATCCACGAATTCCTGGATCAGATCGGCGCGATAACCGGCCCGCTAGTGGTCTCGACAATAATCTTCCTCCGCGGCCATCCCGCAGGCTACAGGGAGGCATTCTGGATAATGTGGATCCCAACGACGCTGGCCATGATCATGCTCCTATCGGCTATAACCATGTATCCGAGGCCTAGGGCTGTTGCCGAGGTCGGGGAAAGAGCCGTTAAGCGTAGGTTGAGTAGCAGATTCTGGGCATTCACGTCCGGCACTATGGCCGCCATGCTCGGATTCCCATATTGGGGCATAATAGCATACTATGGTCAAGACGTAGCCAATTCTGGGATAATGGCCGCGGGAGAGATACCGCTCTTATATCTAGTCGCCATGGCCGTAGACGCGTCCATCGCGATCCCGATAGGGATACTCTATGATAAATTTGGATCGCGGATAATAATCACGGCCCCGGCCACGGCGCTCCTAGTCACTCCCATACTCTTCGGATTAGGCGGTAGGCTTGGATTTTATTTGGCCGCGGTGCTCTGGGGTTTGGTGATGGGCGTGGCCGAGACCGTTATGAGGGCCGCGGTCGCCGACATGACCACTATCGAGGTCAGGGGCCTCGCCTACGGCGTCTACTCTCTCGGACTAGGGCTCAGCTGGATGATAGGCGGAACGCTCCTCGCATACCTCTACCAAGCCAAGCAAATATACGCCATAATCACCCTCTGCGTCATCTTAGAGGCAGCAGCCACCCTAATATTTACAATAATCCAAAACCCTCGGTCTTAATCCTTTTAAGCAAAGACGCGCATACACCGGTCGCTGAACTGTGAAGAGCGTCGGAACTTCTGACGGCCGGAAAGGGCCGGATGATGCAAGACAGTGCCAGAAACATGGGAAATGAGTCCGAGAATCTACACATCAGCGGCTCTGGAAGAGATAAAATGGATTGTTTGGAGAAAAAGTATTTTTAAGTCATGAAGCATCCTTGACCCTCAGATGAGTTATAGACGATCCCAGGCACAGGATTCATTCATAGTTTTTAGAAAGGGGACGCGGAGGGCGGTGGCGGAAAATGCCCAGAATACGGCCTTAACGGCTGCTAGGGGTCTCGCGAATTTCATGAAACCCGCATTAGGGCCCAGGGGGATGAATAAGCTACTCATAACTGATACGAAGGACATAATCATCACCCGGGATGGGGCGAGAATGTTAAGTTTCATGGAGTTCAGCCATCCAATAGCCTGGATTCTAAAAGATGCTACCATGAGTATTGAGAAAAATGTGGGGGACGGATCTAAAACAACCATCATAATAGCAGGCGAGCTCGTGAAGAGGTTGGCGAGCTTGGTAAAACCCGGGGAAAGTAGGATATGCGCCTATGTAAGTGAATGTAAATTTGCCCTAGAACTCGCTTTGGAGAGGTTGAGAAAGCTGGCCAAGCCATTTGAATTCGGCGATTATGAAACTATGATAAACATCGCAAAAACAATGTTGAATGCCAGGGGAATAGAATTAGCAGTAGATCACCTCGCCGACCTCGCGGTCAGAGCGGTTTTAAATGTGACGGAGAAAAGAGAAGGCAGAATATACCTAAACCCAGATGACGTACAGATAATGAAGAAGCATGCGGGCTCCTTATTTGATAGCGAGCTAATTCTCGGAGCAGTAATTGATAGAAGTAGTGATAGGGGGATAATGCATCTACTAATGCCGAAAAAAGTGCATAATGTTAAGGTTGCATTAATCAATACGGCAATAAAGCCGATGGACAAATTTAAGCGGATGCAACTATACGAGCGGGAAATAATCATCAGGGAAAGCAAGCTCATGGGGGATATTTTAAAGGAGCAGGAAGGAATTGCAATAGAACTTGCTGAAAAAATAATATCAACAGGCGCAGGGGCAGTATTCTCTAAAAGACCCATACATCCCACAACCGCTTACGAGTTGGCCAAGGCAGGGATACCAGCGGTTGAGAGGCTAACATCCACGAAACGCGTCGAACTTATCGCGAAAGCCACAGGAGCAAATCCGGTTACGAGCCTCGATAATTTAAAAACAGAGGACCTTGGCTGGGCGACTCTTGTTGAAGAAAGAAAGATAGGCAAAGATCAAGTAATAGTAGTTGAGGGAGGGGAGAGATCTAGGGTCGTGACGATCTTGTTGAAAGGTTCCTTGGAAAGACAATTAGATGAAGCAGAACACGCACTAAAAGACTTGATAATGGGTTTCGCCGCTCTAACAAAGGAGCCGGCTTATGTTCCAGGGGGGGGAGCCATAGAGGAAGCAATATCATTTTACTTAACCAGGGAAGCCTCAAAGCAGCCAAATCGAAGGCAGGTGGCAATGTATGCTTTTGCAAGTGCCCTGGAGCA
>JANXDQ010000027.1:0-2244 GCA_025059415.1 Aigarchaeota archaeon
TATTATGAGAATTGGGGGATAGAGACTTATGACGGGATCAAAGAGGAGAAAGGAAAAAATTCTGAAAGGGTTCAAAAGAGGGAGGGAAGCGCCCTGAAATCGATCTATAAGCTCAAAATGCAACCCAATATCTCCATAGGTCCTCTTCTAATGGTCGGTGGAAATAATTTAAATAATGAATTTCTCGACTAATCTTGGCGAAGGCGTTTGAATAGGAAGTTGATTATCCTCTTGGCCATGTTAATCATAGGCCTCATGGCCTCTGTTCTGAATGCGGCCTCAGCTAGGCAATACGCTAGGAGAATAGTCGAAGTGAATGACCTCGGACTCGTATACGTTTACGATGAGGTGCCAAGTGCCGGGGAAAAGACTATAATACGGTTTCCTAAGGCGCTCATTAAAAACCTGGTCAATTATGCTTCGCCAGATGACCCGGAGCCGGAGCTGAAAGTCGATGAGGCCGCATTTTTCATAATCATCGATTCCAGGCCCGGGGATGTGGTCCACCTAGTTACGATTTTCCGGGAAACGATCTCATGGGACTCCGCGAAAAAAAGTTTTGAGCTCAGGATGCCCCTCAACCCCATAATCCAAATTGAGGAGAAAATACCGTTCTCCATCGAGATACGATTGCCTGGAAATGCCTCTAAGATCTCGCCCGAGTATCTGAAGCAGGTATCTGGGGGCATTATTTCTGGAACTATTAATGAGGCAAATTTGTCGGAGGCTATTGAGGAGGAATTTTCAGTGACCTTCACGAGTCAAAGTCTTAGAATCATCGAAATCAATTCCGCGAAGTTGGAGGTAGAACCATTTGAGAGAAAAATGAAATTAGACCTCGAGATCCGCCACCTCGGAGGTGAAGGCGCATCGGAGATAACATTGAAGCTCCCCGAGAAGAGTAGCGGAATCGAGACGCGGGATCACCTCGGAAAAATCCCCAATAGCTATGACGCCGAAACCGGCCATCTTAGAGTCACCCTTAGGCAGACTTTAGATCTTGGTCAACGCGCCTATCTCTCCTTAAAATTCATGGTTCCAGAGAACTCCTCGATAATATATATTGGGGATGACGAGTTGAGGATGACGCCACTTCTCCCATTAAATACGACTTCGTGGGTCTATGAAGTCGAAGTCGTCTTGAGGGGCGTCGATCCGGAGTCATGGGCGCCCGAGCCGGATGAATTCTATAAGGAATACCCGGATAAGAGCGTGCTCACTTATCAATTTAGCCACATCGATCCGATAAACATTCACAACAACGCAATTGACATGCGGTATAGGAGGGCGT
Source organism: Aigarchaeota archaeon (assembly GCA_025059415.1). Lineage (GTDB taxonomy): Archaea > Thermoproteota > Nitrososphaeria_A > Caldarchaeales > Wolframiiraptoraceae > Wolframiiraptor. The sequence continues at coordinate 1,292 of JANXDQ010000027.1, forward strand.
TCGCGGTATCCGCCGTGCTCCCGTATCTGGCCATGATAGCGGTTGCGGGCGTCTTGGGGTCGATTACGGCGATATATGCGAGGGGAATGAGGAAGGTGCCTAGCCGCGGTAGAGGCCCCATTCAAGAACTCATCGATGAAGGAGAGCTCCTAATCCCAATCTACCAAGGGTTATCGGATTTGATCAGTAGTGGGAGGATCTTTGAAAGGGGATATTCTAGGAAGAGGTTGTTGGAGCTTAGATCTGGTGTTAGAAGACATGTGGAGAAATTGGCGGAGATGGGGAGGGAGCTCCGGAGAACGGGCCCCGAAATCTCGAGGGAGCTCATGGATCTGGAGAACGCGGCCTACGAATTCCAGAAAACGGTTGAAAAGTCCTGGGACATAGCTTATCCATACCTCTCGGGCGGGCTTTCGAGGAAGAAATTGGCTGAGAGACTCGACGAGTATTATGAGGAGCTGAAGAGTTCATACAGCAAGTTCGCCGACTGCTTGGATTCCGTGAGAAGGAGGTTAAAATGATTCCCTCAGAACCTGGAGCAGGACATTCATGGGGTTCTCCATGAATTCCCAAAGGCCTTTCGCCTTCTCCTCCCATTCATCCCTGATCACGTCGATCCTCATTAAAAGATCTGTAAGGGCGCGCATCAGGTCTTCCATGGTCTCACATCGGATCACCAATCCCCTATTTCTCAGGAACTCTAGGACTGTGGGGAGCCTTTGCGGATAAATCGATATTGTCGGCACGCCGAGTAACGCCGCTTCCTGAGTCATGGTCCCACCGCCTCCCAAGAACAGCGTTGAGTAATAGATTAATGATGGGCCGGGGAGGAGTTCACCTACGATCTTCACATTGCTTAATTGTAGAAGCCTGTGCGCTGCCTCGAGTTGCTCCGGGTATCTACATGAGACCACCAAAGTTTTGTCACCTAGTCTTTGTGCAATGAGTTTAAC
>JANXDQ010000027.1:2609-13638 GCA_025059415.1 Aigarchaeota archaeon
CGATGTCGGCGATGTGGTCGAGTAGGAGGAGTGTCCGCTCCGCGCTCGCCCTGAGCTTTCCAATTAGGTTTCCACCGCCCCACTCCCCGATCCTCGGTATCCGCAACCCCCCAAACGTCTCATCTATGAGCTTATCCAATTGGACATAGCGTCTCGAGGTGAAATATACCTCGTATCCATTTTGCCGCAGGCTCTCCCCTATGCTCGTAAATAGATAGAGCTGTTTAGGTGAGAGTATGTCACACCAGATCCTCATCTAGAATCTACTCCTCTTTCTGTGGATTTATCGACTCGAATTCGCCGTAGACGTCGTCTGCGTCCAGCTCAGGGGTTTGGAGGAGCCTTGACTCCACTTCATCTGCGAATTCCGATGCCAACCTCCTGTCGATCGAGATGTTCTCGTCGACTAGGTCTAGTGGAAACGGCAGTCCGGTTACGGGATTCGTGATCCCCCCTAAGCAGGATAAAGACCACCCTACGTCAACCTCATCCCCCAGCTCTATGCAGGTAGGCGGAGCGTAGGGAGAGAACCTGGCATAGATCCGCTTGGCCCCGATCACCTCCCTGAAGGCCTCGTCCGCGAATTCCCTAGGACACCCCTCTGGACATAGGTCGGTGACTATCTGGAGGTAGAGCTTTTTGTCTACGTATTCAAGGGCCTTTTCCAGTTTCTTGCCCTCCGGGAGATCCCTTATCACCTTCAAAACGTAGTTGAACCACCCCCTGAGAGAGCTGAAGTGGAGGTATCCCCACCCGCCTTCAAGGAGGTCTGCGTAATCAAAGTATTCTCCAGTCTTCATTAGCGCCCTTAGGATCGCCCGATCATTCCTATTCAGGGTATTTTCGAGAGACCAGCTCCTGGAGAGGATCCAACCATCGATAGCCGTCGTCCTGATTCTCTTGATGACGCCTATGGCCTTCCCCGAGTGCTTCAAGGCCACGGTTTTATCATAGATGTCTTTGATGAGGTCTATTCCCCTCTCCATGCGCCTCCCCCTAAATTCCACCCCTTCGATCCCGAGATCACTAAAACGCTTCTCCTTTATCTCGCTGCACCTCGTTCTGAAGCCGTAGAACGATCCATCGATCAACATCAAGTCAACATCATACCGCTCCATACACTTTAATGCCAAATCTCTCTCCAATAGTGTACATAAGAGGCTTAGGATCTTCTTCGTGTGGAGGGAGCTGCCTGTTTGCGGCGACATTATGTATCCAGCTTCCATCGACTCATCGTCATCATCTGAGATTACCTCGTCGTCGTCAAACACCATGTAGCTTGCCGCGTAGACCCCTATTCTGAATCCCAGCCTCTCGCTGAGCCGTGGCGAGCTCGAGCCGTCAACAACCCCAACTCGAAGCCCCTCACCAGTTTCCACGGGGATCTTCCTAAATATCAGTAGACCCTTCAATTTCCCTAGCTTCGATCCTTCTTCTCGGAGCATTTTGGATATCTTTAATGCGGCGGCAGCCGCGAGTTCGAAGAATTCTCCCTGAAGTTTTGTTGGTAGTTTTGAGAACGCGCTCTCTTCCGCCGACTCAAACACCGGTTTTCCCCACCTGAAGAGAGGAACCGTGATTTTGGAATTAAAGGTTTGCGTTAAAAGACTATTCGGCCAGAGGCCTGATCTTTAGGTAAGATTTCTTCTTGGACCTCGCTAAGATGTCTCTCTCCGGCAATTCCGACACGCGTTTTCCTTGAAGATTCAACTCGACTATCACTTCCTCGGGCGTGTATCGGATGTCAAATCCCAGTTTCCTGCAGAGCTCTATCATCCTGATATTTTCAGGCATTACTAGGCCATAGATTGATTCTAGCCCTTTCTCTTCCGCCACCTCGATGAGCATATCCACGAGCTTTGTCCCAAGACCCTTTCCCTGGAAGTCGTCGGCGACAACTATTGCGAATTCACCCCTCTTCCTAGTTGGATCCATTATCAATCTCCCGACTCCGACGTTGCGCCTCTTGCCACTGCTATCAGTGTATTCCGCGATTATCGCCATCTCTCTGTCATAGTCTATGTTGCAGAACCTCACGAGCATGTCGTGCGTTATGTCCTTTATGAGGTAGAAGAACCTGAATCTCTTTGTTTCCTCGGAGAGGTTTCTTAGCAGCTCGGCCTCGAGGGGTTCATCCTCGGGCCTAATGGGCCTTAACAAGACCTGCGTCCCATCCTTCAGCCTGTAAGGCGTTATATATTTAGTGGGATATGGTCTTATCACAATATGAGAATAAGGTGGGAGTTTTTTGTCGATAACGTCTAGGTCGAGGATTATCCTCACGTCGACCGCGTAGAACTCATTATCCGATGCTATGAGCGGGTTTATGTCGACCTCCTTGATCTCGGGGAAGTCCACGATCATGTTAGAGAACCTGACCAATATCTCCTCCAACTTAGCTAGGTTTACCGGTGGCTTATTCCTAAAGCCATGCTTGAGCAGCTTGTAGATCTTCGTCTCCTCCATTAACCTCCTCGCGAGAACCTGGTTTAGGGGAGGTAGGCTGAGCTCGTAATCTCTGAAGACCTCGACGCCCACGCCTCCGGACCCGAAGAGCACCACCGACCCGAATACAGGGTCTTTCTTCGCCCCGACGATGAGCTCGTAATCGGCCTTCGTCACCATTTTCTGGACGTATACGCCCTCAATCCTAGCATTTGGACAGTTCTTCTTGACGTTGTTTAGTAGCTTATTGAAGGCATCCCTTAGCTCGGACTCGTTATTTATTCCGAGAATTATCCCGCCTATATCAGTCTTATGCGTGATGTCTGGGGAGGCTATTTTGAGGACGACTGGATAACTTATTCTGGAGGCCAGCAGGATCGCCTCTCCAACGCTCCTAGCAAGTCCGCCCTCGGGCGTAGGGATCCCATAAACTTTGAGAAATCTCTCGGCCTCATCCTCGGTGAGGACCTCTCGTTTCTCATTTAACGCCCTCTTGATGAGCGTCCTCAGGTGATTCTTCGGGGGCGCGATGTCTATTGGGAGCTCTGTCGGGGTCTCGTAGAGAAGCTCAAGGTTCCGCTTATACTTGTACATATACATGTACGTCTTCACGGCCTCTTCGGGGGTGCCATAGCATGGGATGTCATTTTTGGAGAATAACTTTCTCGCCTCCTCGATTGCTTCCCCTCCACCCATCCAGACCGCGAGCACAGGCTTCCTCTTCTCCGTGGCTATGTCGATGATTGCTTCGGCGAGTTCCTTGGGATCAGCTGCCCCCTGCGGGGTATATATCACTATGATCCCATCAATTTCAGGGTCGCCTATGCAGATCTTCAACGTCTCTACGTATCTCTGGATGTCTGCATCGCCTATGATGTCTATTGGGTTTCCCCTGCTCCAATGAGGCGGTAAGAGCGCGTTAAGCGCCCTCAGGGTATTTTCTGAGAGTTTAGCCATCTCTCCTCCGTGGTCTATCACGGCATCGGCGGCGATCACGCCAGGACCCCCAGCATTCGTTATTATGGCGAGCCTCGGACCTGCCGGTAGATATCTGGAGTCTAGGACGCTGGCGCAGTTGAAGAGGTCGGTTATCTCGTCTACCCGGATGGCGCCCACCCTCTTGAATGCCACATCGTAGACCTCGAAGCTTCCAACCATGGATCCCGTATGGGATCTCGCCGCCCTAGCACCCGCCTCGTGTTTGCCGGGTTTCAGGATTATTATGGGCTTTGTCCTCGCAAATCCCCTCGCGGCGCTCATGAACTTCCTCGCCCTCTCGATGTCCTCGATTCCCTCCATGTAGATGAGGATGCTCTTCGTATTCGGATCCTCTCCCAGGTAATCGATCAGGTCGCCGAAGTCTATGTCGAGCATCGATCCTAAGGAAATGAACATGCTGAAGCCTATGTGGGAGGCTACGGCCCAGTCTAGTATGGCTGATCCAAGTGCGCCGCTCTGGGAGATGAATGCTATCTGCCCCGGCTCCGGCATCCTCCTCAGGAAGGTGGCATTCAGCTTTATGTGGGGTCTGATGAAGCCGAAGCAATTTGGCCCCAGAACCCTCAGATTATATTTTCTCCGGATTTGATCTATTTCCTCCTCCAGTTTTCGGCCCTCTCCTCCAACCTCCCTGAACCCCGCCGAGATTATTACGACGCCGTCAACCCCCGCTTCGCCGCACTCCTCAACCACCTTTGGAACTATTTTGGCAGGGACGGCGATTATTGCCAGGTCGACGTGTTTGGGGACGTCCTTTATGCTTGGATAACATTTGAGACCTAGAATCGTTTCCCGATTTGGATTCACGGGGAAGATCTCGCGCTCATCTGCCCCCATCAACAAATTCTCCATTATATCTCTGCCGACGGAGCCTTCTCTCTCAGTTGCGCCTATGAGGGCCACGGTCTCCGGATCAAACATCCGCTCAATGCTACCCATTTTCCCTCAATCCATAACGACGCTAACCGGTTATTAGTCATTTGTTGTGGAGGCTGGGAAGTTATCTAAATAGAATGTTTTGGGTGCTTCGTTTATTGACGAAATAAAATACATCAATTGTTTATAAAAATATATAAGGTCTTCCGGGAAAACCGCCATCATCCTGAGTTATGGCGGGTTCTGCTCACCTCTTTTCATTTATCTGGAAACTTATGAGTAGCGGTGTTGGGGAGGGATTCATCCTCCCGAGGAAGTAGAAGTGGCCTTCGGGCAGTGTCAGCAGGTTTTCGGGCGAGATATAGTACGAGCTGGCCAGTTTCTGAGCCTCCTCGAGGTCCAGTGGGTGTATCCTCCCGATGAACTGCGTATTCAAGTTCCTCCTAACCGCGGCGTTCAAGCCTATTTCTCCGGCCATTCCCTGCGAGAGGATCACGATGGATAGTCCATAGCTTCTCCCGAGGGCGCAGAGGTCTATTATCAGGTCGGTCGTCTCCCTTTCCAAGCCCCTGGGCTGCCAAGGAGCATACTGCGGCCCCTCATCTATTACCAGGGCGATGGCCAGCCTCTGTTTCCGCTCCATCAACCGTTTCAGGTACCTCGCTATAGAGTAGAAGACCGCGAGCTTCTGCTCCTTCTCGCCCTTACTCATGTCAACTACCACTATTTTCTTATCCCTCGCCTCCGTGAGTATTTGCCAGGGCTCGATTGTTCCCAGGAACCGCTCTATCTCCTCCTCCGTTATCAACTCGAATGCCGCCTCCAGCCTATTGAACCACAGAGTGGCCGTCTCCTTTTTCACGCTCGACGCATCATGTTCGAGCAGGGCCTTCGCCTTCAGTAATATCTTCTCCCTGGCCTCTTCAGGCGGGTTACCCCTCCAGTCGGTTGTCCTGAGGGCGCGTTCAACCGCGGTTGCCACGGGGTTCTCCTCCCTATCATAGTACCCGAAGTTCTTGGTCAGGTGGCTGAAGTATCTGAGCACCGTCGCGTCGTCTACCTTGATCTTGTCTAGTGGGATCGTGTGGGAGGAGTAGGGGGCGTAATCGCTTCCCTTCCAGTCCATAACTATGACGCTGTAACCGGCCCTCATTAGTAAGGGGATTATCTCGTATCTCGCTAGGTAGCTTTTCCCGGAGCCCGTTACGCCGAATATCCCGATGTGGTAGTTGATGTATTGTTTTAGGACCGGGATCTTCCACTTCGGCTCCGCCCAATAGTGGCCCAAGAAAAGATCCGGCTTGCAGAGATACTTCATGGGATCATCTTCTCCCGTGAACATCTCGACGATGGATGTTGGGGCGATTATCAGCTTATTCTGCTCGATGCCGTTTTCCCCGATGACCCCAATTATCTCCAAGTTGAATACGTAGAATTCCTTTACGCTGCTCGGGATGCGCCCCGTCTTTGCATAGGCAACTCCAGGCGAGAAGCTCGTCGTCCTGACGTTCTCATTCATCCCTCTACCTCCCCTGCAGACCGCTAGAACATCGCCGCCATTCTTATTCCTAACCACCACCAGGCTCTCATTACGCACCACCTTCTCCATGCCATCGTAGAGTATTACTGAGGCGCGCGCTTCACTTGCACCGCTCGAGATGACGCCTATCTCCACCGGCAAGCACCCACCCTACCTCAAAGCCATTATCCACAGATATATAACATTAGGAGGGGAGCCCGAAAATATGGAAACACCCCATGATGAGGGGTCATGTGCAAAGATTTGTAGCGTGAGATGGGCGTCATTTCCCCCAAATCTCAGCTACTTAATGAGAGCCGAATAGATGTTATCTGGAGGCCAACAGAAGTCATTAGAGTTGGGATGCGGGGGGTGGGATTTGAACCCACGAACCCCTACGGGACAGGGTCCTGAGCCCTGCGCCTTTGACCAAACTTGGCTACCCCCGCCCTTTACCCTTTGTTTCATCATTCAGCTAATAAAATTTAACCCAAAAAAAGAATCAATTTCCCTAGTCTAAACTTTGAAAATTTTCTTAATCCCAAATTTGTTTGCGGTCATGGTTTTTTATAAAGTGGTTTGATCCCCCGAGTATAAATTCTTAAAGAGACATCATGATGTTATTTCGTCTATTCCGCATCTGATTTTCAATATCTTCTTGATGTTTGTCCTAATTCATTTCATCTCCCTAATATTCTCTGTTGGAATATCTCTCAGGAAGAACGTTTCGTTATTTTGATTTTCCAGTTCGTATAGCATGTCCATTTACTTTATTGGTTATGGCCTCGTTATAATGAAGAGACTCGCACAAAGTCGCATCTCAGAGAGCTTAGATACCAGGTATCTCTATTCTGTCTCCTGAGGCGGATGAGCCGTGTAAACCTGATGGAAAATGGAGTCTTTAATGGTTAAATTTTAGTTACTTCACGGGATTTAACGTGGGCTGTCATGGTGGCTCCTGTTTCTATTGGTGAGGAAATAGTCGCTGTTCCCTCACCCTTCGAGACGTTCGCCCTATGGGGGGTTATGTGTGTTGCGATCGCCGCATTAATTTATGCGGTATTGCTCGCGAGAGATGTTCTCAGGGAACCCAAAGGCTCCGGAAGAATGCTGGAGTCTTGGATGGCCGTTAAAGATGGAGCTAATGCTTACTTGAAGAGACAATTCAAATCCATTCTTTACATCATAGGTCTGCTTGCAGTCGTACTTTACGTATCGGCTCAATTCGCCGGAACATCTCTATCGATTTCTCTTGGAAGAGCGGCCGCATTTCTAATGGGGGCTTTCTTCTCGGCATTGGTCGGGTACATTGGAATGAATATGGCGATCCAGGGGAACATTAGGACGGCCATAAGCGCGGGAAAAGACTTCAGAAAGGCCCTCAGAATATCATATAGGGCCGGAACGGTCACCGGCATGCTCACCGACGGGCTTGGACTTTTTGGTGGAACCCTGATATTCACAACCTACCTCACGCATGCCCCGGAAGTTCTCCTCGGCTTTGGATTCGGCGGAACGCTTCTCGCCCTCTTCATGAGGGTCGGAGGAGGAATCTACACGAAGGCGGCGGACATGGGGGCAGATCTCGTGGGAAAAGTTGAGAAGGGAATCCCTGAAGATGATCCGAGAAATGCGGCCGTCGTAGCCGACTTGGTTGGAGACAATGTTGGAGATTGCGCGGGAATGGCTGCTGACATCTTTGAATCTTATGAAGTTACGATGGTCTCGGCCATGATCCTCGGATTAATAATTAAACCATTTGAATTCAAGTGGGTGATTTATCCACTTGTTGTTAGAGCTATAGGCGTGATAAGCACCATAATAGGGACATATATGGTGCCGCTTTGGCCTGAAAAATGGGTGAAAAAGAACGCCTTCAAGGCCATGGATCTCTCCTACGATTTATCCGCGGCAATAACGATTATTAGCTCCTTCCTCCTAGCACACTTCTACGTTGGAGACCTGAGGGCGTTCTTGGCGATAGCGGTTGGAGTGGCTTTGGCGATGAGCTTCAATAAACTCGCGGACTATTTCACAAGCCCATACAAGAAACCGGTTGACGAGGTCGCCAAATCCTCTAGAACAGGAGCGGCGCCACTGTTGCTAGGCGGCATAGCTCTTGGATTTGAGAGCACGGTCTGGACGCTCATCGTTATAGCCATAACAATCGTGGTGTCCGTGATAGTCTTTACGGGAGCCGGGATAGTCTTCGCGATGTACGGCGTAGCGCTGGCCGGGATAGGGATGCTCACCCTCACGGGCAACAACCTCGCCATGGACTCCTTCGGCCCAATAGTTGACAACGCGGGTGGAATAGCTGAGATGTCTCAAGCTGACCCGGAGACGAAGCAGGCGCTGGCGGCTCTCGACGAAGCGGGTAACACCACAAAGGCCGTGACCAAGGTGATAGCGATCGCCTCAGCGGTTTTAGCCGCGATAGCCCTCTTCTCATCCTATGCCGAGACGATAGGAGCCGAGCTCGTAGGATTAAACATAGCTGAGCCCCTCATCTTCACGGGGCTCCTACTTGGAGGGGCGATCCCGTTCCTCTTCAGTTCAGTGGCCATAAGGGCTGTTAGAAGGGGCGCATCCAAGATAATAGAAGTAGTGAGGGAGGAATTCAGGAGGCCCGGGGTGATGGAGGGAAAAACCAGGCCAAATTATGGGCGCGTCGTTGATATAGCTACCTTTACGGCCCAGAGGGAACTCGTAACCCTCGCCCTCATGGGGATATTGACGCCGATAGTAGTCGGCCTCTTGCTGGGTGAGCTAGCGCTGGGAGCATTTTTGGCGGGAGCGATTCTAACGGGGCAACTTCTAGCGGTTTTCATGGCAAACACCGGCGCGGCGTGGGATAATGCTAAGAAAAAGATAGAGGAAGGGCACTACGGTGGAAAGGGCTCAGAAGAGCATAAAGCGGCGGTGATCGGCGACACTGTGGGAGACCCGCTCAAGGATACGGCCGGCCCGGCCCTGAATCCGATGATAAAGGTGATAAACCTGGTGAGCATGCTCTTCGCGCCAACAATAATAGTTTTGAGAAGCAATTATCCAGTCGTCGCCGCCATTTTAGCGCTGATATTAGTCGCGATGCTGGCTCTCGTAATAATGCGGAGCAAGAGGGCTCCCGAAGAGCTGGTAAAAGAGGAAGTCCTGGTCGAGGCAAAACACTCTTAACCGAAAAACTTAATTTTACTCCCATATTTTGGGCTATTAGTGAGGATATCGGGAACAGCTGAGCTACCGCTTCACAGCGGCCACGTCCCACCATGGCTGATGTCTAGGATGAAGTTGCTGGCGCGGGAGATAGCGAAGGTTATAATCAGGGATTATGGGAGGAGGGAATTCCTGAAGAGGCTTGGAGACCCCCACTGGTTCCAGTCGTTTGGATGCGTCCTGGGATTTGATTGGCACTCGAGCGGCTTGACGACGACGGCCACCGGGGCCTTGAGAGATGTCTTGAGACTCGATGAGCACGGCGTCGCATTGGTCGGCGGCAAGGGCGCCCTGAGTAGGAGGATTCCAGACGAGTTGATGAAGGCTGGCTTGGATGAGGATGAGGCCGCGAAGCTCATAAGGGTCAGCAGGCTCACGGCGAAGGTCGACAACGCGGTCCTCCAAGACGGTTACTCGATATACCACCACGTGATCGTCTTCACGGAAGATGGGGAGTGGGCCGTCATACAGCAGGGAATGAACGCGGACCTCGGATATGCGAGGAGGTATCACTGGCTCGATGAATACGTTAAGAGCTTTGTGGTCGAGCCGCATTCCGGCATAGCGTCGTCGAGGATGGAGGCCTGCGTGCTAAACATGACGTCGAGGGAAAGCGAGGAGGCGCGGAAGATCTCAGTCGACCTGGTATCCGAGAGCCCGGAGAAGCTCATCCGGCTAATCAACTTAGTGAATAGGCAGGAGACGTTGACGACGTGGATCGGCGAGGGCGAGGCGATCAAGGAGCTCCCAAGCCATCTGGAGATGCCCAGGAAGATTGACTGGAAGGCGGTTAGAAGGGCCTACGACATCAAACCCAGAAACTATGAAGAATTGATCGAGGTGAGGAGGATCGGGCCCTCGACGGTCAGAGCGCTCGCGCTGATCGCGGCATTGATCTACGGGGCGCGGGTCGATTGGAGGGATCCCGTGAAATTCACGTTTGCGGTCGGAGGAAAAGACGGCGTCCCATATCCGGTGAATAGGAGAGTATACGATGACGTGATATCCTTCATGAGGCAGATCCTGGAGGGCGCGGAGGTGGGGGCCGAGGAGAGGAAGGCGGCGCTCAGGAGGCTCCTGAATTTAGAGAGAGCGATTTTCGGGTGAATACATCAGGGCTCTTGGAAATTTTCCCAAGAGCTGAGCCTCGACATCAACCCCCACCTCGCATATATCTTCTTGGCGTAACGCGTGTGGCCGCATGTGAACGATTTACAGTACTCGCAGTAGAGCTCGCCCTTCATGACGCTGACCGGGATTATCTCGCCGAGAAACTTGTCCACGACATTTATCCTGTTATCCCTGGTGGAGAAGTGTTCAAACCTGTCTCCAACATAGTCCTCGACCCAGTCGGCCAAGAGGGATGCGATCAGCCTCCCCCTCCGCACGCCCCTCCTCCTAGCCACGCGCTCAAGTCTCTCAACTAAGGCCGATGGAAGCCTGAGCTTTATCGTCACGTATCCCGGCCCATCACTCATCCATCCATTCACCTCAGCGATATGATATTAGCTTGAGAGAGATGGCTGAAAATGAAATCCACTTTGGCCCAAATCACCCCTCCACGGCATTTCCATAGAATTATTCTCTTTCATCTTCCCTGCTCAAGGCTTATCGGAGATGAAATGTTGGGATTTCTCCAGATAAAGTACTCGGGCTTCGCCCTAATCCTGGTCAAGGCATCGATCAGCTCTTCGACATCAACCTCACCAGACTTTCTAGACGGCGTATTCTTCTTCCACTTAAATGGGTATGTCCGTTTTATGAGCGCCGCCAACTTATCGAATTCGCGTCGGGATAGTCCTCCGAGAGCCCTCCTCAGATATCTCCTCGAGTGGATCAGGTCCGGCTGTATTCCCATGGACTCCAATTCGACCAAGAGTTTCCCGATATCTCTCCACGCCTTCGACTCATACTCTATCCTCTTCATCCCGGCCTTCTCGAAGAATGGGTTGTACCTGGCCATGACGGCGAGCG
>JANXDQ010000028.1 GCA_025059415.1 Aigarchaeota archaeon
GGGATCAAGGCTCCATCATACGTCGTAGGAATTCAGGCAGTGAAGCTGGGATTCGGCGAGGAAATGAGTGATCCAGTCAAAGATGCAGGCAAAATCATCGTAGAGTTTTTGAGGGAGGTATGTGGGCAATAGGCATCCGTGTGCCGATTATGTAGTATTTACTCTTTATGTGAGGAAATTATCCTTAAATTCGCGCCTCGTGTCGGTAGTCTTGAGCTCTCATGGAAGTGATAATTGCTCTGACGGTTGCCGCTTTAACCGCTATTTCAATATATCTCTTCGGCAGGAGTTTTGCTCCGAAAACCCCACAAAGTCGGAAGAAACTTGAGTCGTATTCTTGCGGCGAGAGTTTGCCGCCTGCACGGGGCCCCATTAAGGTCTTCTTCTTCAATATTGCCGCGCTGTTCATGGTATTTGACGTCGTCGCGCTCTTACTGGCATTCACGATTAATATTCCCCCAGTTTACAAGCAGGAGTTACTCATGCTACTTTTGGTTTATTGCCTAGCCCTCTGGCTATCAATCTACCTATTGGTTAGGAGATGAGCTAGGGAATGGGCCTAATCTCGAGGCTAATTAGAAAGTGCAGGGCAAAGAGTCCGTGGATATTGCTATTTGATACGGGCGCATGTAATGCCTGCGATCTCGAGATCACGGCCTGCCTGACTCCACGTTATGATGTCGAGAGATTTGGGGCCTTATTGAAGGGAAGTCCGAGGCACGCGGACATATTACTCGTCACGGGGCCGGTTACGAGACAGGCGAGGGATAGGATAATCAGGATCTATGAGCAGATGCCGGAGCCGAAATACGTCGTCTCGGTTGGGACCTGTACGACGAGTGGGGGGGTGTATTGGGGATGCTATAATACTTATCCCGGACTGGATTCGGTGATCCCGGTGCACGCATATGTGTCCGGTTGCCCAGTCAAGCCCGAGGCGGTTCTAAAGGCGTTAAGCGTCTTGGTTGAGAGGATAGAGAGGGGGGATATCTAGGTGAATGAGGGGGACGTCATCGCGAAGATCAGAGAGAAATTCGGCGATAAAGTGTTGGAGGCATATACTCCGGGCACACGCAGGGTATCTATCAGGGTTCAACCGGAAATCTATAAGGAAGTTGTGGGCTACGTGGCAAACGACCTCGGAGCAAGTTTCCTGAGCTGCGTAAGCGGCATAGACCGCGGCGATTCACTTGAAGTAATTGCCAACCTCGGATACTCCACATGCATCCTGATTAAGACATTGATTCCAAAGAACAACCCCGAAATAGATTCTCTAACAGACATCCTCCCAGCGGCAGATCTCTACGAACGGGAAGTTCACGAGTTGCTGGGAATAATCTTCAAGAATCATCCAAATCCCGGGAGGACATTCCTTCCAGAGGACTGGCCCGAGGGCGTATACCCACTTAGGAAGGAGTATGTCCCTGAACACCCAAAGCCCTTGAGGAGAGGTGGGAAGGATTGAGCTTTGAGATCCCAATAGGTCCACAGCACCCGATACATGTTGAGCCGCTGATGTTGAAGCTAAAGGTTGAAGGCGAATTGATAGTTGATGTTGACATAGATGTCAGCTATATCCATCGAGGGATCGAGAAGGCCCTCGAATTGAGAAGCTACCCCCAGGGCCTGTTTCTCGCAGAGAGGATCTGTGGGATATGTAATTGCGCCCACTCTCTCTGTTATTGCCTAAATATCGAGCAACTTCTGGGCAAGGAGGCTCCGCCGAGGGCGAAGTATCTCAGGGTGATCGTCGAGGAGCTCAGCAGAGTCCACAGCCACCTACTCTGGCTTGGACACTATTTCCACACGCTCGGATTCGAGACCCTCTTCATGTACTTCTGGAGGGATCGGGAACGCGTCATGGACATGCTTGAGCTCATGACTGGAAACAGGGTGACCACATCCTACAACGTGATCGGCGGCGTCAGACGGGACATCACGCCGGAAATAGACTCTAAGCTCAGAAGGATGATAGAACATCTAAGGGAGAGGATGAAGTACTATGAGGCGGCAATACGCTCTGAGCCAAGTCTGTTAGGAAGGCTTCAAGGTGTAGGACTATTAAAGCCTGAGGACGCCATTAGACTCGGGACGGTTGGACCACACCTCAGAGCCTCCGGGGTCAAACACGATGTGAGGTTGGATGACCCATACAGCGGCCATGAAGAGATACCATTCAACGTCATCACCTATGATACCTGTGATTGCTATGGGAGGGTGATGGTTAGGATTGGCGAGGTATTCGAATCCCTCGACATGATCGCCTATGCCCTCGACCACCTCCCATCCGGGGAATACAGGCTAAAGATGCCTCCATTCTTTAAGGCGCCTGTAGGCGAGTCTCTTAGTAGAGTCGAGGCTCCGAGGGGGGAACTCATCCACTACTCGATATCCGACGGCGGAACGAATCCATTCAGATATAGAGTTAGGACTCCAACGCTCGCAAACCTCGCCTCAGTCGCGGCCATGCTCAAGAGTAGGGGCGACTACGAGGTATACATCGCCGATGTTCCAGCGATCCTCGGAGGGATAGATCCATGCATATGCTGTACAGCGAGGGTGATAATCACTGACGAGGGAAAGAAGACACGGAGGATAACGACGCTCACGGAGCTTGAGAGATATGCACGCGAGCGGGGGGTGAGGATGTGATCTGGAAGATCCTCGAGGTCCTGATCTTCCCGGGGGCGCTATTCATTCTAGCGATGTCGCTGTTCTACGAGTGGGTAGATAGGAAGTTGTATGCAAGGCTCCAGAACAGGGTCGGCCCACACCTCGCCGGCCCCTTCGGGATATTCCAGCCCATTGCGGACCTCATCAAGCTCCTCTCAAAGGAGGACATAGTTCCGGCTGCCGCCGACAAATTCCTCTTCACCTTTACTCCGATTATCGCGCCAACCCTAATCCTATTCGGGTGCATGTTCCTCCCAATTGCAGGTCCAAGTGGAATAATATCCATCAACGGAGACCTGATAATCTTGATCGCGTTAATGTCCCTCTTTACCGTGATCATCTACTTGGCGGGTGAGGGATCAAACAATAGACTCGCCTCGATTGGCGCCACAAGGGCCGCGTTGCAGTTAGTCGGATACGAGATACCTTTAACGCTCGCGCTCCTATGCGGAGCGATCTCAGCTAGATCCTTGAGTCTCAGGGGGATAGTCGAGGCCCAGACGTCGTATGGAAGCTGGATTATTGCGGGCCCACAGATCATAGGCTTCGCGATCTTCATCGTAACCGCGCAGGCCGAGATGGAGCGCACTCCATTCGATATACCGGAGGCGGAGCAGGAGATTGTCGCGGGATGGTCGGTTGAGTATGGTGGGCGAAGGCTCGCGCTATTTAGGCTTTCGAGGGACTTGGAACTATTCCTGTTATCGGGGCTGGGCGCGACCGTATTCCTCGGCGGCCCGAGCGGCCCACTAATCCAGGGACTTGAGCCTTTCCTCCACACAATCTACTTCATCGCGAAGTCAGTGGTCGTCCTGGTGATATTCACGATCTTCAGGGCCATTTTCGCGAGGCTGAGAATTGATCAAGTATTATCCTTCTCATGGAGATACCTCATGCCCCTCGCGATCTTACTCGTGATAATCACGGGGGTGGTCGCCTAAGCATGAAGGCGCCTGGATATATTTTTGCCGAAGCCTTGAGAAACTTAATCAAGAAAAGGGCCACAGTCCTTTACCCATACCGCGAGGTCGAGAAAATACATCTCCCAGATGGATTCAGGGGTAAAATCGAGTTTGATCGGCCGAAGTGCATCGGCTGCCAGATGTGTTTTAGGGTCTGCCCGGCGAAAGCGATAGAGATCATTGAGGATGAGAGGGGGAAGAGGCCCATCTTCTTGATCTACCGATGCATCTACTGTGGGCAGTGCGCGGAGGTGTGTCCCACGAAGGCGATTACTCTGGGGAAAGTCTTTGAGAATGTCGCGCTCAGGAAGGAGGAGCTGGAGGTGAGGTGATGGTCGTGGAATTGGTGTTGGTCGCGCTCCTCACGGTTCTCTCAATTCTAGCGGTGGAGTTGAGGGACTTGCTCAAGGCGATCCTCGCATTCACGGGGGTGAGCATAGCCCTCTCCACAATATTCTACCTCATGGGCGCCGTCTACCTCGCCGCCTTCCAGCTACTGATTTACGCCGGCGCGGTGACAGTACTCTTCTTAGCGACCTTGCACGCAGGTGAGGAGAGGGGTGAGTGAATTGGACGCCACCAGAGTCGCCGCGATCATAATGTCAATAATTCTCGCCGGGATTCTCTTTTATTATTCTCCGAAGATCATCGGCGGCCTAAACGTAACGAGTCTCCCGCTCACCAACATCGAGGAGAACCCTCAATTCATCTGGTCTAATCGGGGCCTCGACCTCCTAGTCCAGGCGTTCATAATCTTGGCCACGGCGGCCGCGATATCCGCGCAATTTAGGAGGGAGGAGCGCGCCTCGGGAGGTTACGGGGAGTGATGGGCCCGCATGAACTGTATTTCACGGCATCGCTCATCCTGATAATTATCGGGATATACGCGGTGATGTCTAAGAGACATATCGTGAAGATCGTGATAGGCTTAGAGCTCCTAACACTCGGGGTAAACCTCGCGATAGCGACCACGGGCCTGAGGATAATCGATGGGGTGAGTCACGTGGATGCATTGGCACAGAGCATGGTCGCGATCTCGATGGCGATTGGTGCCGCGATAGCAGCCCTCGCCCTCTCGCTCGCCATCAACATCTACCGCCACTATGGCACATTCGATGTAAGAAAGCTTAGGAGGTTGAGGTGGTAGCCGTGATACAGGTCTTTATTCTCTTGGGCGCCGCCGCGGCGATGATCGTGGTGGATTCTCTTTCTAGGAAGGTGGGGATCAGGGAGGGAGGCGGGATCTTTGCGAGCATGGCCCTCTTCTCCACGTTGATCTTACTCTGGGTCGAGGCCTCCAAGCCGCCGCAGGTGACTACGTATAGGGTCTTTGGGTCGGAGTCGCCTTTAACTGCCTCGCTCAAGCTGGATCCCCTAAGCCTCTATCTTTCTATGATCTTCTGCGGAATAGGGTTAGCGGCCTCGATCTACTCGATAAGATACATGGAATTGGAGAGGGAGACGGGGCTCGACAGGTACTACCTCTTGTTGCTGACATTGGTCGCGGGGATGATCGGGGTGACGCTCGCCAACGACTTCTTCACACTCTATGTCTTCTGGGAACTCATGGCGATATCCTCCTACTCGCTCGTGTCCTTTAGGAAATGGTCTTGGGAGGCTGTGGAGGCGGGCTTCAAGTACCTGCTCATGAGCTCGATCGGATCTCTCATGGCCCTCCTCGGAATAGCTCTCCTCTATGGGCTGACGGGGTCCCTCGGGTTCGACGTTCTCAAAGCCGCGCTCGCCTCCGGGAGAAGCCCCGCCGCACACCTATCTCTCGCCCTAATAATGATCGGATTCGGGGTAACCGCCGCCATAGTCCCATTCCATTCATGGCTTCCGGATGCGCACCCCGCCGCCCCGACACCGATAAGCGCGGTCCTATCCGGGGTCGTCATAAAGACCGGAGTCTACGCGATGCTCTGGAGCCTCTTCAAGGTCTTCACACCGCAGGTCTATGGATTCGGCTGGATAATCATGGGGCTGGGAGCGCTGACCATGACCTTCGCCAACATCACCGCGATCATGCAGTCGGATATCAAGAGGTTCCTTGCCTACTCCAGCATAGCTAACATAGGTTACATCATAACTGGGATGGGGATAGCGGCCCACGTCGCGGCGAATTATTCCGGGGAGTTCAGGATAGTCGCGCTCGCCCTCGCAGGATCCCTCCTACACATCCTAAACCACGCCCTCGGCAAGGGACTCTCATTCCTCTCCGCTGGATGCTACATAGTCAGGGCTGGGACGAGGGAGATAAGCAGCCTGGGGGGCATCGGGCTCAAGATGCCGGCCACAACCACCTCTCTCGGGATAGGCTTATTGAACCTTGCGGGGATCCCGCCACTCAGCGGCTTCTGGAGCAAACTCTTCATAGCCTCTGCCGGCCTCGGGATCTTATCCGACATCTCCCTGATCGCGGTTACGGCGGTCTTTATCCTCAACAGCATCCTCGCGGCCGGATACTACCTATGGTTCTTACAGAGAATAGTCTTCAAGAGGGGGGCTGGGGGATATTCATCAGAGATTAATGAGGCTCCAGCCTCCATGCTCGCCCCACTTATCGCGCTCGCAGCCACATCCATCTTGATCACGATTATGCTCAACCCCGTGATCGACTTCATCCAGTCCGCCCTGGGGGTGCTCCTCGGATGAGCCTCGAGTACTTCACGACCATTGCGTGGCTGAGTTGGACAATACCCCTAGTCGGGGCACTTCTAACACCCCTCTTATCAAGGATCGGGCCTAAGGCCAGGGATTATGGGGCGGTCGCGTTCTCGCTTCTCGCGATGCTGATGACCCTCCAACTCATCCCGTCGCTGATGATGGAAGTGGAGTGGCCTATCCGAAGCCGGGTCTCATGGCTCATCATACCCGGGGCGCCGATCATAGGGGAAGTCGGGGCCGGAATGCTCCTAGACCCGCTCAGCGTGGTTATGGTTAACGTGGTCTCGGTGGTTAGCTTCCTGATAATGCTCTATTCCTTGAGCTATATGCACGGCGACCCGGGACTGACGAGGTACTGGTTCTTCATGAACTTCTTCATCGCCAACATGCTCCTCCTCGTCCTCTCCGATAACCTGATCCTGATGCTGATAGGCTGGGAAGGCGTGGGGATATGTAGTTACGCGTTGATCGGATACTGGTATCAGGATTCTAGGGAGGGGTGGCTACATTACTGGGTCGGAGAGCCGCCGGAGGCCTACCCACCATCACACTGCGGGATGAAGGCATTCATGGTAACCAGGCTCGGAGACCTCTTCATGATGGCCGGGATATTGATGGTCGCGGTCTCAACGGGGACGCTGGACTTCGTGGAGCTGGCGGAGGCAGGGAAGATCGTTCCCGCGAATCTCCAACCACTCCTCCCCGCGGCCCTCATACTAATCCTCGGGGGCGCCGTCGGGAAATCGGCCCAACTTCCCCTGATGGAGTGGCTTCCAGACGCGATGGCGGGCCCAGCATCGGTCAGCGCCCTAATCCACGCCGCCACCATGGTTAAGGCCGGAGTCTACTTGGTCGCGAGGCTCTTCCCGATAGCCCTGGAGTGGAGTTCGGCGGTCCCCGAGGCCATGAACTTCTTCTACGCGACCATGTGGATAGGTGCCGTCACGGCCTTCATCGCGGCGACTCAGGCCATGGCCTCGACTGAGCTCAAGAAGGTCCTCGCATATTCCACGGTCAGCCAAATAGGCTACATGATGATGTCCCTCGGGGCTGGCGGGGTGGCCATGGGACTCATCGCCGGCTACGTCGGATCCATATTCCACCTCATGAACCACGCAGTCTTCAAGGCCGCCCTCTTCCTCGCATCCGGATCCGTGATCCACGCCTGTGGATCCAGATTTTTGAGGGACATGGGTGGGCTGAGAAAATACATGCCCATAACCTTCTGCGGCATGCTCCTGGCGACTCTAGCCCTGATGGGCCTCCCCCCATTCGGCGGCTTCTGGAGCAAGGACCTAGTCCTCACGGCAACGCTCTCGGCCGGAGAATACGTGGTATTCGGCATAGGCTTGGCGACGGCGATCCTAACAGCCTTCTACAGCATGAGGATGATTGGCCTCGTATTCTTCGGGGCATCTGAGCAACGCGGCTCCAGAGTCCATGAAGCTCCAAGGATCATGTGGGCTCCATACACCGCCCTTGCGGCTGGGAGCTTGATCATAGGCTTTGCGGCCCCATTCTTAGAACATGGATTAGAGGAAGTATTCGCGGGCTACATCACCATCCACGGAGCTTCCCACGGTGCGGGTGGCTGGAATCAATTAGTCCCCCTATTCTCGGTGGCGGCCGTAGTTCTTGGAACCATTCCGGCCTACCTCATCTACGTCAAGCGAACATGGAAAGCCGAGGAGATCATATCCAAGCATAGGTCCCTCGAGGCCCTAAGGAGGTTCATCCTGAGAAGATACTACCTCAACGCGGTCTACTACATGGCCTTCGTCAAGCCCTCGCTCAGACTCGCCGAAACTGTGTTCAGGGGATTCGAGCAAGGTCTGCTCGACAGGCTGAACTACGCTATCTCCTACACGGCGCGCAAGACCTCAGATATCGTGAGGCGGATTCACACGGGAGTCCTAGGACACTATGTTATCGGGATAATGATAGGGGCCCTGATATTGATAGCCCTACTTTTAGGAGGCGCGTAGCGATGATCGACGCGAACCACCTACTTCTCCAATCGGTAATGATTCCGATAATATCGGCGCCGGTAATCCTCGCCCTGGGGAGGAGACTTGGGGAAAACGTGGGCTGGGTCGCCTCGATACCCCTAATCTATGTGCTGGTCACCTTATCGGCCTCGGCGATGGAAGTCTACCATGGGAAAGGCATGCTCGTGGCATCATATAGGTGGGCTCCATTAATTGGGGGAGACTTCACCCTAATGATGGATGGCATAAGCGCCCCAATAGCCCTGACGATAGCCCTCCTCTCCTTCCTCGTCTGCATATATTCGGTGGGATACATGAGGGGGGAGCACGGCCTCGGACTCTACTTCTGCCTCTACATGCTCTACGCCGCCGGGATGGTGGGAGCGGTTCTCGCCGCCGACCTACTCGTCTTCTTCATCTTCTTCGAGCTCATGCTGATTCCTTCATGGGTCCTCATAGCTATCTGGGGTACGGGGCCGAAGGAGAGGATCGCCCTCAAATACTTCATCTTCACGGAGGCGGGAGCCCTCTCCATGCTGGCGGGGATAGCGGCAACTTACTCGATGGCCGGAACCTTTAGGATGGACGAGTTGTCAAGTCTACTGGCCGGAGTTGATGGCGGGATAATAGCGCCCATAGCGTCCGCCATGCTACTAGGGCTCTTTGTGAAGATGGCGGTTTTCCCACTCCACACCTGGCTCCCCGACGCCCACGCTGAGGCTCCCACCCCGATAAGCGCCCTGCTATCACCAGCCATGATCGGGATAGGCGGATACGCCTCGATAAGGATCCTCTACACGGTCTTCCCGGGGCTCCTTGAGAACTGGGTGGCCATGACTTCACTCTCGGCCCTCTCCTTGATAACCATGGGATATGGCGGCTTCATGGCCCTAGCTCAGCGGGATCTTAAAAGGCTACTGGCCTACTCGAGCATAAGCCAGATGGGCTACATGCTCTTCGGGATCTCGGCCATATCCCATCTCGGAGTAATCGGAGCCGTCCTCCTCTACGTGAGCCACGGGCTCGCCAAGGCCATACTCTTCATGGCCTCCGGCATATTCATGAAACTCTTCAAAACCAGGAGCATAGAAGAATTGAGGGGGCTCGCGGGGAAAATGCCCTATCTCAGCGTGTCCTTCGTGATAGGGTTCTTGAGCCTCGCAGGCGTCCCACCGCTCCTAGGATTCTGGAGCGAGCTCCTAATATTCGCCGGATCCATTTACACAGCTCTCTTGAGCCCAATGGACTTAGTGAGGCTGATCATAACCTTATTAGCCATAATTATGGCTATCCTGACGGCCGGATACGGGCTCTGGACGATCAAGAGAATACTATATGGAGGGTCTCTAGAGGGGTCGAGTAAAATCGCCAAGGAGCCTATGTTGATGACCGTCCCCATGATCATCCTAGCACTGCTCACAATAATCCTGGGAATCTACCCGTCGATCATAACCAGCATCCTCAACAACATGATGATATAAGTGGCTGAGGCATCGATCAATAGGTCGGCATAATCAAATGCGTTACCTGTTTCAGTTTCCCCACGGACCTCAGCCTCCTCAGGAGCTCCTCGACCCTAGAAGCCCTCCCCCTCACGGCAATTATCAAGAGACAGTCTTCCTTTGAGAGGTGTAAGTGGAGCGTGGAGGGGATTATGTCCATGAAGTGATGTTGGACGTCGGTCAAATTCTCCTCCAATTCATGTCCTTCATGGGAATAGTGGACCAGGATCGCGCCGGCGACATCCTCTTCCAGGAGCCTCCACGAGTTGAGCGAGATGAAGCACCTAATGGCCTCCTGGATAGCCTGCGAGCGCGAGGCGAATCCCATCTCCACTATTACGTTATCGAATTTCTCTAGGAGCTTCTTGGGAAATGAGACGCCGGTCTTAATCACCTTGTCCATTGGATGTGAATGGTCTGAGGCGGGTTATATCAACTTCTCTCCCTCAAATGTGAATTAAGACGCGGCTCCCCCCTTCGGGTTTGACCCTCATAAAGTCCGTCAGGGGCATCTAAAACCGAGCATCTCCACTTTATTTTCGGAGGTCACGAGCAGAACCAGTAAACTCCCTCGTCAACGTGTTAAATGTAAGCCCTCGGGCGGCCATGGGCATCAAATTTAGGGCCCGCCCGGCTCGGCATTTCTGAGGATGAATACGACGGCAACAGCATAATTCCCGCTGTGGGAAAGACTGAGCTCCACCTCCCTAACGCCGAGCTCCTTGAAGATGTTCTTTAAGCGCTCGGAGAAGTTGAAGATGGGTTTTCCACTACTCGAAACGACCTCCACCTCATTCCAATCGAAGCTCCTCCCGACCAATATGGGCTTCAAGGCCTTGATGAAGGCCTCCTTGGCGGAGAACCTCGCCGCCAGATGCGGCACCGGATCCCTAAACCTATAACAGTAGCCGATCTCCCGCTCCGTGAACACTTTTCCTAGAAACTTATCTCCACCTCTATTGATGATTCGGCGGAACTTTCTAAGGTCCTGTATGTCCACCCCGATGAGGAACTTCATCGCGGACATGTTTTCAAGATGAAGTTGCAAGCCTCTTCTTCAAGTATTCTATGAGTTCGCCGACGGTCCTATTTCGATGGATCATGTCCCCGGGCATCTCCATCCCGAGCTCGTCCTCGAGGGCGGATATGAGCTCTATTACTTCGATTGACTCCACCATGAGGTCTTCCGCGAAACGCACATCATCCCTCACTTCATCGAGCCTCAAGCCGAATTGATTAGCTATTACCCTCTTAATCCTCTCCTCGATGCTTTCCATGTCGTTTACCTCCCGCGCCTCCCATAGAGTTCAATAATCTTATCCCTCTCCTCCCTCGTCTCCTCGTATATCCTCTGGAAGAGCTCCTCCTCGGCCTTTGTCATCTGAACATTCCTACGCGACATGGCTATCCTCGCGGT
Source organism: Aigarchaeota archaeon (assembly GCA_025059415.1). GTDB lineage: Archaea > Thermoproteota > Nitrososphaeria_A > Caldarchaeales > Wolframiiraptoraceae > Wolframiiraptor. The sequence continues at coordinate 11,210 of JANXDQ010000028.1, forward strand.
CTCCAGCATCTTCTTTAATCCCGGCCCCCTCGTCATCTTACCCTGAATATACCAAGTAAATGACGGCATGTATTTTGGGGGCGGCCTGCCATCTGAAACCAAGTTGCACATGATGCCTATGTTCGAGCCGGTTGTGAGAAGTGTCCCGATCCCGGTCTTCGTGTGGTCGCCTATGAAGGATCCAACCTTAATCCTTCCCGTGTCGATGAGTTTTCCATTAACATATACCTCCACGTTGCTGTAGTCGTTTTTTAGGTCGCTGACGGTGGTCAATGCGCCAAGGTTAACCCATTCACCCACATAGCTGTGGCCAAGGAAGCCTTCGTGATACTTGTTGCCGTATCCGTGGATTATGCTCTCCTCGACTTCCCCGCCAACCCTACAGACCGGCCCGATCGCCGTCCCCTCCCTAATCTTTCCACCGACGACCCAGCTATCTCTCCCGACGTAGCTCGGGCCGAAGATAACGGTGAACGGGAAGATTATGGCCCCCTCATCTATTATGATCGGCCCATCGCTCGTGTCGAAGACCACATTTGGATAAATCCTGGCCCCCCTCGAGATGAAGACCCAATCCTCATCTCCCATTATCTCGAGTCCCCGAAACTCTCTCGGAGACACGCCATTCAGCTCCTCGAATGCATTAAATTCCCGCCTAATCTCATCTCGATTGTGCTCGACGAGATCCCAGGGGTAATTGATTAGGCCCTTGACCTCGATTCGCTTTTCCCCAATTTCTTTTCTCGCCCATTCTAAGAGCTTTTCAACCGAGTCTGAGACTTCAAGGGCCTTCTCGATGCTCGTCTTCCTCAAGTAGGCGTAAACTACGGCGCCCTCATGCACCGCGACCACTTCATCCCCCTCTGGAATCATCCCTCTATCCACGATCCAGCGGCCATTCAGCAATAGGACACCGTCACCCCTAAGCGCACTTAGGTTATTAATTCCATTAATCCTCTCAGCGTGCTGCATCCTGGAGATGAAGGCCTCACAGAGATGTCTCCTCATAAAGATGTATATCTGCTCATTAGGGAACGCCTTCAAAACCTTCTCATAAAGGAGGCTCGGCCCGCATCTAAGGGCGAAAGAAGGTCTTATCAACGTGAATGGCTTCAAGTTGTCAACGAATTGGTCCTCAAAAATCGCGACCCTCATCCGTACAGAAACCGGCCATAAGGGATATTTATCCTTGCGATTCCATGACGAGAGCGCGGTCAGGTTCGGGTCAGATTGGGAGTTGAAGTTTTCCGAGTTTATCCATTATCGCGGGGATGTCGCTACGATATGTTAGGTCAAGTACTCCACCCTTAACGGGTATAACCCTGATCGGGATCACCCCCTCATCTATCAGTAACTGGGCCGCCGCAGTTATCTCGTATTCCCCCCTTATGGGGTGTGGTTTTATGCGTTCACATGCCCAGAAGATGTCCGGCGTAAACCTCCAAAGGTTCACGTTTACGAATAATCCCCATTTAGTCCTATATTTCTCGGGGTCATCGGGCTTCTCAATGATCCTAACCAGGTTCCATTGATCATCGATCTCCATCACCGCGAACGACTTGATCCTCTCCGCGTCGAAGTTGCTTTCCCTTATCAGCGCCTCCTTCTCGAATCCCGCGACATAACACATCTCCTCCCTCTGATCCCTTAAAATTTTCATGGCCTCTCTTGGATACAGGTTGTCTCCATTCAGCATCAAGAATGAGTCATTTCCCACGAAATCCCTCGCCGAGTAAACCGCATTCGCCGTTCCCAGGGGCCTTTCTTGGATGGCGAAAGTGATCGAGAGATCGCCAAGCTTCCTGCTTAACTCAGTATAACGCATCTTCACCACCTCGTGCTCCGGCCCTATCACTAGACAGATCTCCCTGAAACCAGCTTCCCATAGGAAATATATCGTGTAATCTAGTAGCGGTCTTCCTCTAATTATCGGCATGAACGTCTTCCAACCTTTATCCGCGAATTCCTCGATCACCGGATCAAGCCTGAGTCCACCCA
>JANXDQ010000029.1:0-2242 GCA_025059415.1 Aigarchaeota archaeon
CTCTCCCACCTCCTTTAATATGTAAACCTTCACTGATTCTTTCATTGATTGAGTTATCTCGAAGTTCATTTTGGCCTCCGGAGTCCTTATCTTGTTGGGGTCGCCGACCAAGACCGCTGTGACGTATGCTCCTAGTCCCGCCGCGTGTCTCGCCGCCACAAAACCATCTCCACCATTATTTCCGGTGCCGCAGAAAACGACCACTTTCCGCCTCGCCAAGCCCCCTAACCACTGATAGGCTATTCTCGCGACCCATGCTCCGGCATTTTCCATTAGCAGGGCTCTCGGAACTCCCAGCCACTCAGCGTTTTCATCAATTGCCGCCATCTCGGATGATGATATTCCTCCCCAGCCCTCCAATTTCTAGCACCTTCAAAATACCTCGCTAGCCGGGGCTATAACCTTTCCCAGAAAAATCTCTAAGTCGGAGTCTATTGGGCTTGGACAGGTGTCTCGTTTTCAGGTATCGTGAAGAAGGCCACGATCGAGAATATTGTCGATAATAGACCCAAGATCGCTATCACTATTATAGGCCACAGAAGTGAGAGGAGGGACGTGAGGGCGGCTGGCCCGAGGATCGTGGTTGCTAGAGCCGCTAAATTGGCAGCAGCGTAGATTATGATCAAGGGGATGGAGATAAGCGCGGTTATTATCGTGATTATCCTAAACCATCCGGCGAGTTTAAACCAAGTGTTGCCGAATATCTTTCCAGCTCGAAAATGTGAAACTATCTCCAGAATTATTGTGACGATCGCTATTATGGCCAGGATCAAGAGCATAGTCATGAGGGTCATTAACTGGCCTAGATTCCTGAAGAGTCCATGGGGGGGTTCTCCGAACATCGAACCCGAGATTAACGTCGGCAACATCATGAAGATCGAGATCAAGATGCCGATTCCCGAAGCGAAGGTGATGATCATCAGTATCCCAGTAGCGGTGAAGATCTTTTCCCTAGTATCTCGGCCTAAAAGGATCCAGGATACCGCGATCACGATTGAGGAAATGATGTTTACGTAAGGTATGAATGAGAGGATGTAGCCGATTCCGCCAACCCATTTATATGGCCTCGCCAAGTCGGATTATTCAGATCCCATTTACTTAAATAATTTTCGGCCATTAATTATTGTTCTGAACACGGCTTTAATTCCCGCCGATATTCCTCCGGTTCTCGCCTCTTCCACCACCTTCTCCCAATCCACCTTTAACAGGACTATAGTGATCACGATCATGGCAGTTAACGCGATCGCCGTCGATATGAGGCCGCCTTCCTCCCCTAGAAAGATCCCCGCGATGTCGAAGTACAGTCTACCCGCATAGGCGACTACCCAAGACAGGACAATCTTTCCTAACATATTTGCGATCATAAACCTCACTACACTTAGTCCAGTTAACCCCATGGGGATGTAGATTACGTCATCGGGAAGGGGTGTTAACGCGAAGAGGAAGACGGCGATTGCGCCATATTTGCCAATTGCCTTTCCGAGGACGTCCATCCTCCTACGCCTTTCCCTGCCTAGAAACCTCCTTCCAAATCTTCCTAGAGCATATGAGGTGAGTTTTCCGACGGCGCCACCTGCACCAGTGCTTATGCCTAAGAGGAACGGGTCCAGCTTCCTGGCCATGAGGACTATTGGTATGAGGTATGGCACTGGGATGAAGGGTATCAGGCTCCCCAAGACCGAGATTAGAAATGCTCCTAGATAGCCGTGAGCTAGGAGGAGCTTGAAGAGCAGGTGGAAGAAATCCTCCGTTACCACATCCTTATCGGCAAGAATATTTCTAACTAGAATTAAGGGATTGCGGATCCAACGGCTCCGCGGATGATCCTCAACGCCTCCTCACCAAGGTCGTGTTGCTTAACTCCCCTGAGCATCGCGCTGAGATATTCCTTTGAGGGGTATACCGGCCCCTTCCTAGGGTTTATGGCCACGTGAGTTACAGCCTTAACCTTCCCAATTCCCTCAACTTCTATTTCGATGCTTCGACGCATGGCCCTTTGCGGGACGCCTTCAAACCTGTCCAACTCCTTCAGTTGCTCGAGGCTTATCTTGTAAGCAACACCGTAAACCTTCGATGATTCATCTTCCTCCAGATTCGCCACACCGCCCTTCCAACTAGCTGAGTACACGTCGAAGACTAGTCTAAACCCACTCAACCCGGCCCTACGCGAATCCATCCAATTCCTTATACAGCGCCTCATGAGAGACTTGTCCATCGACCAGCCATAAGCGAAATACCAGAT
>JANXDQ010000029.1:2276-13150 GCA_025059415.1 Aigarchaeota archaeon
GCCGACTATATTAAATTCCATGGAGCGCTTTTTGGAAAAATTTGGTGGATATTTCATCAACGTTTTAGGATCTCCACTCCGGGCATCGGTTTTCCTGAGAGGTAGTGGATTAGTGCGCCTCCGGCTATGCTGACGTAGGAGAAGTCTTCTAGCTTGAGGCCGGCGAGGATTATTGCTGTGGATGAGTCCCCTCCGCCGATCAGGGTGAAGGCCCTGGATTCTGCGAGGGCCTTAAAGACCTCGCGCGTCCCCTTCCTGAATTCCTCGCGTTCATATGCGCCTGCCGGGCCCTTGACTATTATCGCGTCCTCCGGGGTCGCCGACGTTATTAGCTTCCTATAGAGCGCCACAGTCTCACTTCCAATATCCATTATTGGGCCGGGGGCCGGTAGATCCCCAACCTTCACCTCAACCCTCTTTCCGCCGACGTCGCACGCCACATCGATGGGCTTGCACAATTTTTCCCCAAGCTTCTGGCTCAGTTCCTTCACCTTCCCAACGAGCTCATCGAACTTCTCCTTCTTGATGTATTCTAGGCTTGGTGCGCCCAGATCTCTCCCCTCGGCCATCAGGAAGAGCTGGCCCAGGATTCCGGCCGTGAGGAGGAGCTTGATCTCCGGCCTGCCCCTCTTCAATATCATGTCTATGACGGAGATGCAGTCCTTCGGCTTATTTCCACCCATGAAGAGTATTATCTTGTCCCGCTTCTCCAAAAGCTCGCTCAGGGCCTCGAGCTCCTTCTCCATGACCCTCCCGGCGACCACCGGGAGGACGGCGGCAAATCCCACTATGGAGGCGTGTGAACGATGGGCGGCGGAGAACGCGTCGAGGACGAAGAAGTCGGCGAGCTTCGAGAGCTTCGAGACCAAGGCTCCCTTCGCATGCTCCTCGGGGCTCGCCTCCACGCTTTCCTCATCTAGGATTCTCACGTTTTCCAGTAGGAGGATCTCCCCGTTCTTCAGGCTCCTTACGGCCTTTTCAGCCTCCTCTCCCAGCAAGTCGGGGACGTATTTCACCGGTTTACCAACATGTTTCGATAAGAGCTCCGCGTGTTGTGCGAGTGGAAGGAAGTCGGGGTCGCCCTTCCTCCCCTGATGGGCCAAGACCACGACCTTTGCACCATTATCGGATAGCTCGCGGAGGGTTGTCGCGTGAGCTTGAATCCTCTCGTTGTCCTGAATTCTCCCCGTCTTCGGATCTATCGGCGAATTGATATCGACCCTAACAATCACGGTCTTCCCCTGGACTTTTACATCATCCAGAGTCTTGTAAAACCTCATGAAAACACCTCAATATTAGAGTCCAAAGACGCCTTATATGTCTATTTCGCTTCCAAGAGCATTAAACACGGTTCTATGGACCCTGGGGAAAATCTGAAAACTTAATCTCCCACGGCTCATTTTAATCGTTGCCCAAACATCCGGGGAAACGGGGCATCTGCTCGGGGGACAATTGTCTTGATTGATTTAGTGGTGTATTTCCTGGTGGGAATGGTTGCCGCATTCCTCGGCTCGCTGTCAGGGACTGGAGGGGGATTCATGGCCGTTCCCGCCCTATACTATCTCGGCCTGCCGCCCCCATCCGCGATCGCGACCTCGAAGTTCATGGTCTTCATCAACTCCATCGTCAGCATTTACGCGTATCTCCGCGACGCCAGGTTTTCACCGAAGCTCTATTTCAGCGTGGCCGCTTCGATGACCCCAATGGCCTATTTGGGGGCATATCTCGTCGCCGTCATCCCCCAAAGACTCCTAGTAGTCATCGTCAGCACGATCCTGCTGGTCGGAAGCCTGAGATTGCTCTTAATGGGAGACGCGGGAAGGAACGGGAGATCCAGGGGTTTTGCTCTTGGCCGGAGGCCGCACATTCTCGGAGCCGCTTCCGGGGGCGCCGCGGGGCTGATCGCAGGCTTAACGGGTCTCGGCGGCGGAATCGTCACCGTACCTGCGTTCATCTATCTGATGAATTTGGAGATCCATAGTTCTGTATCCCTCTCCATGGCCTGCATAGCCCCCTCATCTTTCTCCTCGGTCATAAGACACGCGGTCGATGGGATAATTCTCTGGGATGTGGCGGTGCCACTGGGCGCCGGAGCGGTGCTCGGCGGATGGATTGGGCCGAAGATCAGCTTGAGGCTTAGCGAGCGGATGCTCGGAAAGATGGTCGGGGCTTTGATCGCCGCTGCCGCCCTCAGGATGCTCATCCAGGTAATTTTAGAAATTTAGCATCCGGTTGGGCCTGGCCGATTTAGACCTGTTTTTCGGGGACGACCCACCTCACGCCCTTTCCGAGGTGCTTGGTCTTCTCCCAGAAGACGCCCTTGAAGATCTCCTGGTAGAATGCCCTGAATGCCGCGAGGGGCATCATCACGTTCATGTAGAAAATCATGTGTGGGAGATACTTGATGAGCCCTTTGATGGAGCCCATCTTCTCCAGGACCCCTCCCGCGATCCAGGCATAATAGTATACGACGTTGAAGAATAGGGGTAGGATGGCCCACCATGGGAAGAGGTCGACCGTGAGCGCCGTCTTTACCAGGCCAAAGTGCTCCAGGAGCCAGTACACTGTCATTCCATAAGCTACCCAGTTGAATAAGACCATTATGGGCGCGATCAACATGGACAGTATCGATAAGGTCTTGAGGGGCCCCAGCCGCCTGACTACTTGTGGCCTAAACAAAACCTTGAGATATTTTATGAGGCTCTGGATCCACCCCCTGAACCACCTCGTCCTCTGCTTGAGCCACGCCTCAAAAGTGTCCGGCGCCTCCTCCCAGTGCCTCGCGTCGATCAGGGTAACCCTCCTTCCGGAGAGATAGAACCTTATGGCTATCTCCGCGTCCTCGGCCAGGTTAAGCGGATCCCATCCGCCCACCTCGGCTATCAGGGAGCGCCTCATGTAATTTCCAGTTCCACCAAGCGGTGTGAAGAGCCCCAGCTTAGATCTACCGTTAAGCCATACTCTGAACCACCCAGCGTACTCCATCGCGAAGAGCCTCGTTATCCAATTATCCCCCTCATTACTTATCCTGAGGATTGCCTGAACGGAGTCTAGCCCGTGATCTTCTATCGCCGAGGCTATTTTTAGAAACGTATCTCCATCAGGTATGTCCTCGACATCCACTATCCCTATGATATCACCTTTACAGAGGAGTATTGAGTCATTCAGCGCGCTAGGCTTCGTTGGAAAATACTCCCTCCTTATCACGGGTATGACCCGCCCGGGGTAGAGTTGGGAATACCATATCGCCGTTCTCTCACCCGCGGGGTCTTCGGTGACCACTATCACCTCCTTATCCTCATTGGGATACTCGACATGATTCAAACACACCTCAATCGTCCTCGAGAGTATAGGCTCATTCCTAGCCGGTATGATTAGCGAGATCTTTGGAAAACTCTTCGGCGATGACCCGGGATTTAACGGAGGCTTCACGCCGACGATCATTATCGCCAAGTGGTAAACTCCCCAGATAAGATAGGCCGTGGTGAGGAAATAGGCGAGGAATATTAAGGCCTCTCTCGTGAAGAAATAGGATAGAATCAGGATCGCCAATATAGACGACAGCGCAACGATTTTACGAGCCCTCATGCCTCTTCATGCCTACGAGTGCTAGGATCTCGTCAAGTATTTGGTTTATCGAGCCTCGGAGATCATTAACCCTAATCACCCTCACTTTTTCTGGGTTGAAGATCTTTTCGAGCCCCGACTCCAAGCTCGCGGGCAATACTAGTAATATCATGACATCTGGGATGTCCACGGCCTTCAAGGCCACGCCGAGTAGATATCTCTCATCGAAGAGGTCTTCTGTGACCACATCTACGATGACAGCGGGCTCAAACTTGACATAAAGTGGCGCAACATGCATTTCGCCGCTGGCGCCCTCTAATCTGGAAAAAGATTCAGATTCCAGGCCCATCGAACTCAACCTCTTTTCAAGTTCTTTTATCACCTGATATATCGCGGCGAATTTCTTAACCTCCTGAGATGCCCGGTAAACTGGATACTTCTTGATCTCCAATGTTTGAATTTTATTTCTATGCCCTTGCCGGCACTCGACCTCAATTAGGGGGACTTGGAAAATGGAGTTACATTTTATACAAGTAAAGCCGAATCCAGGCCTCCCATAATCTATCCCAATTCTACGCATAGTTTTCCCGCATTTCGGACACTTATAGACCCCAGGCCCCAATACTTCGAATCCATCAACCGGACCAAGGTACCCGCAGTCATAATGCGCCATGAGTTCCTTTTTTTCTATGCTCATCGACCCGCAGTCGGGGCATAGGAGTAATGGATGCAGGCAAACCTCGCCGCAGACAGGGCAGATAGGCAGCGAAATTTCATCGACGATCTCCAAGAATCCCCTATCTAAGTAATATCGGAGCCTCTCTTCCGGGGCATCTATACCGAAGACGTCATAGGTTATCCCCGATTCCGATTTTATTATCGGCCTAAACTCCACTACCCTTCCCTCAGAGAGGGCGCGGTAAGCGGACGAGAAGAAGTGAGAGTCAAGTATGCTAATGGATCGCCCAACCTTCGACATACTCTTGTATTTCTCTTCGATAAATTGCTTAAAAACTTTGTCAAAAAAATCGAATTAATATAGCTTCCTTTGAGAAATATGAAAGAGTGCAGGGCTCAGAGCTGGCGGTTAATCATCGCGACTATGTCGACGAGCCTATTCGAGTATCCCCACTCGTTGTCGTACCATCCGAGCACTTTTACTATGTCGTTGCGGTCACCGAGGGTCATTATGCTCTCTCCATCGATTATTACCGAGTGCGGGTTCCCGATTATGTCCACCGACACTATCGGGTCCTCCGTGTACTCCATTATCCTACTCAGTTTACCCCCTGCCGCTTTTTTGAAGGACTCCTTGACCTCCTCGACGGTTACTTCTCTCTCTAATAACGAGACCAGGTCTGTGACTGAACCATTCGCCACCGGTACTCTTAGAGCTATTCCATGGAGCTTTCCTTTCACCTCAGGGATCACTAGGTGGAGCGCCCTAGCGGCGCCGGTTGTCGTCGGGATTATGGAGAGTGATGCCGCCCTAGCCCTCCTCAGATCGCTATGCACCAGGTCTAGGACCCTCTGATCATTCGTATATGCGTGAACGGTAGTCATGAAGCCCTTCTTTATCCCGAAGTTGTCGAGTAAGACCTTAACCATTGGGGCGAGGCAGTTGGTCGTGCAGGAGGCGCCCGAGATGACGTCGTGTTTCTTGACATCTAGCATGTGATCATTGACTCCCGGCACTATGGTTACGTCGGCGTCTTTTGAAGGCGCAGAGATGACGACCTTTTTCACGCCGTCCCTTAGGTGTTTCGCCGCATCGGCTCGATCGGTGAACCTGCCGGTCGACTCTATCACCACATCAACATCAGCCTTACTCCATGGAATCTTCGCCGGGTCGGGTTCCTGGAAGCCCATCAGCTCTTGTCCCTCGATGGCTATGCCCTTTCCCGCCGCCTCTATTTTCCGGCCCCATTTCCTGTGAATCGAGTCGTATTTTAAGAGGAAGGCCGTGGTCTTGTTGTCGGCCAATTCGTTAAAGGCGACGACTTCGAAGCTTTTACCGTATTCTGGGCTCTCGAAGGCCGCGCGCACGAATAATCGGCCAATTCTCCCCATCCCATTAACGCCTATACGTAGCATCGTAAAAATAGTTCTGTAATTTCCTTTTAACTATATCTCCTCAAGCCGGCGTTCTCCCAGACTATACAATAATGATTTTTACATAGTGTGTATATGTAGATATGGGGGTTTTGCGTGCGGAAACATAGGACCAGTATAGAGTTTCCCATAGACCTTTGGGAGGAGCTCGAGAGGCGCATCCCATCGAGGAAGAGGACAGCATTCATAGTCGATGCGATTAGGGAAAAGCTGATAAGGGAGTCGATGAGGTGCATTATACTTTGCGGCGGCCCTGGGATCGGTATGGGGCCGTTGACGGCGAGCATCCCGAAGCCCATGATGCCCGTCGGATATAAGCCGATACTCGAGCACATAATCTTGAAGCTCAAGAAGCAGGGGATCTATAACTTCATACTGGCCGTAAGCCATCTCGGAGAACCCATCATAAAGTATTTTGGAGATGGAAGCTCTCTAGGGGTCAAGATAGATTACTCCATTGAGAAAGTTCAACTCGGTACGGCGGGCGCCGTCAAGAATGCGGAGAAAAAGCTGAATGAAACATTCCTAGCCCTCTACGGCGACATATTATTCACTGAACTCGATGCCCACAGCCTCATCAAGTATCATAGGGATAAGGGCGGGGTGGCGACCATGGTACTTGCGAGGGTGGATGACGCAAGTCGATTCGGCCTCGTCTCGATCGATGAGGCAGGGAAGGTCATAGCGTTTAGGGAGAAACCGAGGACCCCGGTCCCGGGACTCGTGAACGCCGGAATCTATGTCTTTGAGCCGTCGATCTTCGACTATATACCTCAGAAAACGCCGGTCAGCTTTGAGGAGGACGTCTTCCCGGAGTTGGCCGAGAAGGGGAAGCTCTACGCCTACCTTTACGATAATTACTGGGTGGATATAGGAACTCCAAGAGATTATGAGAAGGCTTGTAGGGACTTTTTTAATGGGGTCCTGAAGTAATTACTCGAATTTGAGTAATTACTCAAAATTTATGTTGGAGCCGGGGGCCATGTTTCGGCGATGTCGAGAACTAAGGTTACGATCTCGTCGGCGATGTTCCTAGGAGCTCTTGCAGCCCTCTTCGCAACGCTTCCAATCTACTTCCATTATCCCATAATACCTTATCTCAGATTCGAGGCCGCGGAGATCCCCGTGGTTTTATCCTTTCTCATCCTCGGGCCTGAGGCGGCATTTCTCTCATCTGTGATTTATTGGGTTATCTTGCTTCTAGTCGGCGAGTTTACGCCGATAGGGCCCATCATGAAGTTCACCGCCCTCTCAACGATGATACTCGGATTATGGCTGGGTTTCAGAATATGTAGGAGCCCTAGGGTTTGCCTCATCGCGGGCTCCTGTTTAGGATGCCTTTTTAGGGTCTTGGTGATGAGCGCATTCAATTACGTGATCTTAATGATGATGTTCCCCCAATTCCTTGAGTTCGCTGCAGCAAGTATTTCGGCGGTTCTTGGAGCCGAATTCCTATCTCATATTCCAGCGATCGCCGCGGTCATGGTTTTCACCGCGATCTTCAACGTCCTGCACGTTATCCTGAGCATGGTGCCAGCGTATCTGCTAGTGAAGTATATGGTTAGGATCAAAGGTGGTGGGCTCCCAATTATCGGTAAGGCGTGGTATTTTGAGATGGCTAAGGCTGTTTCGAAGCAATCTCCTCAGCGATCCTAAGAGCTTTAGTCTTTAATTTTTCTCCAATTCTCCCCTCTTCAACCGACTTCTCTAGTAGATCGATATCGATGACCTTGGCCTCCGAATTTGGCTTCACGACGACGTCGACTTCCAGGTCAAAATAGTGGATGTGGTCTGGGTAGAGTGAGATCGGCGTCGAGATATTGTAGTAGTGGCCCTTCAGCTCCCCCGAGATGCTGTAGTAACTGGTTTTCATCCAAGGCTGGAATTTGGAGACCTCGGTTATCGCGTAATCCCCTAGAGACTTCTCCACGCCCAGTCCATCATATAGCCCGAACCCCATGATCCTCCTCTGGACCCTGATCTTTCCCCGACCCCTCCATATCACCTTGCCCGGGCCGAGTGAGAAGCGCTTACCATCAGGCTTTATGTGGATTATCTTCACCATCGCTCCAAGCCTCGGAGCGATGTCCTCAACCTGTTCCCCGAACATCCTCGACATCTCTTCCGCGGGGATGAGGCCTCGCTCCACCAAATCTTCCGCGAAGCTCACCATACTCGATAAGCCCTCTCCACCCGCTCTACAATAATGGTGGTAGGGGACCGTGTAGGAGACCTTGGATCTGAGCTCATCGAGTCTCAACTTCGCCTCATTCGGGAACCCCACCTTAGCCCTCCCCAGCGGCTCGCGTAGGGAAAGCTGAAGTAATATGAGGTCCTCAAAGAAGTCTTTAAGCGCATTGATGAACGCCTGGACTACTTCAGCCGATCCCCTGATCTCGATACAGTTCCTGTCAACTGGGGAATCCACTACCACGACATCCTGCTCACCCCTCAGGGTTATACCGAATCTTTCTGTCTGCGACTTCGTGGGGTTTACTATGGTGAATCCCTTTTCTTGGAGGAGGATTATTAGGGCGGTCGAGTATATCCCGCGGATCGAGGCCTTCAAAGGCACCCCCACCACCCGCGATTTCGGCGCCGTCCCGAAATGACTATGGCTTTTAATTGTTTAGTCCAAAAGCTTGGGAGGGTTTGGGAGCGTGCCTATTATCTCCTTGACGGCCTCGGGCCAGTCATCAAATTCAAATCCGTGCCTTGCGAGGAATCCAGCCGCCCACCTGCTTAAACCATGGCCAACGCATCCAGTCCATAGCTCCCTCTCCTTAGCCTCCTTTATCTTGAAATTTTTCACGTAGAAGTCCCTATGCACGCTTGCGGCTGTTACCTCGAGCCACTCCGCGCTCTCTCTTGGACCCCTATACGGCAGATATATCTCGAGGTCGAGTGTCGGGATCCTTTTCACATCTGATACATCTATTAGCCTCTTTGAAGCTTCATGGGGCGAGAGGTAGAAGGGCGCCCCAGCGACGACCCGCCACTCCAAGTCCAAACACTTATCCGCCAACTCGATCGTCAGGTCCATGACCTTGTTCCTGATCTCGGTCACGTCATCAGGGGACCCGATGAAGACCATCTCGAGCCTCCAGAACTCGTTGGTCCTTACTAGACCTTCGACGCCGCCCGCCTCGTTTCTCCAAGTCCAGCCGCCAAGTAGCTCATATGCCTTTATTGGGAGATCTTCGAGCCTGACGAATTCCCCGCTGAAGTATTGATAGAATGCCGTGCACTGTATGGCCTCCATGATGTATTCTGGTTCTCCGAGGATCTGCTTTAGGAGATCTGTCCTAATCTCCCTCCTTAACATGTATTCCCTCTTGAATTCCTCGAATGCGGATGGATCTCTGGGTGGGACGCAGACGTAGAAGACGCCGTCTGGGAGGTGTTCGATATAGGTCGTTAACCTCTTGAAAACCTCCATCGGAACCAGCCTTGGAAAAATCCATTCGTGGAATCCCAGAGGCCTCGCAACCCTCTCGATTATCAGCTGAGCCATGGCTCGGATGAGGGACGCCATTGGAGGTGTATAGATCCATTGACCCTTTCCGGGGTAACGTTTGACCCAACCCCGCTTTTCGGCCTCGACCGCGACATCGACATCCATCTTGAATCGTTTAGCTGGCCCTTCCCTCAGAACCGTCCCGAAGGGGGCCAGCTTCTTTCCCTCAGGCCTGGTTTCCTCCGTCCTGAGGAAGCGTATAGCCCTATCGATCACGCGCTCTCTGAGATCTCGATCCGTGAGGTTCCTGAAAACCACTATTAAGTCCCCTGATTCCTCCCGGACTTCCGCCAGACCCTTGAGGAGCTCACGCGCCTTCTCTTCACCGACGTGCCCCTCCTTAAACTTGATTTCGAGGCTTTCAATGAAGATCCTTCTCACGCCTATCCTTTTTGAGCCGATCTTTTGGGCTAGTATGTTTTTGAAGCGTAATAGCGCCTCATGTGCGCGAACACCTCTGCCAGATGTTATTGACACCTCCACGACCCTATCCCCTATGCGGTGGGATAGGATTTGCGCGACTTCTTCTCTACCGAATCTCTCCACAGCCTCTTCCAAAGATTTTTCCAGGGCATCGATGGATTCCCTAATCTCCTGCTCTACAACTTCAGCGGCAGAGCTCAGCTCTATCCTCGCGTTAAGCATTATCCTCAGGGTCATAGTGTTCACCATAAGGGTCTGGAGGGGAATATATCAGGATTAGGATACGCCCCGAAAATCCCCGTATGACCCGGGAAAATTAACCGATTATGTCAGAGCCAACACATATATTAATGTGAAGCAATCATCCTCGTTGGGAGAAGGTATGTCGTTCAGGATGAGGTTGCCCAGCGCGGACTACTTTTCGGATCTCATTAAGGCGATCCAAGTGGTCGCAGATGAGGGGACATTCAAGATCACTGGTGAGGGGATGAAGCTCGTCGCCATGGATCCCGCCCACATCTCGCTCATCGATTTCGAACTCTCCAGCTCCGCCGCCGAGGAATACGTGTGTGAGGGCGAGCTACAGATGACTGTGAGCCTATCAGAGTTATTGAAGCTCCTAAAACACACCAGGAGTGGGGAAAGCCTGACGCTCTCATATAATGAGAAGGAGAAGAAGTTGGAGATGATTATAGTCGATGCTACGGGGTCCAAACAGAGGATCTTCACTTTGAATACTTTGGAAACCGTTGAGGCGAGAGGCGTTACGCCGAGACTGACATTTGAGGCCAGGGCGAGGGTCAGCTCAGCAGCCGTGAGGGATGCGATAGGAGACTGCAGGGCCCTCAGCGACTACGTCAAGATCATCATAAACCCCAATGAGGTAATATTCTCGGTGAGGGGAGAGCTTGGAGGAGCTCAAATAAAGTTCACAAGGACCGGGGCTGCCATATACGAGATAGAAACCGATAAGGAGGTCTGGGCGAACTTTAGCATAAACTACTTGGAGAAAATCGTGAAGGCAGGAGCCGCGCTCAGCGATGAGGCCGTAATGGAGCTGACGACGAATAGACCGATAAAATTAGGATTCCCAATACCCTCGGGAAAACTCGAATACCTCATAGCTCCGAGAATAGAGGGGGCCTAATTACTCACCGCAAAATCCGCATTCCCATCACATAACCATAAATAGCGAGTGCCAGATCTTGAAGAAATAGGGGCCGTGGTCTAGCTTGGCTACGATTCGCGGCTTGGG
>JANXDQ010000002.1:0-9841 GCA_025059415.1 Aigarchaeota archaeon
TAGGCGCCACGGGGACCTCGGACAAGATCTTGATGGCGATGGTCAGGGAGGAGGTGAGCACCTACCGGCAGACGATCTCGAGAACCATAACCGACCCGGAGGCCCTCAGCAAGGCCGTTGAGACCTACAGGGAGGAATTGATGAAGGCCTATGGCCTCGATAAGCCATGGTATACTAGGATAGGGGATATGTTGGTCAGAATCGCGTTATTGGATCTTGGGAAATCCAAGGGCCTCCAGACGTTCTCCGGTAGCAACAGGGTCATAGACCTGATAATGGAGAGGCTTCCGAATACGATCCTCCTCGTGACGACGGCGACGGTCCTAGCATTCCTAATAGGGCTCCTCGTCGGAGTTAGATTGGCGACGGCGGTTGGGTCGAGGCTCGACAGGGCGCTCACCTATTTCTCGGCTGTTTCATATGCACTCCCAACCTGGTGGACCGGGATAATCTTCATACTCATATTCTATTTCTACTTGAGGCTCTTTCCGGCTGGAGGCATGTATAGTGTCCCACCCCCCGAGGGCGAGTTGTCGAAACTCCTAGACCTACTCTGGCACGCCGCGCTCCCAATAGCGGTCTTGGTACTGGCCACGGTCGGCTCAAACATCTACGTCACCCGGACTGTCGTCATAAACATCGCCCAAGAAGACTACGTGACGGTCGCTAGGGCCAAGGGGTTATCTGAACGGATAGTCAGGTGGAGATACATCGCCAGGGTCGCGGCCCCTCCAATCCTGACCCAGCTAATACTCGGCCTAGCCGGATCGATAGGAGGCGCCATCTTGACGGAGACCGTTTTCGGATGGCCCGGGATGGGCCTACTATTCTATCAGGCAATAACCTCAAGTGACGAGGCCTTGATCCTCGGCCTCGTATACGTCTTCACGCTCGTCTACGTGATAGCCAGATTCGTATTGGAGATGCTCTACGTGATATTGGATCCAAGGGTGAGAATATGATCTCTTCGAGGAGAGAAGCCGTCCAGATATTCCTTTCGAGCACGGTCTCAAAAATCGGGGTCTCCCTCCTGGTAATCCTGCTCGCGTTCTCAATCTACACTTTGGCGGCGTTTCCACCGGACTATGGGAGACTGGTGTGGAACAATCCAAAGGCGTGGGAGAATTACCCCAAGTCCGCTCCGCCATCTTGGATAAACGTGTTCGCGGGCTTCAAGCACTTCGAGCACAGGGTATTGGAGCCAGAGAAACCCGTGGCATTCAGGACGCCCGATGGCGCGATGAAGACTATTTACCACTTCACCTTGGAATACACGGCCGACGAGTTCCCGACTTTCTTCTCAATATCGCTCAGAGACCTAAGGTATTGGGATGTTCCCCCGATACTCACTGTTAGGCTCGTAAGACCGGACGGGAAGGCGATCAACTTGATGTCGTTTGCCGCGCCTCCCCCAAGAGACGGTGAAAAACCCCCATATACGCGCTTCGTGGAAGAGCCATTAACAATCAAGATAGACTCCGATGTAAATGTCTGGAGGAGTGTCTCCGCTTTTCTCAAGGAAAACTACGGAATTGAGTTAAGTCCATCGAAGATCGGTGAGAATCCGGGGCAGTATCTCTTCGGATCCCCAATCGAAGGCAATTTCTCAAAACCGATGAAGGGAGAATATAGCTTCGAGGTAGTCGCGACGCTGCATGATGAAAGAGACTCTTTGGGACATGTCTCCCTGATCTTGGGCGGGAGCGTTTATGGTCTGCTCGGCACGGACGTTATTGGGAGAGATATAGCGATCGGCGTCTTGCTGGGATTTCCGATATCGCTCTTCATAGGCATAATAACCTCCGTGGCGGTGACGCTGATTGGGGGACTGCTCGGGATCGTGAGCGGATATATCGGGGGAAAAACGGACGAAGTCATCCAGAGGATCTCTGACGTGGTCTATAACCTACCACTCCTCCCGCTAACGATCTTCCTCATATTCCTAATGGGGTCGAGCATCTGGAATATAATCCTGCTCCTGATAGTGTTTGGGTGGCCGGGGTTAACGATACTCGCGAGATCGATAGCCCTCCAGCTGAGGGAATCCCAGTTCATCGAGGCCTCAAGGACATTCGGCAGCTCGGCGTGGAGGATAATATTCAAGCACATGCTACCGCAGGTAACACCGTTCATCGTGGCCGAGATGATATTCTTCGTTCCGACATTCATCCTGCTTGAGGCTGCTTTAAGCTTCCTGGGACTCGGGGACCCATCCCTCCCAACTTGGGGCCAGATGCTGGAATTGGGATTTAGGAATGGTGCCATTTACTTGGGATTGTGGTGGTGGATAATCCCGCCCGGCCTCATGATAGTCCTAACGGCATTCACCTTCGTGTTAATAGCCCTTGGAATGGAGCCTGTCGTGAATCCAAGGCTCAGAACTGGATAGGGTGTGATCCATGAACTTCCTCCACATTCAGCGATGGAATTCGTCCAAGAGGTGGGAAGAAGATGACTGAACAAGAAATATTGAGTGTGGAAAATCTCTTTTTATACTATAGGTTAAGGAACTCAATCGTAAGGGCAGTGGATTGCGTATCCTTCGGGCTTCCCGAAAAATCGGCGATAGCATTGGTCGGCGAAAGCGGATGTGGTAAGAGCTCGACGGCGATAGCGCTCATGCGATTACTCCCGCCAAATACCGAGAGATATGAGGGTAGAATCCGGGTGAATGAATTAGATGTCTCAAAGATGTCCGAGGATGAATTCAGGAGAAAAATTAGATGGCGAGTGATGTCAATGGTGTTTCAGGGGGCGATGAACGCATTGAATCCCGTATTAAAAGTAGGTTTCCAAGCTGCCGAACCGCTGATTCACAATTTTGGTTACAGAAAGGAAGAGGCTCTGGCCCTCGCCGAAGAAGTACTCGAAGAAGTCGGGCTACCGAAGGGGATCGCGGAGAGGTATCCTCACGAACTCAGCGGAGGGATGAAGCAGAGGGTGTGCATAGCGATGGCCTTAGTTACAAAGCCAAAGATAGTGATACTCGACGAGCCCACATCGGCATTAGACATCATAACTCAAGCTAACATAATCAATCTCTTAAAGGACTTGAAAAAGGAGCGGGGACTATCCTATGTTTTGATAACACATGACCTCGCATTAAGTAGTGAGCTTGCGGATTACGTGGCAGTTATGTATGGGGGAAAGATAGTGGAACGCGGTCCAGCAGACGACCTTTACGTCTCCCCAGCCCACCCCTACATGAAAATGCTCTTAAACAGCCTTCCAAGGCTGAGGCAGGATATTCCACCCTCCTTCATATCCGGAGCTCCACCTGATCTAAGAAATCCTCCTCCAGGCTGCAGATTTCACCCAAGATGCCCATTTAGTATACTGGGCAAGTGTGATGTAGAGGAGCCTCCAGCTTTAAGGATTGGAAAGGATCATTACGTCATGTGCTGGCTTTACGGAGGTGAGAACACGTGAATGCCCCGATAATGAAGGCCATAGGGCTCAGGACCTATTTTCCCGTTAGAAAGGGCTTTTTTGGAATAGCCGGATATGTCAAGGCGGTTGACGGAGTTGATTTGGAGATACTCCATGGAGAGACCCTAGCACTTGTGGGCGAAAGTGGATGCGGCAAAACAACCCTTGGAAGAACACTACTGAAGGTGGTCAATCCGACAGATGGACAGATCTTTTTTGATGGGCAGGAAATTACGAGGCTAGACGAACAAGCCATGAAGAAATTTAGGAGGAGGATGGCGATGATTTTCCAGGATCCCTATGCGAGTATAGATCCAGCTTACAGCGTCTTTGACGTGATAGCGGAGCCGCTTGAGATACATAAAATCGGGACAAGGGAAGAACGCCTTGAGATGGTCATGCGGTCGCTCGACGAGGTGAGGCTCGTTCCACCTGAGGAATTCTTGAAGAAATATCCACATATGTTAAGTGGTGGCCAGAGGCAAAGAGTTGCAATAGCCAGGGCTTTGATCTTAAGACCCAGCTTCATTGTGGCGGATGAACCCGTGTCGATGCTCGATGCCTCGGTCAGGGTTGAGATACTTCTTTTGTTGAAAGAGCTTCAAAAGAGACACGCCCTTTCCTATCTCTACATAACCCATGACATAGCCACTTCGAAATACTTTTCAGAGAGAATCGCGGTCATGTACGCAGGCAAGATAGTCGAGATAGGATCATCTATCACGGTACTGAAAGAGTCACTGCATCCCTATACAAAGGCGTTGGTAGACGCCATCCCTGATCCAGATCCCTCTAACAGGTTCAGAATTAGGGAGGTCATTAAGGGCGAGCCTCCAAACCTAATGAACCCGCCAAAGGGCTGCAGATTCCACCAAAGATGCCCCTATGCAATGGACATCTGCAGGGTCGAGGAACCCGTACTAAGAGGGGTCAACCATGGTCATTTGGTCGCCTGCCATCTATATTAATAGGGGGCCGGTTTCCCTCCCGCTACCCCCTTTTGGCCTTTGTCGCCAATCTGGCGAGGAAGGCCATGAGCTGGACTTCCGGGGTTGCGCCCTCAGAGATCCTGTAATCCACCTCGCCCAAGAGGTCTAAGAGACTTAGTTTATCCTCCTCATTCAAGTCGAGGTAGAAGAGTTCTCGGTAGATGGCTGAGACTAGGTCGCTCGGCATCACCCCCTGGAGGTAGAGTATTCGCCTCAATTCATCCCGTGCATCGGTGAATTTACCACCCAATGCGAGCTCCAGGATCTTCCTAACCTCCCCCCTGCTGACGTAGCCCATCACCTGGTATACGGTCCTCTCATCGATCTTCCTTGAAATGGATGCTGAAGCTTGGAGAATGTTTATGGCCTTTCTCATATCTCCTTCAGAGAAGTCGTAGATGATCTCGAGGGCTTGGTCATCGATTTCCAGGGATTCTTTATCAGATATCCGCTTCAAGAATCCTATTACGTGATTTTTGGTCAATGGCTTGAATCTGAAGACCGCACACCTAGATTGTATGGGTTCTATGATTCTATTACTGTAATTTGCGGCGAGTATAAATCTACAAGTCATTGAGAACTGCTCCATCACCCTTCTAAACGCGTGCTGCGCATCGTCTGTGAGTTGATCGCTCTCATCGAGAAACAATATCTTGAATCCATATCCTCCCATGGGTATCTGCCTGGCAAACATCTTTACCTTATCCCTGATGGTTTGGATACCCCTTTCATCTGAGGCATTAATCTCTAGGAAATGTCCATCCTCGATGTAGCTATCCCCAAACAAGTCCCTGGCAAAGGCGTGCGCGGTCGCAGTTTTACCGACTCCAGGAGGGCCCGCAAACAACATATGGGGAACGGCCTTAGTCTTCAGGACATTCTTAAGACTACTTACAACCTCCTCTTGGTTTACTACGTCATCTAGGGTCCTCGGCCTATATTTCTCGACCCATGGAAGCTCCACGACCTCCTTCAGGCTCAAAGCAATCCACCCAACTTAATAATTAATAAGAGCTAATTAGATTTTACTATATTCTCCTCGTCATACCCGTATCTCGAATAGCTCAACGGCGTTGTGGTAGGTCCTCTCCACGACCTTCTCGAAAGAAACCTCCTTCAATCTACTTATCCACTCAGCCGAGACTTTGACGTTCTTGGGATAATTCACTTCGTTCAGGATGGGCGCTAAAACAGGTGCATCGCTCTCAAGTAGCATGTTATCCAGCGAGAGCACTTTGACGAGTCTTTGTTTTTGAGGGCTCCTGGCGATTGATGGCGGCACGCTGAACATGAATCCCCTTTCAGCGGCCTTGAGGGCGTACGAGGCCCTTCCATCGAAGGCATGCATGATGACGCGATTGACTTGGTGCTTTAGGAGCATCTCAATGGCATATTTCCCCGCGCTCCTGGAATGGACTACTATTGGGATATCGAGGCTCTTCGCGAGCTCAATGAATTCCTCAAATACCTTCCTCTGTAGATCCCATTCCCCACGACCTCCCCTCCAGAAATCCAACCCAACCTCCCCAACCGCGACGATCCTATCCCTCTCCCTCTCTATAAGTGAAAATACCTCTTCATATCCCTCAAGGTCATATGGCGCTATCCCGAGTGAGGGATAGATGAATTTGTAATCGGAGATCTCAAGCGCCCTTAAACAATCTTCATAACCTAGCCCCGAGGTCACGAGAAATCTCAGCCCAGATTCAATCGAGCTTTTAATGACCTCGGACAGGCATTGTAAAAGTTCCGGGGCCGTTAAGTGACAATGCACATCTGTTAACAACCCATTATTGCCGCCTTTTCCACCATATTTTTACTTTTTCCACGCGAATTCTTTTAAGATGCAAGTGGAATCAAGTAGATATGCCATTTAGGCTTGATGATGTGGAAATATCGTGGCTAGGCCATGCCGCCTTTCTGATAACCTATAAAGACACGCGGTACTATATAGATCCATTCAAGATCAAGGCTAAGGGATTAGCTGATGTAGTATTGATCACACACGAACACTTCGATCACTTGAGCGTCGAAGATTTGAGAAAGATAGTCAAGTCAGATACCGAGATGGTTGCCCCGGAGTCGTGTAGGGACAACCTGAAGGCATTTAAGATGGGGGTTTTGAAACTTGTGAAGCCCGGAGAATCCATAAACGTGAAGAATGCAAGAGTTGAGACAATTCCGGCCTATAACATCAACAAATTCAGGGCCCCGGGCGTAGTCTATCATCCAAAGGTGCAGGAAGGAGTTGGATACATACTTGAGGTTGGTGGGCTGAGGATATACCACGCCGGGGACACGGACTTCACCCCAGAAATGAGGAGCCTCAAAGTCGACGTCGCACTCGTTCCAGTTAGCGGGACTTTTGTCATGACCGCTGAGGAAGCCGCAAAAGCCGTGAACACCTTTAAGCCGAAAGTTGCGATACCCATGCACTTCGGGGCAATCGTCGGGGATAAGTCGGACGCGGAAAACTTCAAGAAATTATCTGAGGTCGACGTAGTTATACTTGAGAAGGAGTAGTAATTCCCCCACCCATTTTTCTCATGAAACAGGTCTATAAACTATTCCAAGTTCATCAGCATAGGCATATGCTTCCAGCATTTCCTCCCTAGCCGGCCTCCTAGCTATATCGGGATACCCCTCGGGATCCAATTGGACGAGGTATTCTGGTCTATATTGCCCCATTATGTTGACTAAAACCCTGTCTCCGATGTTCTCTGCAATCCACTTTAAGATGGGTTTGGTGTCGCATTCGATGTGATTGGGTAGGACCAGGTGCCTAATGATCATGTCTCCATATCTTGATGCAAGGAGGTGGTTTCTAATCGCCGCCTCCCTATATCCGATCTTTCCACGAACGTTGGAAAGCCTCCTCGCACATTCATCGTCCCAATATTTGAAGTCGGGCAGCCAGATGTCCACGAGGTCTAGTAGGAGCTTCATGGTCTCCATGCTTAGATACATGTTGCTATTCCAGAGTATTGGCGTGTTGACGTCGAGGTATTTCAGGGACTCGATTATCACCCATGTATTTGGGGTTGGATCTCCCCCAACGTAATTAATGTTCGCGGCGCCATCCAACCTCAACTTCCTAGCTATTAGAGCGAGCTTCTTTGCATCCGCCTCGATTCCAGAATCCTCAAATCGCCCTCTCGGATGAGAGATGTCCCAATTCTGGCAGAAAACGCAGTTAAGGTTACAGGATACGAAGAATATGGTTCCTGATCCGCCTTCTCCCTCGATCCCAATTAATGGTGCCTCTTCTCCGTGATGGTGAAAGAAGGATGCGACATAGGCTCTATCGGTTAGCTTGCATACCCCCCTCTGCCCGGCAACTCGATCCACCCCGCATCTCCATTCACAGAATCTACACCTCCTCAAAATCCTCTTAGCAAGTTCTATTTTGATGTCGAGGTATGATGGATTCTCGGGCCTAAGTTTCTCCCAATAAACCCCCTTACCGAATTCCTCCTCAAAACGTTCCTCAGCTACTTTCCGAAGCTCGTCGTGGATTCTCCAAAGCTCCTCTTCGTCTAGATCTCCTAAATTGCTGGGCGCTTCGATGGAGCGCACGATGACGAACTTCGCGGGAGTCTCATTCAACATCACGGATCTATACCACTTTAATCTCCTAGCCACTTCAGGGTCTCTCCAGACCGATATCGCGTCTGGGCGCAGCACTTTGATCCACAAAGCTTTCCCCAATAATTTACTGGAGTTTGTTGAATAAAAGAATTAGCTCTTGAAAGAGGGCAGCCTCACACCCTTCTGGTACTGATATCTCCCACAGTATGGTTTTTCTACTGGGGATGAGAGTCTGGCGAAGACGACGTGGATGAATCTATCACCTGCATGTAATCGTACTGGAAATTCTCCTCCAATGAGTTCTATGGTTAACTGTCCTTCAAAATTGGCGTCTATGATCGTCGGCGGTATCGAGAGACCTATCCTCGCATAGCTACTCCTCAAATTAACGAAGCCCATGAGGTCTAATGGAAGCTTGATGTATTCCATCGTATGTAAGAGCACGTGTTCTCCGGGGTTTATGACGAAGCTATCGGCCTCTTCAATCTCGTAAAATTCCCCCACGTTGTAGTCGTTGTGGACGTCGAAAACCTTCGTGGACTCCTTCATCCTCGCGATCTGCCTTCCAAGCCTTAGATCCAACCCATTCTCCCTTACAATTTCTTCATGAAATGGCTCTATGACGAGTCTACCATTGCCGATGTAATTCCATAAATCAAAATCGCTCAGGATCAACCTCCATCAACGGGTGGTGAAAAATCCAGGTTTAAGAGGTTATCTCCACGCTAAGTGGCGGTAAAGCCGTGGAAATGCCGTGGTTACACCTCGATTACATCCATGTCCTTTGGGACGTAAACTTTGCCAGTGATGGCCTTTCTAAGGCCGTTGACTAATTCCTCCACCTTCTCCTCCATCTCTGGGTATAGGTGCACCACTATGAGGATCTCCGGATTTACCTCGGCGGCTATCTTCATTAAATCCTTGTCGGAGGTATGTTTCCCCACGAGTCTTTCGGCTGGAAAAGAGCATTCATGTATGAGGACATCACATCCACGGGCCAATTTTATGAGATTTGGATCTGGAATGGCGTCCCCGGAATAAACTATCGAGCGGCCCTCAAGCTCAAGTCTGTAGGCTATGCCGTTGAAGTGTTCGACATTTGTGAAATGCAGCGTCATCTGATCCAGTTGCGTTGACCCCCTCCAGAACTCCCTGATGTCCACGAGATCTGCGCATCCAAGCCTAAACAGGTATCCAAATAGCCTATGATCCCGGAGCATTAGGTCTAGGAATCCCCTTAAACCCGGTGGGCCGCATATCTTCAGTCTGCCTCCGCCATAGGCTCTGATTTTGATTAAGGGGAGTAGATCCGAGACGTGGTCGATGTGTAGATGCGTTATGAGGACCGCGTTGATCTCATTTGGATTCACATTTATTCTTCTTAGTTTCTCGATTGTCCCGGGACCCGCGTCCAGGAGGAGCTTCCCAAATTCCTCGGAGTCCACTAGGATCCCCGATGAAAACCTGGAAGGTGTTGGGATTATGGATCCGGATCCGAGTATGATTAATCTCAGCAATCACTCCCTCCTCGAAAGTATCTCTACCCATGGGTTGTTAACAAGATATGGAGGGAGACTTTTACTGCCACTTTTTCCACCATTAATTACCCCAGAAGCCGCCTTTGCCTCCTCCATCCTCTGCTCCGTCCTTTTCAGCGACTCTATCTTGCTTTCGACCCCACTTATCCTTGCCATTAGTTTATTTTGTTCTTTCTCCAATCTGTCGAGCCTCGTCTCCATTTCCTCTAAAACCTTTAATATCCTCGAAAACTCCCTTCTCAGCCGAATTAGTTCCTCCTCTTCTATGCGTCTTTCTTCCGGTCTATGACCTTCCTC
>JANXDQ010000002.1:9939-55512 GCA_025059415.1 Aigarchaeota archaeon
CCATTATAGCTTGGTCAAATTCCCTGATTTTCGGCGGAATCACCTCTTCAGCTCCCAAGATATCGTAGATTAGTAGGCCGAATCCGTGGAGGGCCAGGACATTTTCGTCAACGGCTTTTTGATATTTCCTCGGAATCGCCAATATAACCCCATTAAATTTCCCCTTGAGTTTCTCTGCTTGAAGCAATGCGTCCTGTATCGCGCCCCGAGCCGCGAAAGCTTCTTCACTTAAAATTCCCACCACGATTTCCCTACGTCCATCCGATAGAACTAGTCTATCGAAATATCCTGACTCTGGGCCGCTCCCATGTTCAACTTCATAGAAGCCTTCTTCCTCGTAGATTGTGGAGATTATATCTCTGGGCCTCGGCTTTTTACGCGACATTCATCCACCCCTCCATCCTCTCCCATCTCCACTCATAGTCTATTGGAACCGCATATCCATATACAATGCATCCCTTCCATACGGAGAATTTTGGATCCCCGGTGACCACCACCTCCACGTTCTCGATGCCCTTTTCCACGAGCATCTCCTTCGACTTGAGGTCGGCGGTAGTTGCCACCGATTCGAGCCCTCTTGGGATTCTCCACCCGAAGTTTCCGCCGGAAAGTAGGATCTTCGAGTAAAGGTATGGTTGAAGCTCTATCGGACATTTTTCAACCGAGGTGATTACCGCTTCTGCCATATCCATCATCCCATAGAAGTATGTGTCACCTATCTTGACGTCTCCGGGCCTAGGCATCCCCCTCGCAAAGTAGCTCTGGAAGATCTCGTGGCCGGGGTTAAAGACGTATTCGCCTATGAGGAACCTAGTCCAGGAGAGATCCTCTAAGTCTATTTTCACCCTCGTCCCCGGGATCTTCAGGCTCGCCCTGACCTTATCCGGATTGCTTTTCGCAAATTGGATCGCCTCACTCAAGTTCCTTGGGAGAAGGCCTATCTCCTCTTTGATCTTCCTCACCAAGCTCTCTTCCTTTGCCAGGTCTCCATATCCCGCGTCTTTCAGGATCTCGGCGGTGAGGATGTTTGCCGCATCCCCTCCCCTATTCAAAGCTATAACAGCATCTCTAACGGGGTACATCGATATCGGGCATACCTGGGTGTTGCCGTGGCCGGATTCGACGACCGTGCAGGTTGGGGTCTTGTGTGCTATCGCGACCGCGAGCGGCTGGGGTATGATCGTCGCCGCCCTAATCAGAACCCTCCCCCGATTCATCTCTTTGAATACTTCGAAGAGTCTTTCATACATGTATCTGGGAGCGACGACGGATATGCTGGCGACGGCGTAAAATCCTTGAAAATCATCATATTCGGGGGCGAATATCTCAAGGGCGTATTTTGTAAGCTCCTCGATAACCTTCCAAGCCCTCTCATCATCCTTTGGTATTATCCCGTTGCGCATGGGGTAGACCATCCTCTTTGCCAACTCCTCCCTCGACTCCAAGAACATGGGCACATCCCTTCCAACCACTATCTCTTTGCGGACTCCCATCAACCTCGACATTAAGGAGCTGCTATCCACGAAGTATCCCCTATTCTCCACGACCTCCGGCACCTCGCCCAGGGTTATGGGGCCGAACTTGAAGTCGCTCGTCCCGTAGTCTAATCCAAATACGTGCTCCCGCTTGTATTCCTCGTTCACTTCATCCACCCCATGATCCTATCCAGTAAACTCTTAGGGGATTTTGTGTTAATCAGCTTTTCATGAATCTTCTTCATGACGTTTCTGTTTAATTCGCCCCAACCAACCCTATAAGATATGGTTAACGCCCTCGCGGCCGGAAAACTCTCCACTTTGAGCTGGACACCGAACTCCTTGATCCTAAAAACCCTCTTCTCGCCCAGTTTTATCCCCAAATTTTCCGCCGCCTTCTCCGCCGCCTCGGCCCTCAAGTGGTAATGCACCTCGATATACCAGCATTCCCGAATCGCGGCTCTACTGAAATCCTCCAATACCTCGGGGTTCGCCGATCTAAGGGAAAAGATCACTTCGTCTCCCTCCAGGCTAGAACTCAAGATCTCGGCCTCAAATTCGCCTTTCGACAACTTTGGACCAGCGAGCTTCCATTCACCGGCTTCCAGGGCCCTAAATAGGGCCTCGACGTCGCTATCCCCCGATCTCAGCTTACAGACTACTCTGATGCATGGTCCTGAATCTCGAAGCACTTCCGATCGGGGATTCTGGGGGGTTGCCAAATATATTTTTAGGGGTTAAGTGAAAGTGCTAGGCTTCTTCGACGAAGTCGGAGATCTTCGGGAGCTCGGGTGGGAGACCCTTCCTCTTCCTGATTTCTTGGATTACCTTATCCCTCAGAGAAGCGGGAACGGGCTTCCAGGCATAGAACTCCGTCGCCCAAAAGGCCTTTCCCATGGTGGCGCTCCTCATCACCTCGCTGAGGTCAAATGTCTCGGAAGCGGGGATCTCGCCGGAAACCACTGTTATGTATTCCTGTTGCATGACGTTTAATATCCTCCCGCGTTTACCAGTTATGACCGATGTGACGGCTCCGAGGAGGTCTGGCGTTATCTTAGCCTCGATTTTTAGTACCGGCTCTAAGAGTATGGGATCTGCACTTAGGATGCTGGCATAGAGGGTTCTCCTGGTCGCCGGGACTATCTGCGCGTATCCCCTATGAACTGGATCTTCGTGAAGTTCTACGTTCACTAGTATGGCCTTTATCCCCCTCATCCTCTCCTCGGTAAGCGGCCCTCTCTCCATTACCTCTTGGAACCCGGAGATTATCAAAGCCTTCGATTCTTGGAGGTACTGAGCGCCTTTGGTCATGTCAACGAGTATGTTTCCCCTCGGGTCTATGTCCCAGACGTTTCGAGCCATGTCGGCATCCCATCCATGATCACGGAGAATCCTCGCGATTTGTTTCCTATCCATTTCGTTGAATAGCTCGCCTCTCCTAATGAGCTCTATTATCTCATTTTCTAAGGGCTCGACCTGCATGTAGATCCTGTTATGTTTATTCGGAGACTTGCCCTCGAAGATCCTTCCGCCTTTTGAGATTGTTTCCCTATAGAGGATGATCGGCTTGCTGGCCACGACTTCTATTCCGGCCTTAGCTATCCATGTGAGCGCGATTTCGAGGTGAAGCGTCCCCATCCCGCTGATCAGGTATTCGCCTGTCTCAGGCCTAACGGTCGTAACCAGGGTCGGGTCCTCGATCGAGAGCTTATTCAGGAAGTCAACGAGTTTTGGCAGATCCCTGCTATGCTTGGGCTCGACGGAGATCGTGACCACGGGCTCGGAGACGTACTTCATGGACTCAAATGGAATTAAATCGGCGGTCGCCAAGGTGTCTCCAGCCCTTACTTCATCGAAACCTAGGACGGCGGGGATGTTGCCGGCTGGGAGCTCCCCCACGATTTCACGATTCGGCCCCATGTAAACCGCCACCTGCTGGACCCTCTTCGTTATATTTCTGCCAATGATTTGGAGCATGTCTCCCTCTCTTGTGGTCCCGCTGAACAATCTCCCCGTGGCGACAACGCCGGCCTGGGGATCAACCTTGACATCAGTTACTATCATAACCGTTGGGCCATTCTCATCACAGTTCAACATCGCTTTGCCTACCTCGCTATCTATGTCTCCTTTCCAGATCTTCGGAATCCTATATAGCTGGGCGACATGTGGAGGGGGGTGATGATTTATCACCATTTCGAGTATGGCCTCATGTAGCGGGGCATTCTCCCTCAGCCAGTCTATGTCATTGTTCTGGAAGGCCTTCATAACATCGCTGAACTTTATCCCCCTCTTCTGGGCCTGTGGAACTGTGAACCCCCACCTATCCTTAGCGCTACCTATCGCGACCGATCCATCCTGGAAACTCACCTTCCACTTGTCTCTGTATTGGGGCTCGGCATACATCTCGATCAGCCGATTAACATCACTCACTATCCTAACTAGCGTCTCCTGTATCTTCTCAGGGGTGAGCCTTAGCTCCTTAATCAACCTATCAATCTTATTTACGTAAAGAACTGGTCTAACACGCTCTTCCAGCGCCTGCCTAATGACGGTCTCGGTCTGAGTCATCACCCCCTCAACAGCGTCGACGACCACGATTGCGCCATCGATGGCCCTAAGAGCCCTAGTAACCCTCCCACTAAAGTCCACGTGTCCAGGCGTATCTATCATGTTGATGATATATGGTTTTCCATCCATCTCATAGTATAGCGAGATGTTAGCGGCCTTGATGGTCATCTGCCTCTGCTGCTCTTCCTCCAAGTAATCTAAGGCAAGCGCCTTTCCGGCCAAAGTCGGCGACAAGAGCCCAGCGGCCGCCAACAAGCTATCGGTTGTCGTGGTCTTTCCGTGGTCAACATGAGCTATCGTACCAATGTTCCGAATCTGGTCTTTCTGCCTAAGGATGTCCAAGACCTCTGAAATCTTCTTAACACGAGGCATAACCTACTCCCTTACCCACTCCGCCGAGAGGACAAAAACTCGTCTAATAAAGATTACCCAGAACCCACTAAATCCGCCCCCCATCCATTATGCAGAAACCCCTAGAGGGGAAACTTAACCACCAACAAAAACCCCTTCCAAGAGGGAAAGGAGTTGCTCATGATCGTTACGAAAGATGATAGATAAACCATAAAAAGTTTAAGAGCAAAGGTAAAATTTTAACATCAACCAAACGGGCTTTTTTAAAGGCGACACAATCCTATAGAAACAGGATTGTTTATCCAAGTATACGAACACCAGCCGATTTGTCTCCAATGTCGGCCCTTTCATTTGAACTATGGAGGTGTATTTATTAAGGACCCTGGACGTAGACCGCCGGGTACGGTCCTGTCCTAGGATAATCCCATTCGTAAAGAATAAGGTAGTTCTCCAATAATTCCGTCTACTTGGTATTGATGAGATCTATGGGATTATTTTTGGTAAAATTTTTATTTTCGACCTTTTACTTTTTACCTCATGAATGAGAGCAGGCCAACCCCATCTAAGCTGGTGAGAAAGCGTGAAAATTTGAAGAGCGTTGATGAAAGGCTCTTTAAAGAGGCAGTTAGGATTGCCGAGAAACAACCGAGGATCGCCTTTTATTCCCCGGTCTCCAGTTGCATCTTGAATTATTGGAAAAATGTAGTTCCCAGGTTTAGTATTAGTGAGTTTTTAGCGCAGTTGGTTGAGTATGAATTGGCAAAGATATGGCCACAACTATACAATAAGGCCTTAAAAAATTTAAAGGGAAGGCGATCTAGGTCTTCGAAGAAGACGGCATCTAAGAGGGAATAAGGAGAAGATGTATTTTGAAGCCTAAAGTGCTCGTAACTAGAAGAATTCCAGAAACTGGTATCAGGATTTTAAAAGAGCATTGTGAGATTAGGTATCGCGATGCTTTAGAGCCTATGAGTAGAGAGGAATTGCTGAAGGAGATTCGGGATGTTGACGCACTCTACTGCACCCTCTCTGAAAAGGTTGATAGAGGAGTCATTGACGCCGGGAAAAATCTGAGGGTAGTAGCGACTATGAGCGTGGGGGTAGATCATATAGATGTAGATTATGCTACGTCACGGGGCATTTACGTGGTTTACACCCCGGGGGTCTTAACCGAGACGACTGCGGACTTTGCATGGGCTCTATTAATGGCTGCTGCAAGGAGGGTGGTGGAAGGAGATAGGTTGATCAGGGCCGGCGGATGGAGATTTTCATGGGCCCCCACAATGATGCTTGGATACGACGTTCATGGAAAAGTTCTAGGAATAATTGGTTTTGGCAGAATTGGTCAAGCGGTTGCGAGGAGAGCGAAGGGATTCGACATGAAGGTCCTGTACTATGACATCGAGAGGAGAGAGGACCTCGAGAAGAAGCTTGGAGTAGAGTATAGGCCCATGGACGAGATCCTGAGGGAAGCGGACTTCATAACCCTTCACATACCATTAACACCCCAAACCGAGAGGCTCATAGGAGAAAGGGAATTGAGGATGATGAAGAAGACCGCCATCCTCATCAACACCTCTCGTGGTAAAGTGATCGATCAAGAAGCTCTCATAAGGGCGCTGAAAATGGGGTGGATAGCTGCGGCAGGACTCGATGTTTTCGACGAAGAGCCATTGCCAACGGATAGCCCGCTCATCAATTTAGAAAACGTGGTCCTGACACCTCATATTGCAAGCGCATCATATGAAACGAGGAGTAAGATGGCGGAATACGCGGCTTCTGGTTTGATCTCCATATTAAAGGGCGAGGTTCCAGACAATCTTTACAATAGAGAAGTCTTAAAGATCAGACCGTTGAGCGACGTCAAGATGATCTAAATCAGGGAAGATATTTATATGAAAATCTCAGCCCCTCCCCTAGAAATGTTTTTCTCGAATTCGCTTCCCAGAAAAATATTCTTCGGCAGAGGTA
Organism: Aigarchaeota archaeon; assembly: GCA_025059415.1. Taxonomy (GTDB): domain Archaea; phylum Thermoproteota; class Nitrososphaeria_A; order Caldarchaeales; family Wolframiiraptoraceae; genus Wolframiiraptor. The sequence continues at coordinate 16,305 of JANXDQ010000002.1, forward strand.
GCCTAGAAAGGTTACCCGAAGCTCTAAGGGAACTTGAGTTAACCGGTAGAGCAATTTTGGTTACGGGGCGGCATTTCGCAAGGAAGTCCGGCTACCTTGATAAACTATGTTCACTTATGAGGTTCGTTGGCGTTGATGTAATAGTGTATGACAAGGTCGAGCCTAATCCTTCGATCGAAATCGTGGAGGAGGGTGGGAGAATTGCCAGAGAGAAAGGCGTGGACTTCGTCGTCGGCTTTGGCGGCGGTAGCGCCATAGACACCGCTAAGGGCATCGCAGTCCTCGCCACCCATAATGGGGGTCTCGAAGAATACTTTTACCCGGCTAAAATTGAGCCCCCTCTACTGCCAATCGTCGCGATACCCACCACATGCGGTAGTGGAAGTGAAGTGACGAGATATGCCATTATTAGTAAGGGTTTCAGAAAGTATACCATACTCAGTGAACTAATCGTCCCCACACTTACAATATTGGATTCAGAGGTCCTAAAATATCTTGCAAGGGACATAACTGCCCACACGGCGATGGATGCTTTCTCACATGCCCTAGAATCATATTATCACATTAATTCATGTGAGTTCTCTGAAAACTTTGCCAGAGATGCCATCATTATATTCTTTGAAAACTTGAGAGACGCAGTCGATGGGGACATGGGTTCTCGTGAAAAGATTTTTTATGCGAGTATGTTGGCCGGCCTCGCCATAAACCTGGCGGGCACGTTGTTCGTCCATTCACTGGGGTATTATATCACCCAGAAATTCGGTATACCTCATGGACTTGCAAACATGCTTTTCCTCAGGCAGTTCATCGAATATGCCGCAGAAAAGATGCCTGATAGGACGATAGCGCTCGGAAGACTTCTAGGACTTAATTCCGTTTCTTCGGAAATTGTATCAAGGACAATAATTAATAAACTCAATGATTTAATTGAATATCTTGATTTACCGAGAAATCTGAAGGAGGCTGGAATACCGCACTCAGAGCTCTTTACGATAGCGGAGCACGGTTTTTCATACAAGAGAAACATTGAAAACTGCAGAAAACCACCTACAAGCGAGGAAATCCAAGAGATTGTGAAGAAAGCATATTTAAGCTAATCCGATATAAAGTGATTTTACGGAAGCATATTTAAAGAAGTTTTTTCAAAGAGGGTTCAAAAGGATGTTAACGGAAATTATTCGTGAAGCATTGTTAGAAGCCCGCAGGGTTCTGAGTGAATGTCTTTCAAAGGGCCTCGTTAATGTCGAAGGAAGAGGATGGTCTGGAGATTATTCGAGACAATTTGATATTTTAACTGAGAAGGCCATAATAAACGTCATCAAAAATAATCTCGACAAGGTATACATAGTATCAGAAGAAGTTGGTGAAATTCCATGTAAGGACCCCGATTTCTACGTTCTCATAGATCCCGTTGATGGATCTACAAATGTATCCCAAGGACTTCCTTTTTCCGCATCAGCGATAACTGTGTCAAAATCTCCTAGGATAGATGATATCATCGCCGCCGGAGTAATTGATCATCAAACTGGAAAACTCTATTTAGGAGATAGGGACCGCGGCGTAATGGTGATGGGAAATCCGCCATCGATGAGGAGGAATATATCCCTTAAAGATGCATTAGTTTTCATTGACCTCTCAATCATAAAGGAAAACGAGAAAGATACAAAATTAGTGGAATGGTGTGTTAAGATGATCACAAAATCTGGGAACTCAAGATTCTTTGCCGCTGCAAACTTAGAAATATCATATATATTAGAGGGGAAAGCCGATGCGTATGCTTGTCTTTCTAGAGATTTGAAGGTTCTGGATTTCTGTGCTCCTGCGACTATGGTGAGATGGGCTGGTGGTGAGTATAGGCTGATAAATGGTAATGAAGAAATGCTACTGACAAAGAATGGAAGATTTGGAATAATAGTTGCATCTACCAAAAATCTTCTTGAAGAAATTCTCTCATTAAGAATTACCACATAAAAATAGAGTAAGGTCGACTTAAAATCTGCTCAAATACTCTAATGCGATTGACATGACGGGTTTCAGAAAAAGCTTATTGTCGATGAGGCGATGGCTCCGTATAGGGTGATCCCATAATACATGAGTAATCTGGCCCTCATGTCAGAGCTCAACTAAAGCGATTAATCTTAGAGTTATCAGAGGGATTAATCTTAATTTGATAGCCAATTAAGATGTCATTTGGAGGGATATTAGCGGACGTGGTCGCGGGCAGGGCTTTAAGACTTGGGGTCAAGGAGGTTGCAAGACTTAGGAGGATTGGTTATAGGGTCGTTGGGAGGCATTCTGCGGTCAAGATATGTCACTGGACAAAATCCGTTCTCCGCGGGGGCAAAAACTGTTATAAGGGCTGGTATGGGATTCAGAGCCATAGATGTCTTCAGATGACGCCATCTCTCCAATACTGCAACCTGATGTGTATTTTTTGCTGGAGGCATCACACCATTAACAGGGCCGAGGCATATGCTGGAGACTGGGATCCGCCTGAAGAGATCTTAGAGGGGTTGATTAAGGAGCAAAGGCAGCTTCTCTCGGGATTTAAGGGGAATCCGAAGGCCGATAGAAGGCTGTTCGAGGAGGCCATGAACCCCAGGCACATGGCGATATCACTCGACGGAGAACCGACGATTTACCCGTATTTAGGTGACCTCATTAAGTTGGCTAGGAGCTGGGGGATGACGACGTTCCTAGTCACGAATGGTATGAGCCCCGATGCCCTCAAAAAATTGCTGAGCGAAGATGCCTTGCCCACTAATCTATACATAAGCGTCTATGGAAGTGATGAAGCACTTCACAGAAAAATCTGCAGACCCTTAATCCCGGATAGCTGGAGGAAGCTCTCGGAAAGCCTGGAGGTTATGAGGGGATTCCAAGGATCGAGGAAGGTGATACGGCTAATAATGATCAAGGATTATACCATGCAGAATCCGGAGAAGTATACCGAGTTAATCAAGTTAGCTAACCCAGACTTCGTCGAGTGTAAGGGGTATATGCACGTCGGAGAATCCCAGAAAAGACTCAGGAGGGAAAATATGCCCACCTTAGATGAAATAAGGGTCTTCGCTTACAAGCTCTCTTCCGATCTTGAATACGAGTATCTGGCGGAGGATTATCCCAGTAGGATAAGTCTACTCGCAAATCCTTCATCGGAGTATTATCATGAAGTGCGTGAGAGGGTGATTAAGCAGTCAAGTGGCTGAACCGCTCCTTAATCCTCCGCCAGGTCTCATGTAACGCCTCGGGGATTACCTTTGTATCAGAGATGACGGGCATGAAGTTTGTGTCCCCAATCCATCTCGGGACCACGTGAAAGTGGATATGGTCCTCGACCCCGGCACCGGCTCCCCTGCCCAGATTCAGCCCAACGTTAAAGCCATCTGGATTGTATTCCTCTTTCAACGCCCTGATAGAGAGCTTTAAGAGGTTTATCATCTCGATTGATTCCTCTTCATTTAAGTCGAGTATGCTGCTGATGTGCCGGTAGGGCGCGATCATGAGGTGCCCATTATTGTATGGATATCGATTGAGGATCACGAAACAGGTTCCGCCCCTGAAGACGACGAGTTTTTCCATATCATCGTCTCCCCCAGCCGCCCTGCAGAGAAAGCACTCCTCATCCTTTCTCGACGAGAAGAGCCGTATATAGGCCATCCTCCACGGAGCCCACAGAATCCTCATGATTACATAAAATGTTTCTCCACCGCGGTAATTTAGTATTCCCTTAGCAAGAGGAAAATGATTAATCTTCGACTATGCCGATTTTATCGGAGGCATACGTCCTTGGGGATAAGGCAGGTTGACATCTCGGATAAGGAGGCCGTCAAGAGGGAGGCGGTGGCCAAGGGATTTATCAAGTTGAGGCCCGATACCATTAAGAGGATTAGGAACGGGGAGGTTGAAAAGGGGGATCCATTACAAATCGCGAAGATGGCTGGGATAAATGCCGCAAAGCTCACACCATTCCTCCTCCCGCTATGTCATCCACTAAGACTCGAACAAGTCATAATCGATGCGTCGATCAATGATGATGGGATAGAGGTCGTTGCAAGAGTTAAGGCAACTGAGAAGACCGGAGTAGAGATGGAGGCCTTAACAGCATTATCCATCGCCCTCCTCAATATTTGGGACGTGGTTAAGGCATATGAAAAGGACGCGCTGGGCCAGTATCCGGAGACCATGATTACGGATATAAGGATAGTTGAGAAGAGGAAGTGGGAGTAAATGGCGCTTCCGAGGGAGGAACATAGAAAATACGGCCCAAAAATCCTGAGGTTCGCGCTGATAACCGTGAGTAGCACGAGATATTCAGCGAAAATTAGGGGGGAGCCTTATCACGATGAATCACAGGAACGTGCTATAAGGATTATTGAGGGAATGGGCCACATAATCAAGGTTAAAGACCTCGTCGATGACGATGTGAACATGGTCAGGATTAAACTACTTGAATTAGTGCGTGATATGGAACTCGATGTGATAATATTCATCGGCGGAACTGGAGTCTCGAAAAAAGACGTCACGATAGAGGCGGTTAAACCACTTCTCGAGAAGGAATTAGATGGCTTCGGCGAGATCTTTAGGTGGATCAGCTTTCAAGAGATAGGTGTGGCCGCATTCCTATCTAGGGCCATGATGGGGACGATGGGTGATAAGGCGGTAATGTGTCTTCCAGGATCTCCACAAGCCGTAGAAGTAGCATTAAGGGAATTCCTCCCCGAACTCCCACACCTGATCTACATACTTAGATCCCAGATTCCTTCATAGATCTTCCTTTGACTAAGTTGATGTATGTTGGGCGGCTACCACTGGTAAAGTAATTCGGATCAATTTCTCCTCGCCCCTCATGACATTATAGCTGGGAGACCTAACCTTTCTATCACCTATGTACACGTGGCCATGGACGATAAACTGCCTAGCTTGGTGAATTGTCTTCGCTAACCCAAGTCTATAAACCATAGTCTGGAGTCTTCGCTCGAGTATGTCCCTGACAGTGAGTTTTAGAACATCGTCCGCGGTTGCATCTTCATCTAGGAGCCCCATCCGGTAGAGCTTCTGTATCAATGATCGCTCCTCCAGGACACGTTTTTCACCAGTTAACCCAAAGAGGGTTCGGGCGTGTGCCCTAATCTTCCTGAGAATAGTCTCCGCTCTCCAGAGTTCCCGCTTATTCCTCAAACCATACTCTCCCAAAAGCTGGAGTTCCTCCGCCAGCCTATCAGCTTTCCACGGATGTCTCGGCGTCTCATACCGCTTCCTAGGCTTCTTTGGATCTCCCATTCCAGCAAGTTTCTGATAATTCCTCATTTATTAATCTAAGGCTCGGCTCCGAGAATACTAATATTCTGGGGAAATAGGTGATCGAGAGAAATGCTAAAAATAAGGCCCGAATGCATCCCATGCACGATTTTTAGTGCACTAAGAATGGCGAGATATGCATCCAGCGACTTAGAGATGCATAAACGAGTAGTCAGGATCATGATGGAGAGGCTTGTTAACGTTAGCTGGGAGGAAATCCCCTCAGATTTCGCATTCGAGGCCCAGGAAGTTGTTTCCGAAGTGACTGGTGTCCGGGATCCATATTCCGTTGTTAAGAAGTGGAGCAATAAGAGGGCCATGGAACTTTACCCGGAAATGAAAAAACTTGTCTCATGTTCGGAAAATTCCCTAGAAATGGCGGTGAAGCTCGCGGCCCTAGGTAATTCAATAGACTTCGGCTATTACTCTGAAGTCGACTTAGAGTCAATTCTCTCAAAAATCGGAAATATGAATTTCGCGTTATTGGATCTCGATGAATTTGAGAGGCAGGTCGTAGATGCAGAGAAGTTGATATATTTCGTGGATAACGCCGGGGAAATAGTCTTCGATAAGGTTCTAATAGAGACCATGATTGATTTTAGAAGAAGGTTGTTCAGAAGGGTGACCATCGTTCCCAAAGAAGAACCCCTACTAAACGACGCCACAGTTGTTGACGTAGAGGAAATCATGTTAAACAAATTACCAAATGTGGTGGTTAAACCTATTCGAAGGGAGCGAAAAACTGATCCGAATTTGAGGATTGAGGGGTTTAGGGATATGATTAGGAATCACGACTTAGCGGTCTTTAAGGGACAGGTGAACTTCGAACTCTTTCTTGACGAGCCAGACGCATTCTTCATACTTATCGCGAAGTGTCCTATAATTGCGGATACTCTTGGAGTCCCTCAGGGAAGCCCAGTATTAGTGCACTCCCCCCACCTCTCTAAGACTTAATATCCAGGAGCTTGGTAGAGGTCATGGAGATGGATAGACATAAGAAGTCGGGGAAAGTATTTCCGGGAGAGGATCTAGAACTAGTCGAAGATTTCGGCGAAGTGGTGAGGGCGGCGCGTATAAAGATGGGGTTGACGCAGGAGGACCTGGCGAGGCAACTAAATGAGAAATTGGCCACAATAAAGAAGATAGAATCGGGGGAATTCAAGCCGCCCATCGTCCTCGCGAGGAGGCTTGAGAGATTTCTGAAGGTAAGATTGCTGGAGCCCGTTGAAGCCCCGGAAAATGTCGCCGGTAAAGTCTCCACGAGGAAAGAATCCGGCATAAGCCTCGGAGACCTGATAAAGAAGGAATCTAAAACGGGTTTGGAGAATCGATCGGCATGAATGCTGTAATCTATCCTTAGATCGGGGTCAAGGTTTTAAGTAAGGAGTGAAAGAAGACTGATGGGCAGGACGTGAAAGTAGCGATAGTTCATAGAGTTCAGGGAGATGAAGAAGATAACCTGGCCGAGCTTAGGGAACTATGTAGAACAGCTGGATACGAAGTAATGTATCAACTGAAGCAGAAGCGCCCCCCACATCCAAAATACAATATCGGGCCAGGTAAGGTTGAGGAATTAAAGGAGGCCATACGTGAACTCGGGATAGAGAAGGTGATCTTCGAGAATGATCTCAAGCCTGTGCAAGAATACAACTTGGCCAAGGCCTTGAAGATCCCGATAATAACGAGGACCCAACTCATATTGGAGATCTTCAGCCTACATGCCAGCAGTATAGAGGCAAAGCTCCAGATAAAGCTCGCTGAGCTGAAATACGAGCTCTCGAGGGCGAAGGAGAAAGTCAGGTTGGCAAAGAAGGGTGAGCAACCCGGATTCCATGGCCTTGGAGCATATGAGGCCGATGTTTACTATGATGAAATTCATAGGAGGATGTTTTCTATAGCAAAAAAACTTGAACACGTCAAGAAGCACATGGACTTGATCAGGGTAAATAGGAAGGAGTTTGGTTTGCCTTTGATCTCGCTTGCGGGCTATACCAATGCCGGTAAATCGACACTTTTTAATGCTTTGACAAACGAGGAGGTCAAGGTCAGTCCACAGCTTTTCACAACCCTAACGCCAACGACGAGGATCATCAGAATGAATGGGAAACCAGCCTTCATTTCTGATACAGTCGGATTCATAAAGAATCTCCCGACGCCCTTGATTGAGGCATTCTATGCCACGCTTAAGGAGATCGCGTTATCCGACCTAATACTCCTCCTCGCAGATGCGTCGGAACCTTTAGATAAATTAAGAGAGCGGATAGAAACATCTTTGCAGATATTGTATAATATAGGGGCACATAATGTACCAACAATCCTAGTATTGAACAAAGTCGACTTGGTGGGAATGGATGATGCTGCGAGAAAGGCGGAGGAACTTGACTTGGAAATGCCCCATGTCTTGATTTCGGCAAAGATGGGGTGGGGACTCCAATCGCTTCAAGAGATGGTGTCAGGGATGTTTAAGAACTTCATAAGGATCGAGAGCAAGCTCCCATATGATGGGGAGACCATGAATATGTTGAATGATATCTATCAATTTTCAAAGGTTAATGAAGTCTCCTTTAACGATGGATTCGTGAAACTTGACATCGAGGCCCCAATATGTTTAGCCGAAAAAATAAGGAGGTATGCGATGGATGGAGAATTCAAAATCATCGGCTGACAGCTTCCTCCTCAAGATTGTTAGAGATATTACCGACTATCAGTTTAGGAAGGGAGTTGGGGAAAGACTCTTCCCGGATAATTGCAGGGTTAAGGTTTCGGGGAGGACGAAAAGACCGAAATACGTTTACTTTGATGGAGAGATCTTGGCGACGATAAGATACCCAGATAACTTGTTAGCCCTGACCATGGCGGGCGCAAGGAGGCTACTAGACGTTGCTAGTAATATAGCACTCAAGGTGATCTTGAAGAAAAATTCTGTAGAGAAAATTAAGCAGGGCATGGGCCCACTGCCCCGAGAGATCGTTTATTTTGATGAGAGAATTAAGCCGGGAGACGAAGTCCTCCTTTTAGACGAGGATGGAGAACTCATAGCTGTGGGGAGAGCCGTGGTCTCAGGATCTACCTTTAAGGGATTAGAGCGGGGGATCGTTGTAAAAATCAGGAAGAGCGTTAAATAGCATCTAAAGGGCGGAGTTCAAGCCTAATATCCACCTTTAGATGGACTATACTTGGTGATGACGGTGCGGAAGATCTCCCCAAGACAGTTGAGGAGAATGCAGGCACGTATGTTGGGGAATGTTGGGCTCAATCTAAAGGAACTCGGGACGGCCGAGGAAGTCGTAATAAGGCTGCAGGATAAGGAACTCGTCTTAAGAAATCCAAGCGTTGTCGAGATGAAGATCGAGGGAGAATCCATTTACCAGATAATAGGAGGAGAACCTGAGGAGAGAACACCTAAAGTCGTGGAAGAGCGAACATATGAACCATCGCAAGAGGATGTAGCGTTGGTCGCGGTTCAAGCGGGTGTGAGTGAAGATGAGGCGAGAGGTGCACTTGTAGAGGCTGGTGGGGATTTAGCAAAGGCCATTTTACTCCTCAAATCAAGAAAGGCATGATGATTAATCAAAGAATATCATACTCCTCTGATTAACTTTCTCCAACCCACTTATCCTAAACAATAACTCCTTCAAAGTCCTCATAGACTTTTGGACCTTTATATTAATCGCGCATCCACCATTAAAGTAACCGGCAAGTTTCTTCACGTATTCAATCCAATCGTCTAGATCACGTAGATTGCTAAGCGGGGGCAGAGACACTGTGCTATAGGATTTAGGGTTATCGGTTAGAAGATTGCTCAATTGCTTCTCCCCATATCTGTAAGTGTCTATTCGTTTAAAACGCCTTGCGGCTGATTTTGGACATCTCCCACCTACCATTATCTTACCACTTCCCCGGCTTGCCAGTTCGCTTATCCTTTCAAGAATTGTCGCAGCTATCTCTACGGCCTCCTCAATGACTTGAGTCTTGTCCCTGGCCAGATATTTAGATGCCTCCATTAATCCGCTGATAGATATCAGCGAGTAGGTTGAATTGGAACCGCGAATTCTCATGGATAAATCGAGCCCTTTATCAATTATGGAAAACACGGCTTCCATGTACCTCGGGATCTTAGATAACATCAAATCTAGGTCTCCCCGGCTCTCTAAGGCCATTCCTAGTAGGTTTAGTGTTACTATTGAGTGTATTTCTGCGTGAAAATGATCGAGCAGAAAGCTGCTAAATCCCACATCATCTGAGAAAGAGAGGACGTATGCCGCCTGCAACTTGTCGAGATGTCTCGTAAGCTGAGGCACATTTGCAACGTCTATTTTCCTAAGATCTATCAATAGTCCTAACTTCCTTCGAAGCCCCTCTGAAAGCATGGTAATGTGTTCTATCAGTTTTTCAGAAAAATCCAGGGAGATGATACGCTTCTCAGGGATCTTGTCTCCAATGATCTCCAATAATCTACAGACTTGAGATTCTGATCCAGACATCCTTAACTCCCGCTTTATCAACAATGATTCCTCGAGTACTTCCGCGGCAATTTTCGATATGTCATTGGATGCATCTAGGTTGAATCTCTTGGAGAAGAGGCCGAATATCCAGTTGCTTATTGGATATATGTCGATCCTACCTGATAGATGTAGTTCAGCGACTTCTCGCGGGAGATAACCTATGAGTAGGTATTCTCTCGTGATGGACCCTGAAGATTCTTCGAGGAAAATTTTCCAATTCTTCAGTTCAAATGATTTTTTCAGGAGCCTCGTCACGTCGTAGAGGGGCATTCCAAGCCTCGTTAATCTGTGGCGGTACTTTTCAAGACCCATATCTAATAGAATCGAGTTTACGAGCTCCCTAATCAGGGGGGCCGTGAGGTAATCTATTTTGAGGTCGATGAGCTTTCTCTCAGCGACGGATGCCACCTCTCTCGCAAGTTTTGGAGGCAACTTCGCTTCCTTGATTAATGCGTCGACGATCTTATTCTTGTCAAAGGGCTCGATTAGCTGGTCACTCCTCCTCACGATCATCAGGGAGTATCCTCCCAGCTCCTCCTCAATTCTCTCCAGATGCTTTAGGATCAATACGCCTTTATTCGAAAGCGTGTATTTTCCAACCGAGGCATCGACTTCTATTAATCCACTACTCAATAATTTCTTTAAGTGATAGGAGAATTTTCCGGCATCCTTGTCCCGATTCATGCCCACGGCCTTAGCGAGCTCAGAGTACCCGAGTCTTCTCTGGGCTAATGACTTGAGCATTTTGAGCCTGGTGGGGGATGCTATGCTATCTAGTACCAAGGCGAGATCCGGAATTATTTGACGGGGATTCATCCAAATTAGATAGGGATTTCTGGTGTAAAAATTTTCGCGGAAGTGGAGCCGGAGCTAAACATATATGGTGGATTCTGGGAGCATCGGTGGAGATGGGGCTCAGGGAATTCTTTAAGTCGATGGTGGTTACGATCAAGCTCGCAAGGAAGCCCACCAGGCACGAATTCTTGATGGCCATACGAATTACCCTCATAGGGATTGCAGCGATAGGAGGCATAACATTCATTATCAAGTTCCTGGCGCTCGTCATTCAGGGAATGTAGTGGGGTTGGGGGTCATGTCTGGGGAAGCCGTTCCAAAACCGAGATTCTTCATGGTGAAGGTCACGGCCGGGCAGGAGCGGAACGTGGCTAGGATGCTTGAGTCGAGGGCCACTTCCCCAAAAGAGGGGATTTACTCGATACTGGTTTTGCCCGGGATTAAGGGATACGTATTCGTCGAGGCCGAGAGCAAGGAGAGGGTATCTCTATTAACCCAGGGGATACGGCATGTGAAGGCCAGGGCGATAATGCCTGTTAAGAAGGAGGAGCTCATGGCCCACCTACTCGAGAAGCCGGTCATCGAGGTTCTCTCAGTCGGCGACTTCGTCGAAATAATCTCGGGGCCCTTACAGGGGATAAGTGGTAAGGTTATTAGGGTGGATAAACCGAAGAATGAGGTAACAATTGAGCCGGCGGATGCGGCGTTCCCGCTCCCAATCTCGGTCCCAGCCGATCAAGTTAGGGTAGTCAAGCAGAGGGGGGTTTAAGGCATGCCCGAGAAAAACCTCAAGTTCCTGGTTTCAGGCGGTGAAGCCACTGCGGGTCCTCCCATAGGCCCAGCCATAGGCCCACTCGGATTGAACGTCCTCCAAGTGGTCGAGGAAATTAACAGGCAGACCAGCGAGTTTAGGGGAATGAGGGTCCCGGTCGAAGTCACCGTCGACACCGATACTAAGAGTTTCAGGATCAAGGTCGGCACGCCGACGACGGCGGCCCTAATAGTCAAGGAGGCCGGGATAGAGAAGGGTTCTGGTCAGCCAAATCGGGAATTCGTCGGTAACTTGACCGTGGAGCAGGTTGTCAGGATAGCGAAGCTAAAGATGCAGGACATGCGAGCGAGGACCCTAAAATCCGCGGTTAAACAAGTCCTCGGAACTTGTCTAAGCATGGGAGTCACGATCGAAGGGAAGTCGGCGAAGGAAATCATGAGGGAAGTCGAAGAGGGGAAACACGACCATTTGATCTCTGATTCGGGAAGCGATAATATTTAAATCAGGGCTTCTAAAGCTGAGAAGACGCGGGAATGCTGAAATCGGTTGAGGCCAGCATCGTCGAGGCCGTGGAGAAGGCGAAGAACTTGGGCAAGCCCAGGAAATTCAAGCAATCAATAGAGTTAATCATAAACATTAAGGGCATCGACTTCAAGAAACCCGAAAACAGGATCTACGAGGTCATAGAGCTCCCACATGGCTGCGGGAACAAGCCTAGCAAAATTTGTGTGATAGCGAGTCCTGCCCTGGCCGCTGAGGCGAGGAAGATCCCCGAGATAGATAGGGTGATAGAGCGCGAGGAGTTGGAGGCTTTAACGGGGAATAAGAGGTTAGCCAAGAAGGTCGCGTCTAAGTATGACTTCTTCTTAGTAGATCCAACCCTCATGGGACTCGCCGCCAAGGCCCTTGGAGCCGCGTTGGGTGGCCGGGGTAAGAGGCCCCAACCCATACCCCAGGGAGTAGACTTGGCCGGACTCGTCAAAAGCCTGAAGAAGAGCATCATCATAAACGTGAGGAAAAATCCGCAAGCCATGTGCTTGATAGGAACGGAGGATATGGATTCGAGGCAACTCGCTGAAAATGCCGCCGCGGTAATCTCGAAGATCGTCGACAAGTTCGAGAAGAGGCTCAAGAACGTGCAGTCAATCTATGTCAAAAAGACCATGGCGGAGCCGGTTAAGGTTGAGTTCGCAGAATAGTCCCCGAAAGGGGGTTTAAATGTAGGCTTTTCCAGGATTCGGTGGTCGGGTTTGTCGCTGAAGGCGGTGGTCAAAAGGGAGCGGAGGATCCCCCGGTGGAAGCTTGAAGAGGCCGAGGAGTTATCTAAACTCATCTCAAATCATAGGGTCATCGCGATATTCAGGCTCACGGGGCTTAGGGCAAACCTCCTCCATGAAGTCCGAAAGATCCTGAGGGGGGCCGCGATCCTGCGCGTCGCCAAACGCAACCTCTTCAAGAAGACGGCGGAGAAGGTGGGTAAACCAGAACTCGTAAAACTCGTAGAAGACATTAAGGAACCCGTCGGCCTCATATTCTCCAACATAAGCGCATTCAGGTTGAAGATAATCTTGGATAAAAATAGGATACCGATGCACGCTAAGGCTGGTGAGAAGGCGGACTTCGATGTGGTTATCCCGGAGATGAACACGGGTCTCCCACCAGGCCCGGTGCTAAGCGATTTCGCGAAACTACACATACCGACGAGGATTGAGGGAGGGCAGATCTGGATCGCGAAAGACACCGTGGTGGCCAGGAAGGGCGAGGAGATCTCACCGGCCCTCGCCGCGCTCTTAGCAAGGCTCGACATAAGGGCTGTATTGAAGGGGGTTTCTGTGGAGAGGGCATTTGAGGATGGAGTTCTCCTAACCAAGGAACAGCTTGAAATAGACCTGGAGAAGATTAAGGAGGATCTTGCAGCGGCACACGGCCAAGCCTTCACCCTGGCAACGGAAATAGGTTACATCACCAAGGAGACGATCATTCCAGTGTTACTGAGGGCTTATGCTCAAGCAAGAACCTTGGCCCTAGAAGCCGCGATACCCTCGAAAGAAATCATCGGAGACCTCTTATTAAAGGCAGAAACTCTGGCGCGGATCTTAAAGGAGGCGGCGAAAATAAGTTAGCCTCCCATGCTGAGGGGAGGATTCCTACCCTCCGAAGATAGAGAACTTTCCCACAACCTCGTTTTCACGCGCATAATTCGCCGTCCCTCTTTTACCCTTAGCCATGAAAATGCTTGGAGTGCTTTACATGCCCCCTTAATTTCTAATATTTACAATTCCTGAACGCCCCCAGAAGTGGCGTTTGCATCAGTTCCAGTTGATTAGGCTAGTTGGCATCCCCCATAGGAGCGATATCCATCTAGGAAAATTGCGTAGATGGGGATTACTTGAAAAGTTCCCTGATTATGTTAAGAGATTCTTTTATGAACTCGTCTTCGGAAATGGGTTTCCCAAGTCCTCCTTCTCCAAATCTATCTCTTCCACCGCCCCTCCCTCCAAGTCTTTGAGCTATCATCGAGATGAGTTTTCCGGCATGCACTCCTTTTTTAAGAGCCTCACTGTTCGCCGTCGCCACCAATGAGACTCTTTCTCGGCCATAGGCTGCTATGAAGCAAGCGGCCACCGGTCTAGAGAGTAGGTGGTCCGATATTTTCAGGACATATTCTCTATCATCCTCATTTTCCCTCGACACGTAGAATTCGATTCCGCCGGCGGTTATGGTTGGTTTTTGGGAAAGCTCCACGGCCCTGAGCTTGGCAGCCGACGAGAGCAGGCTCTTGACCTCCCTGCGAAGCTCCTTGACCTCATCTAGGATTTCTTCAACCTTTCTCTCAACGGCCTCAACGGGCGTCCCAATAATCTCCGCGATCCTCCGCACGAGCCTCCAATCTTCCTGGAGGTATGGTAGGACGGCGGGCCCCGCCGCGAAGATGAGCCTCTCCACCCCATCCTGTATCCTCTCAGTTTTAATTATCTTGATTATCCCAACATCTTCGGTGTTCTCAACATGTAGTCCAGCACATGCCTCCGCATCCCATCCCGGGATCTCGACAACCCTTATCTCGGCCGATGGGACCTCTCCGCCTTGGTAGAGCTGGAAGCCGTAACGGGCCTCAGCCTCATTCCTACTCATTAAAGTAATCTTGACCGGTATCCTCGCGGCCACGATCCTATTTGCCTCATCTTCTATCTGCTTTATCTCCTCGTATGTCAGTCTCCTGTGATGGCTTATGTCGAGCCTCGCGATCTCCGGCTCCTTACTCGCGCCGGCCTGCCACGCATGTCTCCCCAAGACTTTTCTCGCAGCCCCCAGGATTATATGAGTCGCCGTGTGATGCCGCATCAACGAGAGCCTCCTCTCAAAGTCTATCTCCGCCTCAACTACTTCCCCAACCTCTGGGAGCTCGCCCTCCAATTTGTGGACTATGACTCCCCCGGCGAGCATCTGGACATTAACAACTTTAGAGGATCCCTTAGAATTCTTAATTACCCCACGATCCGCGACTGCTCCACCTCCTTCGGGATAGAAATGGGTTCTATCTAGAACCAGGTAGTTCCCGTAGGTCTTGAGTACCTTGGCGCGGAACTTTGAGACGAAGGGCTGTTCATAATAGGCCTTCTCCGTCGCGGGCACTTCCCTGAAGACCTCTTCCAGTATCTTTTTCTCCCCGTCCTCCACGGGTCCGGTTTCGGCCCTTAGATGCCTTGATGCAACTAGCTCATAGAAGTTCTCCGGAACCTCGATCTCCATGTCCAGTTTAGAGGCGATTGGCTCAACTATGTCCGGGGTAATTCCCCTCTCATCATAAACCCTTATCAGAAACTCCACCGGGATTCTAACCTCGCCCTTCTTCATCGAGGAAAGTTCTTTTTCGACATAATCGGATCCCTTTTGGATCGTCTCCTCGAATTTCTTGATCTCGGTCTCAACTATGTCTAAGACTTCCTCCCTCATCTCCCTTAGATGTGGAAAGTCTGAGCTCCAGTGGTCTAACTGTAGATCTATCAGGTCTAGGAGTTTGTCTTCATGGCCCATGCTCCTGAGAAGCCTGTAAGTTTTCCTGATCAGGAGCCTTGCGAGATACCCAACGCGGACATTTGATGGGACGACTCCCTCACTGATGATGAACGAGATGGACTTCGTGAAGTCTAGGGCGGCGTATATCCTCTCTAATGGCTCAACCTCGTTGATTATTACCTCCAATGGTATGCCCGATGCCTCCGCTACTCGCCGCCTCGCCTCAGCGACCGTCACCCCCTTCCCGGGAACAACCAGAGCCGTATAGGGCGAATACTTGAGCAGTAACTTCTCATCGGGTTTCGGTATCTCGATTATTTTCGCGACCTTGGGGTATAGTTCGCCGTAGATGGCGTCAAAGCAGCTAGGCGTCCCCTGGCTAAACCACGTAAACCTCTCGATTCCATATCCAGTGTCAACTGTTCTTATTGGCAATTCTATGAGTTCGCCGTTCAAAGTCTTGTACTGCATGAAGACGAGGGTTGCCAGCTCCATGCCGTAGGATATCGATTCGAAGCACGGCCCTGCGTTTCCCCCGCCGCTCCAGACCCCTTCCTTGTAAACCAGCTCTCCTTCCGGAATTCCGAAGATCTCTTGGGCGAATTCATGGTAGTATTTGACGG
Organism: Aigarchaeota archaeon; assembly: GCA_025059415.1. GTDB lineage: Archaea > Thermoproteota > Nitrososphaeria_A > Caldarchaeales > Wolframiiraptoraceae > Wolframiiraptor. The sequence continues at coordinate 32,321 of JANXDQ010000002.1, forward strand.
TTTCATCTTTCCAGTAAACTTCCTTTTCCGGGTAATTGAATGCGTGGGCGCCGCCCATCTCGAATATCGTCAAGTGCCTTCCAAATGTTAACCCAACCTTATCTATGTCCACCAACCTTATGCATGGCTGGCTTATCACAAGTGGGTTCGCGGGTGGGGGAGCTATCCCGGAGGTGACGAAGGGCTGGAAATCCACTATACTCGCGTCGGTGAGAAACATGTCCGATCTCCATCGCGCCACGACGGGATACGGAGAGATCACCCTATGGCCTCTCTTCTCGAAGAACCTGAGAAAAGCCTCTCTAACCTCGCGTAGGCTCATCTTCCTCCTTGCTAGGGCCTTGCCGACGAAGCGATACGGCTCACACGGAGAGTCTCCACAAGTCTCCCTCTCAGGATCCACGGTCCAGAAATGCTCCCCACAAACCCGACATCGTTTCCTCAGATATCCCCGCTCCCTGAAGAACTCGAGTGAATACGCCTCAGGACCAAACTTCAAGATCCACCACCTTCCATAAGCCCCTCCTCGAAAAGGAATACTGCGCCTTATATGCTATCAGGTGAGGGATTAGGTGTAGGGATCTGGACCGGAGAAAAACGCGTTAAAGAACGTTCCATCAGCCGAAGAGGGCGCTGAGGCCGGCCAAAGCCTCCTCTTCCTTCTTTGCCGCCTCCTCTTTCTTCTCCTCCTTCTTTACCTCCTTTTCTTCCTTGGCGGGAGCAGGGGCGGCAACGGGCACGGCCGGCGCAAGGGCAGCACTCTTCAAGACCTCATCTATGTTAACCTCTGAAAGGGCGGCTACTAGCGCCTTTACCCTGGCCTCATCCGGGTTAACACCCGCGGCCCCGAGCACCTTCTTCAGATTCTCCTCGTTTATCTCCTTCCCAGCCCTGTGCAACAGTAATGCGGCGTAAACGTACTCCATGCCCACTCGCACCACTCACCGTTAAGCCTATTCATAAATCTTACTACTCCAGAAACTTATCTTAAGCCGAGTATTACTCTCCGCAACCGGTCTAGTGCGGATTCAAGCGTTATAGAAAAATGCAATAGATATACCTAGGAATATAATGCCTCTCCTGTTTCTACATCGAACAGATAAACCTTTTCAGGATTTATCGACACCATTAGTGTTGATCCTTCAGCGTAAAGCAATTTCCCCTTTAACACGACTCTGAGGACATAATCTATCAACTTCCAAGTAGGCGAGCACCTCCGAGCCAATTCTTTGAATTAGTAGACTTATTCTTGATAAGCTTGAGTAGATTCTGGCCTCTTCTAGAAGAGAGGAATCCCCATATACTCAACTATCTTGATACTGGAGTGACATTAGTAGATTAAGGGTTCTTTAAATATCTGCAAAGATTGTTTAGACTCGGCGTTTTTAAGCCTGATGAGAAGGCTGCTTGGGAGTTGTTCGAGAAAGCCTCAAAGAAATTTATCGAGACGAAAAGAGTCAAACTCTTACTAGTCGCTGATAGTTGCTGCAATGCCATCATAAATTCAGCCATGGCCTTACTCATGAAGCTCGGCATAAAAACGACTCCAGAAAAAATATATGGAGAGATCGTCAGAAACCTTGTAGATAGAAGAATCCTAGATAGGGAGATGGCTGAATGGGTGGAGGAGATTAGAAGACTTAGGAAATCCGTTGAGCGAGGCGAAATAAGAGAACTAACCGGGGAAGAAATAGACCTCTGGATAAACCGTGCAGATACATTCATCTCAAAAGACTCGTGAAATACTGGAACGAAAACTGTAAACAGCAGAGAGCCCTCGAAGAATAGCTAGAGAATGTAGATGCTGGAAGACTAGGGATGGAACATTAGAAAGACTAGGATTGGAATATAAGTCTAAGGGGTGTTAATCATTTCCCAGATAATATTATCAATTGTCAAATTAAACTAATTATTGCATTATCAGAGTATCTTTGAATATTTTGAGTTCTTTAACACCTCTGACCACCGGATTATAATTTTAAGATTTATATTTATTCACATGAAGATTTAAACATGGATATTCGGAAAAATATTATTTGGTTGGGCTTATCAGCCTCTGCACTCATATCAGTTAGTTTAATCTACTTCGCCAAATGGTTTAATCTAAGAAGGAAGAGAGAGTTATAGCCCGGGCCGGATTCGAACCGGCGTCCCCGGGTGTCTTCTCACCACCCTTCGCGGCCATGATCCAAAGCCCGGGATCCATGACCCCAATCTGACCAGCTTGGTTTGGCCGCTAGACGACCGGGCTTCAATTAACTCGTTCCACGTTGTCGTTTTTGTATTTTGCGCCATGTTTCTCATTAGGGTAGTGTTGCAAAAGGCTTTTAGGGTCATCAAGTTGGTGGTTTGGGTGGATCGGGGTTGGGAAAATATAAGGTTGTGAAGTGTCCTCAGTGCGGGTTCGCCGAGGTGACGGCTGCCTCTAAGAGCGTTAGATGCTTTGGCTGTGGCCGCATCTGGCAGCTCAAATCTGAAATGATACTTTTCTCGAGCGAAGAAATTGAGAAGGTCCAGGGGTTCTTGAAGAAGCTGAAGCAGTGTGGAGAAGTTGAGTACAGGAGGGCCGCTGAGATGTTCTCGAAGGATCCATGATATATCACAAAGATTTAAGCTCGGGATTCTTACCCTGATATGGATGCTTCTGGGAGCGCACGTCTCGATCTCAGGCGCCATAGACAAGGCGATAGATAGAGCACTTGATCTCGGCTGCACAACCTTCCAGATATTTACCAGGAATCCTAGGGGGTGGGCCGCGGGGCCCTTGAAGAAGGACGAGGTCGAGTCTTTTAGAGGCAAATTCAGAGAAGCCGCATTCCGGGTCGCCGTCGCCCACATGCCGTATCTCCCAAACATATCCTCACCCGATAAGGCCATCCACAAGAAGTCGGTTGCATCGCTTATACAGGAGCTTAAGAGGGCTGGCCAGCTGGGGCTGCAGTACCTCGTAGTCCATGTTGGGAGCCACCTCGGAAGGGGGGTCGCTGCCGGGATTAAGCAGGCCGCCGAGGCGGTGAACACTGCCCTCTTAAAAGTAGACAACGACGTGGTTCTCTTGTTGGAGAACATGGCCGGCCAGAGGAATAGCGTTGGATCTAGTTTAGAGAATATCAGGAGGATACTAGACTTGGTTAAGGATGAGAGCAGGGTCGGGGTGTGCCTCGATACGTGCCACGCCTTCGCAGCCGGCTATGATTTCAGGACGAGGGAGGCGATAGATAACACACTTAAGGACTTCGATGAAATAATTGGATTAAGCAAGCTCAAGGTCATCCATGTTAATGACTCAAAGGGAGACCTCGGAAGCGGCGTAGATAGACACGAGCACCTCGGGATGGGGAAGATAGGTGAGAGGGGGTTCTTCGAGCTGACACACCACCCAGTAATCAGGCCGCTTCCTCTAATTCTCGAGACGCCGGTCGACTCGAGGGGGAATTTTGCGACAAATCTGGCCAAACTCAAAGAGCTCTACCTGAGGGAAAAGTGGTAGACGATGAACTCCTTAAAGAGGGTATTCTCCTGGGTTACGAAGAGGATATTTTCATGGGTCTTCGTGAAATTCGGGATAGTTGGGGCAATCGGTATACTCGTGAACTTCGCACTCTACTGGGCTCTGACATCCATTCTCGGGGCTCACTACCTCTTGGCCGGCGCGATAGCCACGGAGCTAGCAATACTAAACAACTTCGCCCTAAACGACATATGGACTTTTAGGGAGAGGCGTGGGGGAACCAGGATAATTGTGAGAATCTTAAACTTCCACTGGTCTAGGCTCCTCGGATTCCTGGTCACGATCGGGAGCACTTATATGTTGGTCGACCTCATGGGGCTCGACAAAAACGTATCCTATCTCTTCGCGATAGGCCTCGGAACGCTCACCAACTTCTTCACGAGCGATATCTACGTCTGGCCCGAGAAGGAATTGAAACGGTGATCTGCTTCAATATCCCGGATCTCTCGAGGGCGAGAAGGGTTAGGTAACCTATGAGGGATCCGGGGACCGAGCTCGCCGCCCATCCCAGCCAGAAAATTGGAAAGAAGCCGTAGAGGCCATGCTGCTCTATCGCCCCTAGTATTCTCACGTCCCCCAAAGCCGGGGCAATTATCAAAATTGACACAGTTCCGCCTATCAATACTGTTCCAATGGGCTCCGTCAATGCCGCCAAATACCTCAGTAAGGGGTTCTTTGCCCTACGGGTCATGACGTAGGTTAAGCCGACAAATATTGCTCCCGGGATTCCGCCTGGAAAGGCGTAGAGGGTTCCAATGCCCAGTACATTCCTGATTATGCCTATTAGGGTCGCCGCGGCCGCAGCCCACCAAGGCCCCAGAAGGACCCCCGCAAGCGCGTTTACGAGGTGCTGGCCTGGGAAGGCCTTGGTGCCGAAGAATGGGAACCAGATGAAAGGCGCCAGTATCACGCCTAAAACGGTCAAGACCGTGAGCAGTGAAACCTTCTTGGTCTCTGGGCGACCCATATTCCTTAAGACGGCGAGAGACGCCTCCATATAAGGATCCGGGCTGAGCCTATGGGATTCGTATTTTGAAATTTAATTAGGTGTTCGATGGGATAGGTTGGGTCGGATATGGTGGATGTGAGAGCCGATTTCGGCGGCTTTCTCGGAAGAAAGACATTGATAGTTGGGGAAGTTGGGTCCGGGAAAACCCATCTCCTGAGCCGCTTTCTCGATTACTTGATTGAACGGGGCTATGGTGATGGGGTGACGCTCATAGAGATGGCGCCGGTGCACGGCGGGGTCGGCGCCCCGGTGGAGAAGTATTCGGGAAATGTTTGGAGGATCAGGTACCTGAGGCCCACTAAGGTATACGCTCCGAGATTAATGGGTCGAGGCCCTCAAGAGGTATTAGAATATGCCGAGAGGAATCGGATCGAGCTGGAGCCGCTGTTATCGAGATTTGAGCAGGAGCCGACTGAAATTTTGTTGATCAATGATTTAACAATCTTCCTTCAAGCCGGAGAGCCGGAGCGGATAATCGAGGTCATGGAACTTTGTGAGACGTTCGCAGCAACGGCCTATGAAGGCGAGAAGTTAAAAGATGACAAGGGATCCGGCATAGCCCAACGCGAGAAAAGGGCATTATCGCTCATCAAGAGGCACGTGGATCAAGTAATCACCCCCACGTTAAACCTTTAAGGCAATCTGTGAAAATTCATCCAGGTGAACCCGGTGAAAATTCCTAGGGCCTTGACGATAGCGGGATCAGATTCTGGTGGGGGGGCTGGGATCCAAGCCGACCTCAAGACCTTTGCGGCCCTCGGGGTCCACGGCATGTCCGCGATAACCTCGATAACGGCCCAGAACACGGTTGAGGTCACGATGATACATGACGTTCCAGTCGAATTGATACGCGAGCAGATACGCGTCGTAGTCCGAGACATAGGGGTCGATGCGATCAAGACGGGGATGCTCCACACAAGCGAGATAATCGAGGCGGTCGCATCCGAGGTCTCCGAGATGGGCGCACCGCTCGTCGTCGACCCCGTCATGATAGCCAAGAGCGGCGCCCCATTGATCCGGAAAGAGGCCATGAAGACCCTGATCGAGGACCTAATCCCAAGAGCATTCGTCGTGACGCCCAATGCTAGGGAGGCCGAGGCCCTATCAGGAATCGAGATCCGCGACCTCGAATCTCAAAAGGAGGCCGCGAGGGATATATCTGACTTGGGGGTGAAGGCGGTCGTAGTTAAGGGCGGGCATATCCCGGGCCCGAAGGTTGTGGACGTCCTCTACTATGATGGTGAATTCAGGCTCTATGAGTCGGAGAGAATTGAGAGTGGGAATACCCATGGGACTGGGTGCACGTTTGCATCCGCAATCGCCGCTGAGCTCGCTAAAGGGCACAACATCTTTGAGGCCGTTGGGGTTGCCAAGAGATTCGTGAGCTACGCGATTAGATATGGCCTATCTATCGGGAGGGGGCACGGCCCCGTCGACCCAGTCGGTAAAATCATTAGGCACGCAGAAAAATTCGAGGTCCTCGAAGTCATGCGGAGGGCCCTAGAACGCGTTGAGGAGAGCGGGTTGATCGGCAAAGCGATACCCGAGTGTCAATCAAATCTGGCAATGGCCTGTAGCTACGCAAGGGATCTAGATGACGTGGCCGCGGTGCCTGGGAGGATTGTGCGCTTTTGGGATAGGGCTAAGCCATCGTCTCCGCCATGGTTCGGCGCATCAAAGCACGTAGGCAAAGCAGTACTCACGACCATGAAATTCGATCACAGGATTAGATCAGCTATGAACATCAAATTCGACGAACGCCTCATCAAGGCCGCGGAGGAGCTAGGCTGGAGAATTAGCTTCTATGATCGAAGGGAGGAGCCGCCCGAGATCAAGGAGCTTGAGGGAATGTCTATTCCATGGGGGATCGAGGCGGCGGTGAAGAGGATTGGGGGAACGATTCCGGACATTATCTATCATCGAGGTGACTGGGGGAAGGAACCCATGATCACGGTCTTCGGCAGAGACGCGGTCGAGGTCGTGGAAAAAGTTGAGACGTTGATCAAGAAGGCGATCGAGCTCGGATACGGTAAATGAGGACATGAATGAAAGATACGCAATCAAGGTCCCTAAGGAGCGAGCTGAAAACCTCAAGAGAAAACTATCATCCATGGGCATATTGGACGCCGGCTATAAGCCGATTCGACGCGATGAATGGATATACTTTCCCGTGAAAGGTGTCGGGGAAGAATTGGAAAAATTGGTCCCCGAATATGGCGCTGAGATCGAGAAAACTTCCTTCGAGCCGAGAATACTTAAACCCCGTTCACTTAAGGAGTCACTGAAAGATGTGATTCCAAAGGACCTACTCACCCTAGTCCCATCGTCATATGACTTGATAGGAGACTTGATACTCATCGAGCTCCCAAATGAGCTGGAGGGCTATTCTAGAATCATAGGTGAGACTTTGATGAAGCTTCATCCAAGGGTTAAAAGCGTCTTAGCGAAAGGTGAGACGATTGGAGAGTATAGGGTGAGGAGGATCAGGGTGATCGCCGGCTCCCAAGAAGCCGAGACTATCCACCGCGAACATGGATGCCTTTACAGGCTCGACCTAAGGAAGGCATTCTTTAACCCGAGGTTTTCAGGTGAAAGACTCAGGGTCGCCGAGATCGTTAAACCAGGTGAAGATGTCCTCGACATGTTCGCCGGAGTCGGGCCATTCTCAATCCTGATAGCGAAGAAATGTCCAGGTTGCAGGGTGACGGCGATCGAACTCAATCCAGACGCATACCACTACCTCGTTCAAAACATTAGATTAAACAAGGTCGAGGGGCTGGTGACCGCTATCCATGGAAATGCCCGTGAAGTGTTAAGATCAAAGAAGAACTCCTTCGACAGGGTGATAATGGATCTCCCCCATAATTCAGTGGATTTCCTCGACCTAGGCCTAGAGGTCTGCAGACCCCAGGGAATCATACACCTCTACGTCGCCGACACGTCCATCCAAGAAGTCTCCGAAAAAGTTGAGAAAAGGGCGGCGAGCCTCGGCCACAGCGTCGTTGTCGAATTCGCCCGAGAGGTCATGGCGATAGCCCCACGAAGATACACGATGGTTCTCGATTTGAGGAAAAGGTGTTGACGCGGACTTTAACCTTTATACACCTCCTAATGGAATTGTTTGGCGGAGATGGGGGTTAAGATCCGGGAGATAATCCCAGAACCCGCCGTACAGAAGATTACGTTAGAATCCCTGAGTGGGAAATCAATCGCTCTGGACTCCTTCAACGTGCTCTACCAGTTCATCACCATAATTCGTGGAGTTGATGGGAGGCCCCTGATGGATAGGAGGGGGAGGATAACGAGTCATTTAAGCGGCCTCTTCTTCAGGACAATAAACCTCCTGAAGGTTGGAATCAAGCCCATATTCGTATACGATGGTAGGCCGCCTGAATTAAAAAGGGAGACGGTCGAGGAGAGGGAGGAGAGGAGGATGGAGGCCGCCAAGCTCTATCAACAGGCGCTTGCCGAGGGCCGCATAGAGGAGGCCCAGAAATACGCGAAGCAGGCCGCGACCTTAAGCGAGTTCATAGTCGAGAGCTCTAAGAAGCTCCTATACTTGATGGGGTTGCCCGTAGTCCAGGCCCCGAGCGAGGGTGAAGCTCAAGCGGCATACATGGTAGCTAGGGGCGATGCCTATGCTTCGGGATCCCAGGACTTCGACTCGCTCCTCTTCGGATCACCTAGACTCGTGCGAAATCTCTCGATAGTAGGTAAGAGAAAGCTTCCAGGTAGAAAGGAATACATCGAAGTCGAGCCCGAGATAATATATCTGGACAAGTTGCTGGGAGAATTGGAAATTAACCGGGAACAGCTGATAGACATGGCGATACTTGTTGGAACAGATTACTGCGAGGGCGTTAAGGGAATCGGCCCCAAGACCGCCCTAAAATTCATCAAGACCTATGGGTCCGCGGAAAAGGCCCTGAAGGCGATGGGGAAGAACCTCGACGTCGATCCAGGAGAAATCCGCCAACTCTTCCTCAACCCGAAAGTCTCAAAAGATTATTCGATTGAGTGGAGGGAAGTAAATTATGATGGTGTAAAGAAGATGTTGTGCGATGAATACGATTTCTCCGAGGAGAGGGTGGATAAGGCGTTAAATGAGCTAAGGGAGGCATTAAAAAAGACGAGGGGTGCTACGAGCCTGGATCAGTGGTTTTCGTAGATCCCTTGACCAGCTCCTTCCCTTTTCACGAGGAGCTCGACAACCCTGCGCTCCTCATCGAGGCTTAGGACCCTGACCTTATCCCTGATCTCGAGTTTCATCAACATCTGCCTTAACTCCGAAGCCGTTATATCGAAGCCCCTCTTCTTCAATTCTTCTAGTAGGTTTACTTCTAGAGCCTTCCCCCCAAGTTTTTCAAGAGCTTCAACTATCCTGGAGTAGACTTCGCTTCCAGGTTTCACCAACTTCTTTGGATACTCTCTGCTGGTCATATCGGGTCAGCTTATCATCAGTAGTTGATCCTTAGTATACCTCAGGATCTCGCCCATTTTCTGATACTCCTTGACGAGCTGCGGGGAAACGCTTGGCTTGACGAGATCTAAAGCCCGATCGAAGTCCTCCCGTGTAACGTATTCCGCGTTCATATTTTTCCTCAGGGCGCTCATGGCGGCTTCCCTGCAGAGGGCCGCAAGGTCTGCCCCCGAATATCCCTCAGTCCTCGCTGCGAGTTCTCTTATAGAAATATCTGGAGAAAGCGGCATCTTTCTAGTGTAGATCCTCAATATCTGGTATCTCGACTTTTCATCTGGTGGTGGGACGTAGATCAGTTTGTCGAATCTTCCGGGTCTGAGGATCGCGGGATCCAGTAGGTCTGGTCTATTCGTGGCGCCCAGCACTATGACGTCTGTCAACTCCTCTATGCCGTCCATCTCCGCCAAGAGCTGGCTCGCGACTCTATTCGCCACGCCACTAGAATCCTCCACAAGATCCTTACGCGTCACGACCGACTCGACTTCGTCGAAGAAGATTACACACGGCGCGGCCTGACGCGCTTTTCTGAATATTTCTCTTATTGCTTTTTCTGATTCTCCGACCCACTTGTTGAAGATTTCCGGCCCCTTGACTGAGATGAAGTTGGCCTCGCTCTCGGTCGCTACGGCCTTCGCCAGCAACGTCTTCCCACATCCGGGCGGGCCATAGAGAAGTATCCCCCTCGGAGGCCTTATCCCCATCCTCTCGAACCTCTCCGGATACTTAATTGGCCATTCAACGGCTTCTATCAACTGGCGTTTGGCCTCTTCGAGGCCCCCCACATCCTCCCACCTCACATTTGGGACCTCTATCTCGACCTCTCTCAAGGCGGTTGGGGTGATTTCCTTGAAGGCGTTTAAGAAGTCCTTCATTGTGACCGCAAGATTATCCAATATCTCAGGCGGGATCTTTTCCTCGGTGAGGTCTATGCTTGGCAGAATCCTCCTAATAGCCTTCATCGCTGCCTCCCTGCAGAGGGCCGCGAGATCTGCCCCGGTGTAGCCACGAGTGATCTCCGCGAGCTTGTCCAAGTCTACCTCGTCTGCGAGCGGCATGCCCCTCGTGTGTATCTGGAGAATTTCCCTCCTCGCGTTTCTATCTGGAATCCCGATCTCAATTTCTCGATCGAATCTCCCCGGCCTCCTTAATGCGGGATCAATCGCGTTGGGCCTATTTGTTGCGCCTATGACTATTACTTGTCCACGGCTCTCAAGTCCATCCATTAGGGCGAGTAGCTGTGCCACAACCCTCTTCTCAACCTCTCCGACCACCTCACTTCTCTTTGGGGCTATTGCGTCTATTTCGTCGATGAATATTATTGACGGAGATTCCTCTTCCGCCTTCCTAAATATCTCCCTCAGCCTCGCCTCGCTCTCCCCATAATACTTGTTCATTATCTCGGGTCCATTTATCAGGATGAAGTTCGCTTCTGCTTCCGTCGCTACGGCCTTCGCCAGCAACGTCTTCCCACATCCGGGCGGGCCATAGAGGAGGACTCCCTTCGGCGGGTCGATCCCAAGCTTCTGGAATAATTCTGGATATCTTAGTGGGAGTTCAATCATCTCGCGGATTCTCTGGATCTGCTCGTGGAGCCCGCCGATGTCCTCGTAAGTCACGGTGGTCTTAAGGGTTTTTTCCTGCATTGCCTTTGAGTGTATTATCAACCTCGTCTTCGGCGTTATCTTGACAACTCCCGACGGCCTCGTCTGAAGGACCATGAACGTGAAGAGATTCCCAAAGAACATTACGGGTATGATATTCTTGTGGACTATCGGGTACTCGATTAACCTGCTTTTAACGAGTCTCGTGAAATTCTCGTCAGGCCTTATCGATGAATTCATGGGGGCCAGAACGACTAGCTGGGCCTCCCTCACCTTTGCCTCCCTTATGGTGACCCATTCATTCAAGGAGACCCCGGCATTATTCCTGATGTAGCCATCTATCCTCACGACGTCCTTCTCATCTTCTAAATAGCCCAGCCAAAGAGTCGCGGCGGCCACCTTTCTACCGCAAATTTCCACCATATCGCCGGTTTGGAATCCCGCCGCCGCTCCAACTTCTCTATCTATTCTGGCGATGCCGTATCCGACATCTCTTTGACGCGCTTCTGCGACTCTCAGGCGAAGCTCTTTGGGACTCATCTATTCACTGGTATTATAAATTCCTCGCCCACTATTTAAGGAAAGAATCGCGGTCAGTTAAGATTCTTTATAATATTTCCCCTTTTTCTTTAATGGGGGCTAAAATCGGGCCTATAGCCTAGTTTCCATGGTCACGTTCACTTCTTGGATCTCCTCAAAGCTTTCGAGATAGTTTTCGAGTTCTCGCGTTATGCCATCTCTTTCGGGTCCCGTGAAGATGGCTTTGATCGAGTTGAGGCCAAATGCTACGGGTCTTATCTGAACATCCTTTAGCTCGAAGCCCTCTGGAAGATTTTGCCTTATCCTCTCGATGAGGTTTTCTAGATCAACATCTTGGTCAACTGGAAGTATCTCCATTATGATTACTATCCTGGCCACATCCCGCCACCTCAAGGCCCCGTAAAGCCGCATGATGGACACGTATAAGGCTTCGCCAGTTCCCTACAGATCTCGCAACGCCAAATCTTCACTTTCCCACAATTTGGGCAGGGAAAGCCCACAGCGTGCTCATGGGGATCGATGGGTTTTCTACATGAAGTACAAAGCAGGAGGATTATTTCTTCATTCATTCCTTGGGAACACCTAGAAGCCATAATATAAACTATGTGAATCCGCGGCGCAGTCCGAGGCATCTCAGGAAAGTGGATGATTGGAAGTCCATGTCGCCGAACCTGGCTAGATACGCCGCCATGGGGTTAGATGTCGTGACTTTGAGGAGGAATTCGCGGAGGCCCTGTGGAACCCTATACAACAAGTTTCTGAGACAGGAGATCTCGATCAATTCCCCAACCATCTTCCGGGCCCTAGCTAGGTATGGTTTTGGATCGCCGCCCCTCAAGTGCTCCGCCATGGCAGATGCGAGGTTCATGGATATTAGGCCGCCCATGACCACGCCCCCGCCCGTCGTCGCCTTAACGTGGCCCGCGGCGTCACCGACGGGAACAAATCGGTGCGATAAGCAGAGATCCCTCAGGGGCGCCCCGACGTAGATTACGTGGGAAGTCTTCTTTAGGATTTTCGCGTTCGGAAACTCTCTCCTCAAGAAACTCTCTAGTTTCCGACTCAACCAAGCAATCCTTGAAGCAGCTCCCACTCTGCCATGTTCCTCATCGATTGGGATGAAGTAGGCGAAGAAATCGGGAAACTGACTCGTGAAGTATAGGTGGACGTAGTCTTTTGGGAGGCCGTGCCCCCTTACAGTGAACTGTGTGATCGGAATCCACCCATTTGGCTCTGGAGCTTTCCCAACGATCTTTCTCAGGAGGGCTGACCCGGCCCCCTCGGCGTCGATTACCCAAGGCGCATGGAATACGCCAGTGGTCGTATAGATTTCGAATATACCGCTTTTTGACACCTTCTTGACGCGGACGCCCGTGAATATTCTTACCCCAGCCCCCTCACAGTCCTCGGCAAGCTTCTGGTCGAACAATTTCCTGCTGACGATGACCGCAACCGTTCTCTTCGCGTCGAGGAAGTATTCTCGCCCGGATTCCGCATGGAATACCGCACCCTTCACCTCATTCTGGAGATATTTTTTGAGCCCACCCACTGATAGCCTCTTCAACCCACTCAGGCTAAGCAGACCAGCACATCTCTCCGGTTCCCCAATTTCTAAATCCCTCTCAAAGACGGTGACTTCAACCCCCTTCCTCGCGGCCTCTCTCGCTGCTAGTAAGCCGGCCGGTCCGCCCCCGATCACCGCGATCTCGATCATCTCACTCGATCCAATAATCTCCGATGGAGCAATACTATAAAATATCGCGGCGCTATTTGAATGGGGCAGTGAGTGTGAAAGGGCTTTGAGAAAGGTTCGCGCACACGTGATCATTGCAGGTAGAGTTCAAGGGGTCTTTTATAGGATAAGTGCGAAAAAGATGGCCGACAAGATTGGGGTTAGAGGCTGGATACGAAACCTCCCAGACGGAAAAGTCGAAGCCGTTTTTGAGGGCGATGAAGATGCCGTGAAACAGATGATTTCGTGGTGCTGGATCGGCCCTCCGGGCGCTAAGGTAATGAATATAGACATCGAATGGGAAGAATATCTCGGAGAATACAAGGACTTTAAAGTCCTCCACTGAGCTTTTAAGTTCATTGATCATTCTACTTAAAAATTATATTAGTTGCGGATGCACTCTAATTCCAAGAGGAATGTTGGTGAAAAGACCTTCTCTAAGAGCTGCTACGATGGCCCTTTCCACAGCCCTGGTCCTAGCCGCCACCATCGTAGTAAACATATACGTCCCGGCGACCAGGGGCTACTTCAACCTCGGCGAGACCATGATCTACCTCGTCGCGCTCCTCTTCGACCCAGTTACCGCGGCATTTGCCGGAGGAGTCGGCTCCGCGCTGGCTGACATCATCTTGGGCTATACAATATACGCTCCTGCAACCCTAGTGATCAAGGCGGCTGAAGGAGCCCTGGCATCATTTTTGATCCATAGTCTCAGGGACAAGCGGCGCGGCCTTTTCGCCCTCTCGATGGGCACGGTCACCGCGTATTCGATCCTGATTTTAGTGATAGGCTACACGTTGTTTGTGGGGGAAGTAGAGCTGACCCTCCCTGGCCCCCTGACATTTAGGGGATTCATTGAGCCCGCGAGTTGGATCATCATCGCCTCGGCCCTAATCGCCACCCCACTCTACATACTGATCAGAAGGAGGGATGAAATAGGCCTGATACTGATATCGCTCCTCCTCGCCGGGTCGGTAATGATACTGGGATACTATGTTTATCAGCAGTTTCTCCTCGGGTACTACGCGCTGGCGGAGGTCCCCATCAACCTCGGGCAGGTTGTGATGGGCATCGCGGTCGCCATCCCGGCCTATACGCTGATCAAGAAATACCTCCATAGATTTTGAGAGGTATATAAGGAAATAGAACGCCTCTTCGGCCTTTGAGGTACTCGCGGTCTATAAAAATAGTTATAAGTTCCATGGCGTCAGATGTGCTGGAGTGGTCTGATAGATGAAAAGGGATAAGGACCCGGAGGCCCAGCTCAGGGTTGCTGAGGCCCGGCAGAGGGATATTGGCAGGAAGATTGCGCGTGTTGATAGCAGGGCGATGAGGGAACTGGGCCTAAGCCCGGGAGACATCATCGAGATAAGTGGGAAGAAGTCCACGGTCGCGATAGTCTGGCCACCTTATAAGGAAGACGATGGGATGGGATTGATACGGATAGACGGCGAGATTAGGAGGAACGCTGGGGTATCTGTGGGCGACTATGTGACGATCAGGAAGGCCTCCGCGAAACCTGCATCAAAAGTTGTGCTCGCACCCTTTGAATCCCTCCCCTTCGTGGGGGATTTCGCGAGGATAGTCCGTAGTCAACTTATGAACCTGCCCGTGATGAGGGGCGACATAGTCATAGTCCCGGTTTTGGGTATGGGGATAGAGCTCAAGATCACCTCCACTAGCCCCTCAAACGTCGTGATAGTCAACGAGAACACCATGATAGAGGTGGGCACAACTCCAATTAAACGCGTTGAGGAAGTCGGTGGGGTGACCTACGAGGACATTGGCGGACTTCATGATGAACTCCAGAGGATAAGGGAGATGGTGGAGCTGCCACTAAAACACCCGGAGCTATTCCGTCACTTAGGAATTGATCCGCCGAAGGGCGTGATTTTGTGGGGACCGCCTGGATGTGGGAAAACCTTGATAGCGAAGGCTATCGCGAATGAGACCGGCGCGCACTTCATCTCAATAAATGGGCCGGAGATCATGAGCAAGTTCTATGGGGAGAGCGAGGCGAGGCTGAGGGAGATATTCAAGGAGGCCGAGGAAAACGCGCCCTCCATAATATTCATCGACGAGCTGGATGCGATAGCTCCAAAGAGGAGCGAGGTAACGGGGGAAGTTGAGCGGAGGGTAGTCTCACAGCTACTCACCCTAATGGATGGGTTGAAGGGCCGTGGACAAGTAATAGTCATAGGCGCAACAAATAGGATCGACGCCGTGGATCCTGCTCTAAGGAGGCCGGGGAGATTCGATCGAGAGATCAGGATCGGCGTCCCGGATAGAAATGGGAGAAAAGAAATCCTCCAGATACACACGAGGAGAATGCCGCTTGCGGATGACGTCGACCTAGATGAGCTGGCTAACATAACGCATGGATTCACCGGCGCCGACCTCGCCGCCCTCTGCAGGGAAGCCGCCATGAGCGCCCTAAGGAGGTTCCTGCCGAGGATAGACTTAGAGAAGGAAGTTATCCCGGCCGAAGTCTTAGAGCAACTCAAGGTGACCCGAGAGGATTTCACGAACGCGTTGAAACTCGTCCAACCATCGGCGCTCAGGGAAGTAATCTTGGAGATCCCGAACGTGAAGTGGGAGGATATCGGGGACCTCGAGAGCGTCAAACAGGAGTTAAAAGAAGCCGTTGAATGGCCTTTGAAATACCCGGATGTCTTCAAAAGGCTGGGGATAAGGCCTCCGAGGGGGATACTTCTCTATGGCCCGCCCGGAACGGGGAAGACGTTGCTGGCGAAGGCCGTGGCGACCGAGAGCGAGGCCAACTTCATCTCAGTCAAGGGGCCGGAAGTGCTGAGCAAGTGGGTCGGAGAATCAGAAAAAGCAATAAGAGAAATATTCAGAAAAGCGCGAGAGGCCGCGCCATGCATAGTATTCTTCGACGAGTTGGACGCGATCGCGCCGAGGAGGGGCATGCACACGGATGCAGGTGTAACCGATAGGATCGTGAACCAGCTCCTAACGGAGATGGACGGAATCCAGATCCTAAAAGATGTCGTCGTCATAGGAGCCACAAATAGGCCGGATATACTCGACCCCGGGCTTCTCAGACCCGGGAGATTCGACAGAATAATCTTCGTCCCACCGCCAGATATTGAGGGACGATATCAGATCCTCCAGATACATACGCGGAATATGCCGCTTGCGGATGATGTTGATCTTAGGAGGCTGGCTGAATTGACTGAGGGTTATACTGGAGCCGATTTGGAAGCTGTCTGCAGAGAAGCCGCCTTAACGGCCGCGAGGGAGAACATAAACATCGAGAAGGTCTATATGAGGCACTTCATAGCGGCGTTAGAGAAGGTGAAGCCGAGCATAGCGCCGGAGCAGAAGAGGGAATACGAGAGGATATTGACGGAGTTCAAGAGGTCATTGGCCTACATTTCCTGAGGCATGGCGATGGGCAACCCCGATTTCATCAAAACATCAACAAGCCTCCCCGCGTCCTCGGCCATCTCCACGTTATTGAAAAACACGTAAACCTTCTCTCTTCCCTCTTTGAGCATCTCTTCTACGATCTCTTTAAGCTCTCTCAAATCCTGATCCGTGTACTTGTACCTGTAGTTTACCTCTTTTCCCCCGATCCCATGTAGCCGAAAATATGCCGTGCCATGCGTGGAGACGGGGCTGCATCTAAAGGGATCAACCACGTGTATCATGTCGTGTTCATCACATAACTTCTTGACGACGTCTAGGTGTTCTCGCCAAGTACCCCTCGGCTCCCAACCCAACGCCACGTTATCCCTCTTAATCGTTGAGAAGAATTGCTCGGCATTTGAGAAGTTCTCCGGACTGTAGCCGAAGGCCGCCGGAGTCTGGATCACGCATACCTCAGCCCGCATAGCCTGAGCTACTTCCAAGATCTTCTCCCAGGCCTCGAGATTTTCCTGAGTAGGTTTTAGAAATCCGTATTTATCGATCTTTGTCTTTGGGACCTTTATCCCAGCCCGTTTCCAGGTGGGGCTTGATGGTGGATGAGTTATTACCTGCCAGGATTTCATGCAGAATTTGAAGCCTTCGGGCGCGTCGCTTAACCACTTTGAAACCGTTTGAGGCCTAGGGAGCTTATAGAACGTTTCTTGAACCTCGATCGCCGTGAAGTGTTTATAATATGCCCTCTTCCCACCCCTGATACACCAACCACAACATCCAACCCTAATCTCCATATAAAGGTCAGTAATTGGGCTGCGAAATATCTTTTTCACGGCAAAACACCGCGAAGAGAATAAAATATAAGGTGGAATTATGAGATATACAATGTATGTTGAAGGTGGTTCAAGTCATTAAGAAAAAACCCGAGGTATCCTTTGAAGATTTTGAGAAGCAAGTCTTAGAATCCTATGCCAAGAACCTCAAGAAGATTCCAGGAGTAAAGAGCTTTGCAGTAAAACTGGTGCGTGGTGGATATCAGCTCGAGGAACGGCCCTTCGACTGCGTCGCCGAGATGGAGTTCGCAGATGAAGAAGCATTTATCAAAGTAGTTGAGAAGCCGGAGACAAAAAGCATCTTAGAAGAGTTGGGAAGAGTTGCCGAGAGGAGTGAATTCATCTACTCCGAAGAACACGTCATAAAGAGAGCCAGGGCCCCAGCCAAGCCAAAAGTCGTTAGGAGGATCAGAAGACCGAGGCGTAAAGCAACTAGGGGGACCAGGAAAACGGGGAAGAGGGTTAAATAGTCAATATCGCACCGGATTAGAAAACATAACGTGCCAAGAGCCTTTTCCCGAATTATCTCTCCGAATGACTGGACTCGCCGTGATGGGAATAATCCTTAAAACGATGTTGAGAGATATCCCGATCTGGGTGTAGTAAGTTGAAGGTGCCGTTGGAGAGGGTCGAAGACGTTGTTTGGAGGATACCCAAGTTCAGACCCGACATGCGTGTACCAGTCCTGGTCTTCGCGTCTGAGGAACTATTGGGGAAGATGCAGGAGGATAGGACGCTCATACAGGGCGCGAACGTCACAACCCTCCCGGGAATAGTCAAGCACGCGGCCGTTTTGCCGGATGCGCATGAGGGCTACGGCTTCCCAATAGGGGGAGTCGCGGCAACGGATTACGAGGATGGCGTGATCTCGCCGGGAGGCGTTGGCTACGACATCAACTGTGGTGTCAGATTGATGGTCACGAACCTGGACGAGGAGGATGTGAAGCCAAAAATAAGGGAGCTCGTCGAGGTGATCTTCAGGAACGTACCCTCCGGTCTTGGATCTAGGAGAAGGGATTTCCAGGTCACGAAGAGCGAGCTCGATAAAATAGCGGTTGAGGGGGCGCGTTACGTGATAGAGAGATTTGGATTGGGATGGCCTGAAGATCTGAAGTATATCGAGGAGGAGGGCTGCCTCGAGGGCGCCGACCCCACTTACGTCAGCGCGGCCGCGAAGGAGAGGGGTTATCCACAGATAGGAACTCTCGGTAGTGGAAACCACTTCTTAGAAATCCAAGTCGTGGACAAGATATTTGACGAGAGGGCGGCTAAGAAGATGGGGATAACTCACGAGGGCCAGGTAACAGTCCTAGTCCACACCGGGAGTAGGGGATATGGCCACCAGATCTGCAGCGATTATCTAAAGGTCATGGAGAGGGCTTCGCAGAAATATGGGATAAGGTTGCCGGATCGGGAGCTCGCTTGCGCGCCCGCGAAGAGCAGAGAGGCGGAGAGCTACCTCAAGGCATTCAGCTGCGCAGTCAACTACGCCTTCGCGAATAGGCAGGCCATCAGCCACTGGGTTAGACAGAGCTTCGGGGAGGTATTCAAGCAGCCGCCGGAGGCGCTTGGCCTCAAGCTGGTCTACGATGTGGCGCATAACATAGTAAAGCTCGAAGAGCACGTTGTCGACGGCTCGAGGAGGAGGGTGTGGGTCCATCGCAAGGGCGCAACCAGGAGCTTCCCCGCCGGCCACCAGCTCATCCCAGACTCATATAAGGACATAGGCCAGCCGGTGCTCCTACCCGGATCCATGGGGACCGCCAGCTGGGTCCTCTTGGGAAATCAGAGGGCCATGGATATGACTTTCGGGAGTACTGCTCATGGCGCGGGTAGGACTGCGAGCCGAGCCGCCGCGAAGAGGGTCTTGAGGGCCCAAGATGTGATCAACGAGTTGAACCGCAGGGGGATCTACATTAGGAGCGATAGCCTGGAGACGGTCGTCGAGGAGGCCGACCAAGCCTACAAGAACGTAGACATAGTTGCCGATGTGAGCGATAGGGCTGGAATCGGTACAAAAGTCGCGAGGCTCATCCCTATAGGCGTCGTCAAGGGGTAGGCGGAGATGTTCGAGAAGATAAACCCCTTGTCTTTTCTGGGAGCAATTCTCATAGTGCTCGGCATAATCCTCGTCCTATTACCGATAATCCAGAAGATCGCGCCGTCATTGGAGAAGGCGCATCCACTGCTGATCATCGGGAAACGTGTGGACGGCGTCTACATCGGGACGTCCCCGATCTTATTCATCGTCCTAACGGCAATCTACATAGTCCTCATCTTGTTGAGGAAATAACTAGGCAACTAGGCGCCTTGATCTAGAGAGATAATCCAAGACCTCGGAATCGCTGAGCTGCGAGAAGTCGCGGTAGAATTGCCCTATGGCGAAGAATGGATATGGTGTCTCAACACATCTAACCTCATCAACCTCTGGGGATATCTTCGGCAATATCTCGGGAGGCGCAACGGGAATCGCTATGATCAATTTCCTTGGATTCATCTTTCTTAGGAACCTAGCAGTCGCGATCATCGTCGCCCCAGTCGCGATCCCATCATCCACGACTATCACCAGGTATTCGCTTAGATCGGGGAGGGATTTTCCGCCACGGTAAACCCTTATCCTCCGCTTGATCTCCTCCAGCTCCCTCTCCGCCTCCACCCTTATCCAATCCTCGCGTATCCCCAAGCTCCCTGCAATAGATTCCTCTACGTAGATGGTCCCATCTTCCGCGACCGCGCCGACCGCCAGCTCCGGATCCCCGGGTGCCCCTATTTTCCGCGGGACGGTTACATCCAAGGGAGCGTTAAGTTCTGACGCGATTACATGGCCGATTACCACGCCGCCTCTCGGGATCGCTATGACCGCACACTTCTCATTCCTAATGTCTCTCAATAGCTCCGCGAGCCTCCTACCGGCATCCAGCCTATCCTTGAACAAGGACCCCAACCAGACCACTTCGAGATAACCATTTTTAGAAAATGGAAATTAATTTTTCCCTGGAGGCGCCGAATTCTTTATTAAAGGGGGGATCCATGAAATACCTGAAAAATGACATCTCAACCAGGTCCTGAGGAAAAGATCCTGTATCAATGCGTATGGTGCGGGAGGGTATTTGAGAAGATTATGTTATCTAAGATAGCTGAAGCCAGGTGCCCCTATTGCGGCTTTAACGTCATAAGGAAGGCGAGGCCCCTGGCCGCAAAACTGATAGTGACATCGAAGCTAACGGAGGAGCAGAGGCTTTTAACGGAAACCTAGCTCTTTAACCCCCTTATCTCCGCAATCTTCTTCACTATCTCGTCAAGGAAGTCTTTTGCATCTCCTGGATCCGTTATTGAGACGCTGCTGGCATTTACTTGGAGCCCCGCCGCATTTCCGAGCTCTTTCTTTGATGAGATAAATACGTAGGGCACTTTCCGCTCGTCACAGAGGACTGGTAGAAACGCGACTATCTCAGGCGGGTCGACGTCCATCGCTATGACGACGAATTTGGCCTGACCTCTCTCAATCGACTTGATGACCTCATTTACCCCCTTCCTTATCTTCCCGGTCTCCCTGGCGATCTTCACGACCTCGAGGGTTGCCTTCATCAGCTCCTCGGGCACCTCGAAGTTGACATAATATGGCCTCGGATTAGGCATATGCCCTCATCTCCAAGCTCCTAGGAAATCCCAAGTTAAAAAACCTTCCCACAAATAGATACCCGTGAAATGGGACGATTATTAAGCCAGCGCCGGGGCTCTAGAAGATGGAAGGTGGGGAGATGAGCCTTCGGGAAAAGGCGTTGAAGTGGGCTTTGAAGAACGCCGTCGATCATGATGGGAAGGCGATGATGGGCCCGGTCATAGCTAAGATCTTGGGCGAAAACCCGGAGTTGAAGTCCGAGATAGAGAGGGTGAAGGAGGAGGTTGTGTTGGCGGTTAAAGAGGTGAACGCGATGACCCTAGATCAGCAATATGAGTTGTTGGAGAAAATCGCGCCCGAGCTGCTCACGGTGAGGAAAGCTGAGGAGAAGAGGCTTCCACCCCTCCCAGAGGCTGAGAAAGGCGGAGTCGTCACCAGGCTCCCACCCGAGCCCAGCGGATACATGCACATAGGCCACGCGATGAGCGGCCTCCTAAACTATCTCTACGCCGAGATGTATGATGGAGAGATCTGGCTCAGATTCGAGGACACCGATCCGCGGAAGGTGAAGCCTGAATACTATGAGAGTTTCAAGAAGGGTTACCGATGGCTTGGGATAGAGTGGGATCACGAGAAGAATAACAGCGACGATATGGAGCGGTTCTACGAGTACGCCGAGCAACTAATCAAGATGGGGAAGGCATATGTCTGCACATGCCCCGTTGAGGAGATTAGGAGGCTGAGGGCCCTTGGGGAAGAATGTGAGCACAGAAGGCTGGGAATTGATGAAAACCTTCATCTCTGGGGTGAAATGCTCGCCGGTGGATTTGGAGAAGGCGAAGCCATTCTCAGACTCGTCGGAGACATAAAACACATGAACACCACCCTCAGGGATCCAGCTCTCTTCAGGATAATAGAGCACCCACATCCCATGGCCGGAAATCGATACAGGGTTTGGCCCCTCTACGACTTCGCCGTCTCAATTGAAGACTACCTGTGCGGCATCACTCACGTCTTGAGGACCAGTGAATTCGCCCTGAGAGACGAATTGCAAAACTACATCAGGAGCCTACTCGGCATGAACAGGAACCCAATCTACATAGAGTATTCGAGGTTTGAGTTCAAGGGAACCCCCGTTTCGAAGAGGAAGCTGAGGGCGATATTGGAGACCGGGCTGGCGGAAAGATGGGACGATCCGAGGTTTCCAACGATCGAGGGGATTAAGAGGAGGGGGATACTTCCAGAGTCCATAAAGGAGTTCACGATAACCCAGACCGGGTTCTCCTACGCCAAACGCGAATATGACTGGAGCCTGCTCTTCGCAATAAATAGGAGGATCCTTGATCCAAGGGCGAGGAGGTTATTCTTCACACCCGACCCCGTTAAGCTGATAGTCCACGATGCGCCGAATTTGGTCATAGAAGCCCCATACCACCCCGATAAAAAGGAACTGGGTTCGAGGAAATTAACCGCGACGGGTGAATTCTACATCTCCGGACGGGATGCCGAAGAGATGAAGATAGGCGAAGTCATCAGATTGAAGTATTTGATGAATGCCAAGGTCGTTGAGAAAAGTGTTGAAGGAGTCGTCGCGAAGTTCTCGGGAATGGAGGTGCAGAGGGACTTAAAGATAATACAGTGGGTCCCCGCTGAGGAATCAATCGAGGTAAAGGTTTTGGTGCCCGGGCCGCTATATCTCAACGGCGAAATCAATCCAGAAAGCCTGAGGACGGTGACCGGATTCGGCGAAGTGGCGATCGAGGGCGTCGAATTGGGCGAGATAGTCCAGTTCGAGAGGTTCGGATTCTGTAGGAGGGATTCGGACTCCGAATGCATCTTCATAAAAGCTCACGACTGAACTAAATTCATCGCGCCCTCATCCCCCTTCTACACCGGCATGAGGCTTGTCTAGATTCGTCGACATTTCGGCTTATCTGAGCCTTTGTCTCACCCATTCTATGAGCGGGCCGAGGAGCACGTGTTGACTCTTCTTCAAAGCCTCTACATCCCTGCATCCCGTTAGGAACATGGCTGCTCTGAGCTCATTCCTGATCCTTGACAAGAACTCAACCACCTCCTCGGCGCTATTCGCCGCTGGTTTTAGGAGGGGGTATGCCATACCCGCCATCTCGGCCCCCATTGATAGCGCCTTCGCGACGTCTAGGCCCGTCCTTATTCCGCCGGACGCTATGACCTCGATGCCCACTATTGATGAGACCTCGATTATCGACGCCGCGGTCGGTATGCCCCATTCAAGGAAGGTCCTCGCGAGCTCTTCCTTCTCCCTATTGACCCCCCTCGCCCTCATCATCTCGATCTTAGCCCAACATGTGCCGCCGGCGCCCGCCACGTCTATCGCCCTCACACCGAGCGCTTTAAGCGACTTAGCGACCTCAGCCGAAATCCCGCATCCAATTTCTTTCACGATCACCGGGACATCCAATTTCTCCACGGCTTCACCTATCGCATTTAGTATC
>JANXDQ010000002.1:55610-75281 GCA_025059415.1 Aigarchaeota archaeon
TTCTTGGACGAGTTGTAGGCCGCTTAGATTGGCTATGAGGAAAACGTTTGGCCCGCGTTCTCTAGCAACCCTATAGGTGTATTCCAGGCCTTTATCCGCCAATGCGGCTCTCTGGCTTCCAACCCCCATAGGGATCGAGAATTTTTCAGCAGCCTCAGCCAAGTTGCCATTTATCTCGGCAGCCTCCCGGATGCCGCCGGTCATGGCCTCCACTATGAGGGGCATTCCAAACCGCCTCCCAAGGAAAGTCGCCTCGGTGGAGACCTCCTCAAAGTCGATTTCGGGGAGCGCGTTGTGGACGAGCTCTACATATTCGAGCCACGTCGTCTTCTCCTCGAAACCAACATCTTCCTCGAGGCATATCCTGATGTGATCGCGTTTCCGAGAGGGCGTATCCGCGCTCATGAGACATGAGAATCTGGATGAGATGATAAATAAATTCTCCCATATTTGACGCATTACCTCACATCGGAATATTACGGGTACCCCAATACCGATTTTTACTCTAAAAAGAAAAGATATTATTCAAAATGGCGATGGCGTTGGCCTTGTGAGGGCAAATTCATGTTTTTAGGACACCTTAAACAACTTCTTCCCGAGAGCTCATGGGCAGGAGGATGCCGGCTGTAGCTGGGGCATTTTACCCATCTTCATCAGAGGCGCTTAGGAGTGAGATAGAAAGGTGCTTTCTCCATAGAATTGGGCCGGGGAGGCTTCCGAGGAGGGTTGACGGCGAGAGGAAGCCCCTCTTCCTAATATCTCCCCACGCGGGCTACGTTTACTCCGGACCAGTCGCGGCTCAAGGCTACCTCCAGCTCGAGGATCGGGTTAAGCCGGATGTCGTCGTGGTCTTGGGGCCAAACCATTACGGGATCGGGAGCCCCGTCTCAGTCTACCCCGAGGGTGAGTGGATTACCCCGCTCGGGAGCGTTGAGATAGATAGTGGACTCGCAATGAAGCTCGTGGATCTCTCAGACATATTTACACTCGATGAGGTCTCACATTTGAGGGAGCATTCGATCGAGGTCCAAGTACCATTCTTGCAATACATCCTTGGGGAATTCAAGCTCCTTCCCATATGCATCCTCGATCAAGAACTTGAGACGTGTCTCGAGGTTGGGAGAGCCCTCGCCGAAGCCCTGAGGAATTACGGGAACTTCCTCGTCGTCGCCTCCACTGATCTAACGCATTATGAAGCCGATGAGGTGGCCAAGCGCAAGGATAGGCTGGCGCTGGAGAAGATAATCAGGCTGGATAGCGAGGGGCTCTACGATGTCATAGCGAGACACGACATCTCGATGTGCGGATACGGCCCCGTGGCGGCGATCCTGGAAGCATCAAGGAGGCTTGGAGCAAAAAAGGCCGAGATCATGAAACACGCGACGAGCGGGGATGTGACGGGAGATAGGGACGCGGTCGTCGGCTACGCTTCGGTAAAAATCGAGTTAGAGGACTAGGCCCATTTAAAGCCCCTCCAAGCAAATGGTTAAGAAATAGGTCAGCTCCCCAAATTGCCTGGGGTCGAGGGATGAGCAAGAGGGCCGAAAAGATCGAGGAACCCATCCCGGCGGTCGTCGAGCAGATAGTTGGCAGAACTGGGGTCACCGGCGAGGTCACGCAAGTGAGGGTCAGAATTCTCGAGGGAAAGGATGCTGGCAGGGTCATCTCGAGGAATGTTAAAGGGCCCGTGAGGGTGGGGGACGTACTCATGTTATTGGATACCGAGCGCGAGGCCGAGAAGATTAAGTAGGGGGGATGATTTTGCCGACCACCCACAAGTGCGCCTTCTGTGGTAGAGAATTCCTACAAGGTAAGGGCATACTTTACGTCAAGAGGGATGGAACCCAGCTCTGGTTCTGCTCAAGGAAATGCAGGGTAAGCATGATAGATTTTCGCAGGGATCCGAGAAAATATAGGTGGACTGAAAAATACGCCCCAAAACCCGCGTAGTCCAAATTAGTGCGCATAGAGATTAAGGTCTAAATTATTCCAATCACCGGGAGTTTGTATGGAGAGAACATTCGTTATGTTGAAGCCCAGCTGTGTCCAACGCGGATTAGTCGGCGAGGTCATCTCTAGATTCGAGCGAAAAGGACTAAGAATAGTCCAGTTAAAGGTTGAGAAGATCTCGAGGGAGAAGGCCGCAGAGCTGTATAAGGTCCATTACGGGAAGCCGTTCTACGGGGACTTGATAAACACCATAGCGGGCAAAACAGTCGTGTTGATGGTTTTGGAGGGGAGGAAGGCGATAAGCATCACCAGGAAAATGATCGGGGCAACGGATCCGGCAGAGGCCGAGGCGGGAACCATACGCGGAGACCTAGCAATAGACCTCACAGATAACTTGATACACGCATCGGATAGCCAGGAATCCTATGAACGCGAGCACAAGATATTCTTCAGCGAGGGGGAGCTCCAGACCCTCTAGGAATCCGGCTAAATGGTTAAGAGCTAGAGCCGCGGACCAGCATTAGGTGGAGCTTTGTCAACTAAAAAAATCCTTCCAACGCAGCCCGAGGTAAACATTGGGACGCTTGGACACGTGGACAATGGCAAGAGCACGATAGTCCAGGCCATAACCGGGATATGGCCGGCAAGGCACTCGGAGGAGCTGAAGAGGGGGATAACGATCAAGATAGGCTATGCGGACGCCGCGATATACAAGTGCCCCAACTGCGAGGAGCCATTCAACTACACCTCCAAGGAGACGTGTCCGAGATGCGGCTCCAAGACCGAGTTCGTGAGGGCCGTCTCCTTCATCGATTGCCCTGGCCACCATTCGCTCATGGTCACCATGCTGTCCGGCGCGGCGCTATTCGATGGAGCGATCTTCGTCGCCGATGTAAGGCATAGGTTTCCACAGCCCCAGGATCGAGAACACCTCCAAGCGGCATTAATTCTCGGCGTGAAGAAACTCGTATTCGCCCAAAACAAGGTCGACGTGGTGACAAAGGAGAGAGCTGCCGAAAATTACTCGGAGATTAAGGAATACATTAAGGGGACGGTGGTCGAGGAGGCCCCGATAATCCCGGTCTCGGGGCAACACGCGATCGGGATCGAGGCGCTGCTATGGGCCATGGAGAAATTCATTTCGACACCGCCCCGAGAGCTTGACAAGCCTTTCAGGATGCCGATTCTCAGATCATTTGACATAAACCCGCCTGGAACCCCGGCAAATAAGATTAAGGGAGGGGTTATCGGGGGCTCAATAATAAAGGGAGTTGTAAGATTGGGTGATGAAATTGAGATAGCTCCGGGAGTGCCGGCGGGCGAGAGAAGGTATGAGCCGCTGTTGACAGAAGTCGTGAATATAAGGGCCGGTGAGAGAAATGTCAAGGAAGCCAAGAGTGGGGGGTTAACGGGCATCGAGACGAAACTAGACCCGGCCCTAACAAAATCAGACGGGATGACGGGGAACATGGCCGGAGCCCCCGGAACCCTGCCGCCGACGAGGTACGACATAACAATCGAGTACACACTCTTTGACCAAATCATCGGGTTAACCGAGAAGATGCCCGTAGCCCCCGTCAAGGAAAAGGAGCAACTCGTCCTAAACGTCTACTCGGCGGTGACAAGCGGCATCGTTACGAGGAGGACGAGCGACGTGATCGAGATCTCCCTGAAGAGGCCCGTGGTAGCCTCTGAGGAGGATAAAGTCGCGATCTCACGGATAATCGGCTCCGCGTGGAGGCTTATAGGCTACGGTAAAGTAGTGTGATTATGAGGGTTCTTGTCGATGCCAGTTTCCTGCTCCTCTGCGCGGAGAGGGGACGTGACTTCATATCGCTTGCCGAGGAGAGTTTGGGGGAGAAACTAGAATGCTACGTCTTAGATGACGTTCTCAGGGAACTTAAAGGGTTGATGGCCCGCGGGGGGAAGCGGGGCGCCTTGGCCGGCGTAGCTCTTAAAATCGCTGAGAAAATGAATAAGATGAAATCTCTTCTCCCCGGGACATTGGGGGTAGATCAGAAACTGATCGAAGAAGCAAAGAAACAGAGGATGATATTGGCATCAATTGACATGGATCTAATTTCCAAGGCGAGGGAGATGGGGGTGCCCATTTTAACGGTGAGGAGGGATCAGAGCATCTTCATCACGAGGATCCCTGAATAAAAATAAATGTCCCCCAGCATTCAACCCTCGACGCCTAGTTAGCGGGGACATAATATAGCCGACCATCTGCCAGCACCCGTCGTCATTGCTGCTTGATAAAAGATCTCGGAGATCAACTTGATTCCTAACAGAGCTCCCCCAAATCACTCTTTTTAGCGAAATGGTGCAAAGAAGGAGGGTGATGAGAGCCTGTAGAATCCTATGCGCGTTGCTGAGTTCCTATAGAGGACTGCCCCTTTGTATTATCTCCGCCACCAGGGAAAGGCTTAAATTCAAACTGAATAGCTAAATTTTGGCAATTTCACGAGTGTTGGGATATGTTCATACTTACGGAAATTGAGGATGTCGTGGCGATTCCTCCGAGGGATTTTGGGAAACCTCTGAAGAAAGTGGCATTAGAGAGGTTGAGGGAGGGGTATGAGGGCAAGATCCTCAACGAACTCGGATACGTCGTCATGATAGTGGATGTGGAAGTAGACCCAATAGGAATACTCCTCCCAAGGGATGGATCAACATATCACAGGGCTAAGGCGAAGCTTCTATGCTTTTATCCAAGAATCCAAGAAGTTGGAGAGGGTGAAGTCGTGGAGATAACGGAGTTCGGGGCCTTCATCCGTGTAGGCCCCCTCGATGCCCTCCTCCACATCTCGCAGATAATGGATGACTACATAACCTATGATGAAAGACACTCCATTTTGACTGGGAAGAAGACCGGAAGGAAATTGGAGGTCGGAGATGATGTGAGGTTCAGGGTGGTCGCGGTCTCTCTTACGCATGGGACGACCGGGAAGGTTGGAGTTACGACGAGGCAACCATATTTGGGCAAGATCGAGTGGATAAGAGAAGGTCTAGAGAAAGAGGCGCCGAGGCCAAAGAAGGCGGAAGCCGTTGCGGGTGGGAAGTAATGCCTGCGAGGGAGCGGGCATGTAGGAGCTGTAGGAGGTTAACGACTAAGAATGTCTGCGAGAATTGTGGATCATCGAATCTAACCTCCAATTTCATGGGCCTCATAATAATCTTCGATGAAGAAAGATCTGAGATAGCCAAGGAGCTTGGGCTCAGGAATGGAGCCTACGCGATCAGAATCACCTAAACGGGAATGGCCCATAAAGGGGAAACTCATATTCCCTGAGAAAGCCAGGGAGCTCCTGAGAAAGCCCGCTGGGAGATTGTTGCGGGGAGGCCCGGAAAAAAATTTGGAGGAGATTAAGCGCTTGATTATCGAGGAGCGCCCAGCACTCGTTATAGCTGTTGGAGATTATACGTCGGAAATGCTCCGGAGGGGAGGGATCCCGGTGAGCCTATACATAGTTGATGGGAGGGTGGAGAGGAGGTATGTGGAACTCTTCAAGCCCGAGGGCATGAAGGTGATAAGGGCCGTGAATGAGCCGGGGACATTGAACCCGGAGGCCGTCGCCAAGTTACACGAGCTCCTTCAAGAAAAGGATTTAAAAAATACGGTTTTATTCATCGAAGGCGAAGAAGATATACTCACGCTCGCGGCGATGCTTTCGGCCCCGGATCGCTCACTCGTGATTTATGGCCAACCTGGTGAGGGAAGCGTAATCGTGATTATTGATAGCGTGGCGAGGAAAATTGCGTGGAAGATTCTGAGCCTCGCTGTGGAGACGTGACGGCTGAATGATGCTCAGCCACTTTAAGTCTGCTTGAATTGCGTATAGCGGCAGTGGCCGCAGTAGTATCGGTCTCCGTGATCTGCCATGGCGTATCCCTGGCCGCATCGCGGACAATGCACGGCCTGCTTAATGAGCTTGTCTCCTTCGATCCTATACTTCCTCCAAAGTTGAGCCTGTTTACCCAACCTTTTTCGCCTCCGCTATTAGCCCATGCCTCCTGAGGACGTGTTTTCTCTCAAACTTCTTCGCATCTTCGACGGTGTCGTAGATGTGGACATGCGCCCTCGCCTTCCTCGTGCCAAAAATTGATTCCATCTTCTCAATTATTATTCTCTCAACCTCTACTCCATATTTTTCTGCGAGGTATTTCCTCAAGTCATCCCTCTTAGGCGTTGAGATTTCGTAGTGTATTAGGAGTTCTAGTTCCCTCCTATTGAGTAGCGGGTTTTTCCTGTCTTGGATTATCTCGAGGTTCACGGCGTCTTCACCTCCTTCTTGACCGGAATTAGGACGGCGTTTATCTGGGCTATCGCGTCGCTTACAACATTTCCACGAACCATCTTCCTCCTCCTAAGACCCTTCTTTCCCCTCTTCTGCCTCCGTTTCTTCTTCTTTGAGGGTTGTTTCTCTAGGGCCTTGAACCCGATTCCTCCTGAGAGGAGTATTTCGACGCGCCGCGCTCCGCTGACATCGGGCCTCATCGGGAAGCCATCTCTATCCGTCCCACCAGTTATCTTGACCCTGTATCCTTGATACCCTATAATCGACCCATCGAGTTCATCTCCAATCTTCTTGCCGATGAATAGTGAAAATACCTTTGGATCCAATTGCATGGTTTTGGCGGTGCCGTCCTCGGGGTTGGAGAGGACTAGTTTCGGCGCTGGAGCCTTCTCGGACATCTCCGGAAAGGGTGAATAGTGGCACTATAAAACTATAAGTCGTCGAGGAGCCGGGGGATTATCCCGAGTTGGATGGCCATTTTCATCTCGCCCAAAGCGGGTCATGTTTCCTCTTGATCTCCACCGTCTCCACGAGGGCCCGTTTCGAGTCCTCATCCAGCATATCGTTATATTCCTTTAGGAGGAGCCGGGCGTCATTCTCCGGGATCGCGACGTAGAGGATCTCGCCTTCCCTGATATGTCTCCCCACGACGGGCTCCTTCATCGAGATCGCGGCCTTCACACCCTTCTCAGCCCCTGGGATACTCTGACCCTTATCCTGTATCTGCGCGATTGTTCCAATGACTTTCCCATCGGAGTTCATAAGCGGGTATCTTGGCTTTATCATCCCGGCTAGGACCTCTATGCCGACTATCGCGGGCTCGCTCCTCCTGAAGACGTATCCGGGGAGGATCTTGATCTTCCCGGGCTTGATGAGGGACTCGAATGCCCTTAGCCTGCGCTTCGCCGTCTCCTCCCTCAACCACTCGAGGTAGTTCTCGACTAACCTGAAGAGGATTCTCTCCTTGAAGACCCTGATGCCCCTGTTGTTCGCCTCGAGTTCCAGCTCGGGGTCGATGCGGGCGTTGAATGTAAGTATGACCCCCCTGTATTCATCCTTCATCCTGACGACCTCCGCCTCGACCACGTCCCTCTTTGAGACGTCGCCTATTCCGGCCCTCCTGATAGGTATCCCGCGTTCCTTGAGCATCTGTATCGCCGCCTCCAGCGTTCCCAGGGTATCGGCCTTCAAGACCACCCCGACCTTGTCCGTGCTGAGGATTATCTCCCCTACCTCCGACTTCAATTTCTCTAAGACATCTACTTCCTTCTCCAGCGACTCAACGGCGTAGAGAGGTGACCCGGCTACGGCCTTTTCCAACTCGTCCGCGACGACCTTAACCCCAACCGCCGCCTCCACACTTTCAACTCTCCTAAACTTGTCTCTTGGATCCCTCATCTCGTCCAGCGGCTTGGGTAATAGAAGTGCCCTAACCCTGGTTATGAATGGGCCGTCGACCCCCATCAGGGCGATTCTATCCCCCACCCTGAGGACTCCATCGCTGATGATCGCATTTATCGTGGTCCCTATCCCCTCCTCTTCTAGGACCTCCAACACGGCGCCCTCCGCCGGGCCCTCGCCCACGGTCAACTGTTCCTTCATGAAGGCCTGGGCAAGGCCTAGGATTACTAGGAGTAGGTCTGGGATCCCTTCGCCGGTTTTCCCACTGACTGGGATTATGGCGAGCGTCCTAGTGAAGTCGCGGATGTTGTGGTATAGGTCGGAGTTGAATCCATGAAGGGATAATTGTCCGATCAGGTTGTAGATCCTCTTCTGAAATTCCTCACGCACGGGCGCCGATTGGGCTTCCAGGCTCTTTTTCAGCGAAACTATTCCCTGGGGCCTCCAGCCGGGTATCATATCTATCTTAGTCGCGGCCACGACGAAGGGTGTCTTCCTGGCCCTCAGCAACTCTATGCTCTCCCTCGTCTGCTCTTGGACTCCCTCATTTACGTCGATCACGAGTATGGCTAGGTCCGCGAGTGATCCGCCTCTCCTCCTGAGGTTCGCAAAGGCAGCGTGGCCCGGCGTATCGATGAAGAGTAACCCGGGAACCTCGAGCTTCTTCGCCCCAACTTCTCCCAAGAGCATCTCGCAGGTGCGGATGACCGCTTCGAGCGGGAACATGCTGGCGCCTATGTGCTGGGTTATGCCGCCCGCCTCCCTCGCCGCAACGATGGTTCCCCTCATCTTATCCAGTAAAGTTGTCTTGCCGTGGTCGACGTGGCCCAATACCGCGACTATCGGCGCCCTCAGCTTTAGCAAGAGCTCACCACCAGATCAAAGACACTTGAATCCCTTAAAAACCATATCTCGCCCGGATCCGATCATTAAAGGCGGATGGGGTGCAAGTAAGTTTTGCACACGTTTTTCATCCTCGCCCTTGACATTTTAGCTTCTTCTCCGCCGGCAAGTGGGGGAGATGAGCCTCACGCAGCCGCCCGAAACTTGGAATGTAGCCTTGACGTTAATAGTCATCGTAATTTTCGCGGGAATATCCCTCAGAAGATCGGCTTTGAAAGTGGGGAAATAGGGGGTTTCATGTCTTCCAATACGGCTCCCTGGCCTCGACCGCCCTCAGAAATATCTTCTTCAGCTCTTCGTCCGTCGCGCCGAACCTCATGGCCCCGAGGAATGGGACGTGGTTGTCATCCCGCATCAGACATGGCTTGAATGAGCCGTCGTGCGTGATCCTTAGCCTGGTGTCGTTCATGCAGAAGGCCCCGTTATTCATCGGCTTGACGAACTCGACCCAGACGCCATTCGGCAGCAGGTACTGCGTCCTGAGGTGCAGCTTTCTGGCCACCCTTTCAACCGCCACCGCGCTCACCTCCCCCTCGAGCCGCGTTAAATCACAATGATATTTGGCGAACATGTTTGGGGCCGTGCCGCAGCTCACGAGCTCTATCAGCTGTAGGACTATCTTGCCCTTCGAGTTCAGCCTCTCGGAGAGCGCTACCAAGTCCCATAGATCGCCATCGTTTACTCCCTTCATCACGACGACGTTGAGCTTGATGGGGTCTAAGCCGGCCTCGATGGATCTCTCAATCCCCTCGAGGACCTCCTCGAAGGCGTTTTCCCCCATGGCCGGGTCTCGGAAGCCCGCCATCCACGCGAATTTCCTCGGATCCGCCGCGTGGAGGCTTATGTTTATCCTCATCAGGCCCCTCCGCTTCAGTTCGCCTGCCAGCTCGCTGAGCCTATAGCCGTTGGTGGTCATGGAGAGGTCGCGTAATCCGAGTTTGCCGAGCCTCTCCACGATCTCGAGTATGTCTGGGCGGAGCAATGGCTCTCCACCAGTTATCTTGACCGAGTCTACTCCATACCCCATCGCTATACGCGTTATCCTCTCGATTTCCTCGGGCCTCATGGCCCCGCCGCTCCTCCCGGAGGCGCCCTCGCGGTGGCAGAAAACGCAGTTCAGATTACACTCCTGATTCACGGAGATCCTTAGGCCCGTTATCTGGCGGCCATAGCGGTCGATCAGGGGCATTATCCCTCCTAAAAAACCAACGAGATATAATTTAAGTGATATCGGGCACTTGAGAGGGGTGATGGAGGGGGGGCTGCTGGTACTTGGGATAGAGTCGACCGCGCACACCATAGGCTTCGGGATAGCCTCGAGTTCCGGAAAAATCCTGGCGAACGTGAACTACGTCTACAGGCCGAGGGACGGAGGGATACACCCGAGGGAGGCGGCGCAGCACCACTCTGCGGCTGCCCCCACCGGGCTTTCAGAGGCGCTGAAAGAAGCGGGAATATCTCCGCGGGACCTCGACGGGGTAGCTTTTTCCGCCGGGCCGGGGATGGGGCCGTGTCTCAGGGTCGGAGCCACAGTCGCCAGGACTCTCGCTTTGAGGCTCGGGAAACCCCTCGTGGCCGTCAACCACGGCGTGGCGCACATCGAGATCGGGAGGCTGGTGACAGGGTGCAGGGACCCGGTGGTCCTCTACGTCGCGGGTGGAAACACTTTGATAACTGCGTACATGGATCGGAGATACCGCATCTTCGGCGAGACGCTCGACATAGCCGCCGGAAACTGCTTGGACGTCTTCGGGGTTAAGACTGGAATCGGCCCGATGCCGGCTCCCGAGGAATACGCGAGGAGGGGTGAAAAATTCCATCCACTACCATATAGGGTCAAGGGAATGGATGTCTCGTTTTCCGGGCTGCTCACCGCGGCGCTGAGAATGCTCAAGGACGACGTGAGGCTCGAGGACCTCTGCCTCAGCATCACCGAGACCGCCTACAGCATGCTCACGGAGACCCTTGAGAGGGCGCTCGCCTTCACCGAGAAAAGAGAGATACTGCTGGTCGGCGGCCTCGCGAGGAGCAGGAGATTAAAGGAGATGGTGGACGCCATGGCGAGGCTACATGGCGCGGAGGTTTATGTGATTCCCCCGGAATATGCCGGAGACAATGGCGCGATGATAGCGTGGACAGGGCTACTCCAGCTGATGGTCGGCCAGGTCACGCCCATAGAGCAGAGCAGGGTGAGGCCGAGGTATAGGATAGATGAGGCCGAGGCGGTTTGGAGGGAACGCGGCCTCTGAGGAGGTGATTTGAACGGCACTCAAAGTGGAGTCCGAGGTGATCAGGATCGGGGCCGAGGCGGTCGTCTCAAAGCTCGAATGGAATGAATTCAAACTCGTGTCGAAGCACAGAGTCCCAAAGCCATATCGGATGCCGGAGCTCGACAAGTGGATTAGGGAGAGGAGGACGCTCCACGAGGCCAAGATAATGGTTGATCTCAAGAAAGCCGGTGTCCCGTGCCCCGCCATAATCCTGATGGATAGAGATGACTCAACAATATACCTCCAATTCATCGAGGGGTCAGAGCTCAAAAAAGTCCTAGATAGCTTTCCACCGAAGATCATCGAGTCGATCGGAAGAAACTTGGGGGAGATCGTTGGGAAGATGCACTCGAGCAGGGTCGCCCACGGCGACTTAACCACCTCAAACATCATAATAGACGAACATGGAAGACTTTATCTAATAGACTTTGGGTTGAGCGCTGTGACAGATGACTTGGAGGAACTCGCCGTCGATGTGCACCTACTCGATAGGAGCCTTGAGAGCGCCCATTACCCCATTAGAGAGCTCTTCATGAAGAACTTCCTCAGGGGGTACTCCAGCATACTTGGAAGAGAGTTTACATTGAAGATCCTTGAGAAGATGAAGGAGATTAGGAGGAGGGGCAGATATGTCGAGGAGCGGAGAAGGAGATCTTAGATTCGTCATCGTAACGACTAACATGGGAAAGGCCGAGGAATTCCAGAAGATCTTTGAGAGGTATGGCTTGAAATTCAGGGTAGAGCAACTCGCCACCATCGAGATACAGTCAATGGATTTGAGGGAGATAGCGAAGCATAGAGTCCTCCACGCATACAATGTGCTCCGGGAGCCGGTCATGGTTGAAGACGCGGGGCTGTTCGTCGAGGCTTTGGGCGGCTTCCCCGGGCCGTTCAGCAGCTACGTCTTCAGGACGATCGGGATAAAGGGGATCCTGAAGCTCATGGAAGGTGTTAGGGATCGGAGAGCGCAATTTAGATCGGCGATCGCATTCTACTCGCCATTAACGGAGCCCGTGAAGATCTTTACAGGAGAAGTCTCAGGATGGGTCGCCGAGGAGCCTCGGGGAACTAAGGGCTTCGGATTTGACCCCATATTCATCCCAGCTGAGGGCGATGGGAGGACATTTGGCGAGATGGATGTGGAGGAGAAGAACGCGTTCTCGCACAGGGCGAGGGCGGCCATGAGGTTCGCGGAGTGGATTTCAAAGCTCAGGGGAGTGGCGCCGCCATATAGGTAGCTAAACCCTCCCCGTCCTCCTCTTCAGGATCATCCCCGGAATGCTTCGAATCCAGTTCAAGTCATTGATGTAGAATGTCCTGATGTCATCTAGGTCGTAGAGCGCCAGCGCAAGCCTCTCCAATCCACCTCCCCAGGCCAGGACCCTCTGCTTCACCCCAAGCGGCCTCGTGACCTCCGGCCTGAATACGCCCATGCCTATCAGCTCGAGCCAAGTCTTCTTATCTTCGAGATATGCCACCGCCTCCGCGGAGGGCTCCGTGTATGGGAAGTAGCTCGGCCTAAACCTGACATTCTTCAATCCGAGCTTCGCGTAAAACTCCTTAATCAAGCCCAGGAGGCCCCGGAAAGAGACGTTTTCCCCCATCACTATGCCCTCTATCTGGTGGAATTCGGCGAGGTGCTTCCAGTCAACGCGCTCATTCCTATAGATCCTGTCGACTGAGAAGACCTTGACCGGGGGATCCCTGTGTTCTGCGAGATACCTGATGGTCGTCGCGGTCGTATGTGTTCTTAGCAAGAGCCTCCTCGCCTCCTCCTCCCTCCACCTGTAACCCCAGCCCGTCGAACCGGTGTCCCCTCCGGTCTCATGAACCACTTTAACCGCGTCGACTAAATGCTCGGGGAGGTCGCCCATCTCCGGCTCCGCAAGGTAGAAAGTGTCATGCATTTCCCTCGCCGGGTGGTCTTGGGGCTGGAAGAGCGCGTCGAAGTTCCAGAATGCCAGCTCGACGAGTGGGCCCCGGATCTCCTCGAAGCCCATCTCCGCGAAGACCTCCCTGACCAACTTGATTAATTCCTGAAGCGGGTGCCTTTTCGCCGCGAACGCCGGCGGACTCGGGGCGAATACATCGAATCTACTGAGCTTAACCTTCCTCCATCCACCCGAGGCTAATAGTTCGCGGGTCAGCCTCGTAATCTCCACGGCCTCGAGTAACTCCGAGTCGAGTTCCAGCAGCTTCTGCGTGGGCTTCATGACGTGGATCCGCTTTACCTTCATGTCCAAGACATTTGGCCTGGTGGCCAGGGATAAGCAGGCCTCCCTGAGTTCCGCGGGAATCTCGTCGAGCTCCCGCTCACCTCCACTCAATAATTTCAAAACCCGTTCCTCGGGGAAATCCCCCGCAGGCCTCTCGAGGAGCCTGACGACCACCCGGCCTCCAGACTTCTCAATCGAGATCCATCCACGCCTCTTCGCCCAATTAATCGCTATGTTAAATTTCTCGGCGCCGAGCTTCTCCTCGGCCTCGGTCAACGCCATCACGCCGCCGACCCGCTCCAATAGGGTCACCAGCTGCCTCTCCGGAAGCCCCTGATCAACGTATACCGCGCCCTCGACCCCGAGTCCGATGATCTTCTTCTCATGCTCCTCAACAGTTATCAGCCCTTTACTGGATAGCCAGAGCGCGGCCTTAGCGACGGAGCCGAGATCCCTCCCTGTAAGCTCCGCGACTTCCTCGAACGTCAGAGCTCTATTATGATCCCTGAGGACTTTCGCCACGAGCTTCTCTAACCAGTGGAGCGCCATCTGGGAAACAATAAGCGACCCCTCAACCTATTTGCCGTATAGGCGTGAAATTTAAGGCTTAGTATAGGGTTCATGCATCGGGCTAAGTTGTCTGGAGATACGGGGAGGGCGATTACAGCAATACTGGTCGATGGTAAGATATGCGCCGAGCGGAGCAGCATCGTCGAGGGGCTCTTGGCGAAGGGATATGGCGTGGAGGATACCCCAAGTGGATACGTGACCTATTCTTATCCAGAAGCGCTTTACCTCATCGAAAACGGTTGGATGAAGGTCGTGGACAAGCAGGGCGTTGAGCTCGACTTCAACAAGCTCCTCGAAGAACTAAAACAACTAGATGAAAACGTCTGGAGAGATTACGTGATCTACAGGGATCTGAGGAAGAGGAAATACGTCGTCAAGGATGGATTCAACGAGGAATTGAGGTTCAGGGTCTTTGAGAGGGGCAAGTATGGCGAGGAGCCGGCCAAATACATCGTCGCGCCGGTGGTGGAGGGGAGAAATCTCCCCATGAAGAAGCTCCAAGAGTGGTTGACGACCTGCCGAAGCATGCGGAAGGAACTCGTAATAGCGGTCGTCGACAGGAGAAATGAGGTTGTGTATTACATGGCGCGACTAGTGGACTTAAGAAACTTATAATGATCCATGTATCGCGTTTGTGATCAATTGTGGTGGAAATCGTTTTAAGCTAAATTAACTAGGGGATTTGTCGCGATGCGCGTTCGCGGCGGATCTCGGGGAGCAATCGAGAAGACGAGGGCGTT
Source organism: Aigarchaeota archaeon (assembly GCA_025059415.1). Lineage (GTDB taxonomy): Archaea > Thermoproteota > Nitrososphaeria_A > Caldarchaeales > Wolframiiraptoraceae > Wolframiiraptor. The sequence goes on from JANXDQ010000002.1 coordinate 69,962, forward strand.
GATAGCCTTGACGAGGCCGCCGAACGCCATCATGATGTTCATCGCCATCCTCTCCGGGATACTTCTCTCAGATAACAAGGTCTTTCAGATGGAAAAGCTCCTCCTCTCCTTCGTAACGGCCTATGGCCTCTGCGGCAGCTCCATGGGATTCAACGACTACTTCGACAGGGAGGTGGATAAAGTGAATGCGCCGTGGAGGCCAATTCCCGCCGGCATAATCTCGGAATCTGACGCCATCTTGACTTCATCCATCTTGGCATCCGTGGGGATGCTCTCAGCCGCAGCCACCTCGATGCACTGCTTCGTCATCGCGGTAATCGCTTTCATTTCCGCATTCACCTATAATGCTCAATTCAAGAAGATGGGCTTCGTGGGGAATAACATTGTCAGCGCGATTGTCGTGGCGCCGTTCATTTACGGCTCAGTTCTATCCGACGGCTACATCTCCCAAAGGCTCATCACATTCATCCTACCAGTATATCTCTCGAATCTCGGTAGGGAGGTGATAAAGGGCATCTCGGACATTGAGGGAGATGCACTCCGGGGGGTTAGATCTGTGGCGAGAATGAGGGGCGAGGTGATCGCCGCAAGGCTCGGAGCAATATTCTATTTGGCCGCGGTCTCCATCAGCCCACTCCCATATATCTTCGGCCTCGTGAACTGGAGTTATGTCCCCATAGTCTTAATCGCCGACGCAGGGTTCATACACTGCGCCATCAGCATAACCCGATCCCCAACTAAGGAAAACTCGCTCAGGGTGAAAAATTGGACGCTCTTGTGGATGTTGATAGCCTTGATCGCGTTCATCGCCGGCTCACTTTAAATCTGGAGGAAACATATTTTATCCATTGAATGCGTGTTCACGGCAGATGGCTGAGGACTTACCCGCGATACTGGGAGGGGAACCCGTCAGGAAGACACCATATCCATCATGGCCAATCTATGATCAAAGGGAAGAGGATCTGATACTGGAAGCGTTAAGAAGTGGGAGATGGAGCGTTGGAGGGAGATTCCAAGATGAATTTGAAAGGCGGTTCGCGGAATTCCAGGAGGCCAAACACGCGCTTCTATGCGCGAGTGGGACCGCCGCGTTGAAGATAGCGTTGAAGGCCATGGGACTGAGGCCGGGTGACCGCGTCATAGTACCAGCGTACACCTTCATAGCGACAGCGACATCGGCAATAGACCTGGGTCTCGAGATCGCATACGCCGACATAGACCCGGGCTCCTACACCATCGACCCCGAAAATGTGAGGAAGCTGGCTGACGGGAAGACGAGGGCGGTGATACCTGTCCACATCGCCGGGAGGCCCGCGGACATGGATGCTTTAGTGGAGATAGCTGAGGAGAGGGATTTGATGATCTTGGAGGACGCCGCCCAGGCGCATGGCGCGGAGTGGAGGGGGAGGAGGGTTGGGGCGATAGGGGACGCCGGGGCCTTCAGCTTCTATCAATCGAAGAACATCACGTGTGGGGAGGGCGGGGCGATCACGACGAACAGCGACGAACTGGCCGAGGCGGTCTGGTCTCTGAGGAACGTCGGGAGGCCGAGAACCGGGCCGTGGTACGAGCATGGGGTCTATGGATGGAACTACAGGATGACGGAGTTCCAGGCGGCGGTCCTCATAGCCCAACTGGAGAGGGCGCCGAAGTTGATGGAGTTGAGGGATCGCGGCGCGTGGAAGCTCGACAAACTGCTCTCCGAGATAGATGGGGTTGAGCCCTTGAAGCCGGATAAGCGCGTGACTAGGCACGCATACCACCTCTACATCTTCAAATACGATCCGAGTGGTTTCTCAAACCTCTCAAAGGACAGATTCGTGGAGGCGCTTAGGGCAGAGGGGATACCGTGCAACGCCGGATATAGACCCCTGTACAGCTACTCATTCCTCCCACCAAGCAAACCACTCCCAAACACCGAGAAGGCGTCAAAGATAGAGGCCGTGTGGATTCCCCAAAACGTCCTCCTCGCCGAGGAAAAAGACCTAGAAGACATTCAAAGAGCCATAGAGAAGATAAAGAAAAACGCTCACAAAATACCTAAATAACGTTTATGTAGAGAACAAGGAAATAGGAGATAAAGAGCGGGGGTAGCCAAGCCTGGTCAAAGGCGCAGGACTGAGGCTCCTGTCCCGTAGGGGTTCGTGGGTTCGAATCCCACCCCCCGCATTTCTTCATGAATTGATCATGGCGATGAGGGGGACGTGAAGGTTTATTTGCTATATGATCACCGTTACTGGTGATTTGAATTGATTAACTTCGAAGTTAAAAACGATGAGGGATCTGCTCTGGACGATATTGATGAGACTGTCAGAATGTTGGTGAAGCATATCAGCTGGGGTAGGGTCGACGAGGCCGTTAAAATTCTTGAAAACCTTGAACCACCAAAGATCGCGGACGTTATCCTTAGGCTGAATAGTGAGCAGAGGAGGAAGCTGTTCGCCTCATCGGATCTCGGCAATGTTGCGCCAATTTTAGCACGCCTACCCGATGAAATAATCTATGAAATCACCTTGATCAAGGGTATTGATGATACCGCCAGGACTCTATCTAGGCTTCCCGTGGACGAAGTCGCCGACATATTATACAAGCTTCCACCTAAAGTCAAGATCGAGCTTTTGAGGGTGCTTCCAGCCGAGCTCTCACATGAAGTTACGAGGGTTATGAAATTTCCTCCCGAAAGCGTCGGAGGAATAATGAGTATTCAGATCCCGGTCTTTGAACAGAATTTAACGGTCGGCGAGGCTCTCGACATCTACACTCAAAAAATGTGGCTAGGTCTCTATGACAAACACAACTGCGTGTATATCGTCGACGAAAACAGGAGGCTCATCGGATGCATCGACGTGAAGACGTTCTTGACGAAAAAGAGGGATCTCAAACTCGCAGATTGCGGGGAGAAAGTCAGGGTTTACGTTGATCCATTTAGCGACAGGGAGAAGGCGGCGCGGCTAGCCATAGACCACGACGTCGTCGAGATCCCGGTTGTGGATTTTGATGGGAGATTTTTAGGAGTAGTTTCACTAGACGACCTATTGGATGTATTGGTTAGCGAGTATTCGGAGGACCTACTTAAGTATGGAGGTTTCGTGGAAGCGGTGAAGGGCAGCTATATAACAACACCCCCCTACAAACTTGCCATCCGAAGGATACCAATGCTGGTTTACCTCTACCTCATCAACATGATTACGGGGGGAATAGTGGCGACGTTCGAAAATTTAATTCAGAGAATTGCCTTGCTCGCGGCGTTTATGCCCTTACTCGCCGATAATTCGGGAAATATAGGATCTCAGGCTTCGGCGATGATTCTTAGAGGCATAGTTACGGGTGAGATTAGACTTTCAAAGAGCGATATGATCAAGATCTTGATGAAAGAATTTGCGACTACAACGATCATGATAATCTTTTTAGCGCCACTTTCATTCGCGATAGGGTTCGCTACATCGTACATAGCCACATGGAACGTCCTTTACTCACTTAAGATAGCTACAATCGTGGCGGCGGCGTTAATAGCATCTTGCTATGTTTCTGATATCGTAGGCACATTTCTCCCAATAATTCTAGCCAAGATAAGGATAGACCCTGCAGCAGCATCAGCGCCACTCGTAACAAGTATAGGTGACGTAACCGCGGTAACGGTGTATTTCTCCATAGCCTCGGCGTTATTTAAGGCATCAACCTAGAAGTACTCGGCAAGTGGAATTAGAGCAGCAAGTTTTGACCCATCATTGCATCATTTTTCAAATCAAGATCAATGTCTGAAAATGACTTTGAGCCGGGAAAATTTTCCGAGCATCTAGTTTATCAGAATTGCCAAGCCACAATGAGCCCATGCCATTCTATTCCATCCCTGTAAATTCTCCTTTTTCGTTATCGCCCCGTAAAATCTTGTGGTGCTCGCTAAATCGGGAAAGCTGCTAAGTCGAGGCTAATGTTTTTATGACTTCTAGAAAACTTTTTGGCTCCATTCTTAATTGTAATGCTGGGGATTATGATTTAAGGTATTTCTTCGCCATTTGTTTGAGGAATTTGAGGCCTTCTTCCGCTATTGCGTCGGCGCTTGGAGCGATCTTACGCCAAATCGCAGTCGATGCCGCGAGCTTTTCCATTTCAGGTGTAAAAGATTCTACGCCGAGCCATCTATCATAGTTTACTTCGGAGAGTGCTTGGAAGACCTCGCCCCAATTGACGTGGCCGGTTCCAGGTATTCCCCTATCGTTTTCACAGCAGTGCATGTGATTAAGGATTTTTCCAGCCATCTTTATTGGATCATAGAAGTTCTTTTCCTCGATATTCATGTGGAAGGTGTCTAGGTGTATTTTTATGTTGGGTTCACCAACTTCTTTGGCCAGCTTTACCGCGTCCTCCGCGGTGTTCAGGAAGTATGTCTCAAATCTGTTAACCGGCTCGATACCTAGGCTTATCTCATAGCCATGAGCATATCTACATATCTCCCTCAAGGCCTCCATACTTCTCCTCCACTCCTCGGGTGTCCTGCTTCCCCCAAATATCTTGCCCCAGGCAACATAGATCACACCATTTATAGCATCTCCCCCGAGCTGTGAAACCACATCAGCACACCGTTTCATAAACTCTATACCGTTTCTCCTAGTCCTCTCGTCATCACTCGTGATATCATATTCCGATGGGGCCTTAGAGAACCTAGAAATTCTACTTCATGCTTCTTCAGCTCCCTTTTCGTAGCCTCCACATCTATGAGGTCGAGCTTCCATTAAGGGAACCTCCACCCAGTCGAATCCAATTTTTGCCTTCTCTATGAGGCTAATTGCCGATTTGTCAAATCGTTCAGTCCAGAGAAAGAGGCACAAAACTTAACCATAGAACGTCGTATATTCAACTTGGTGGCCGATAACCATATATTTCGTCGGAGAATGCCGGATCGGCGAAGGCGCTGAGGAAATGCTCAAAGCATTTCTCGCCGAAAAATCTTAAGGGAAATGCTATAATTTTGCGGGAGATTGATTCGGCGGGGATTAGGGCGGATGTTCAGGGTGGAAGATGTTGAGGTTAAGCTTCTAAGTTTCGGCCCCTCTGCCGAAGTCGAAAGATATGGAGAGAAGGTTTTCCTTGATCCCGACTTATTGATAGCCCTTGAGGGCATTGGGACCACTCGCGGGGTTAATTTGGGTGAGAGGTTTAAGGAGCTAATTGAGGGTGGAAAGGATCTCTCGAAGCTCGCGTCGGACTTTCACCGAGAATCAACTCGGAGGGGCCATTCATCGCTAACCACCTCATTAACGCTCCAGTTCGAGGTGATCAGATGTAGTAGGGTCGCCTCCCTACTCTTAGTCTCCCCGAT
>JANXDQ010000002.1:75379-82977 GCA_025059415.1 Aigarchaeota archaeon
AGGGTATACGAGGAGGCGGTTAAACAGGCCTACGATGCCTATAGCTGGATGATCGATCGGGGCATCGAAATCGAGGATGCCAGATACATTTTACCCCTGTCATCCAAGACGTCGCTCTTCGCCTGTGGGAGCTTGGAGACATTTATGGGACTCATCGTCGATGCGAGGAGGCTTGGCCGGGGGTCTCAATATTACCCCGAAGAGCTCTCAATCATCGGTGAGAGAGTTGGGGAGGTTGCGGAAAGGGTTGCCCCGAAGCTCACGGAGGCCAGGCTTCACTTCAGGATAAAGTTGCCGTCCTACCCTTATGCAAATCCCTACAGAAGGGGAGATGGGCCCGTGGAGGAACTGATCAAGAAATGTGGTGGAGAGAAGCCGACTTTACTAGGTTTGAACGTTCTCGTCGATCGAGCTGAGGTTATTCGGGGAATTTTGGAGGATCCTGCAGAAGCCCATGTCCTGAATCCACTCATCCACGCCATCTTTCTTGAGCCCATGTCCCTGGCCGCATATCACCAATCCATAAGGCATAGGACCATTCCAACGGCGATCGAATCGATTTACTCGGCTATAGACCGTTGCCTCTCCGGCCAGGAGGGAAACCTTATCACCCCGCCCAGTATAATGAATTTAGAGAGCTTTCTGAAACGTTTTCAGGAAGCCGCTTCGAGGCTCCTAGAAGCATACGAGGCATTAGTCGAAGATGGGGTACGCCCCTCCGACGCCGTCTACCTCATTCCACAGGCTCTGAGGATCTACGCCATCAGATCCTATAACGCATTCAATCTCCTTTGGCCTCAGGGATATGTCGCGATGAGGACTTGTAGCTATTCTCAGTGGGAGGTGAGGAAGTTGGCCTACGAGGTTTGGAGGAGGATAGGAGAAGAAGTTCCCTGGCTCGATGAGCTGATGGGCGAGAGATGCAAGCTACTCGGATACTGCCCCGAACGGAGGTGGTGCCCGATAATCCTGAAATACGTGGAATACGACGACGAAAGGCATAGAAAGGTCTTAGAAGGATGTAGCGCCAAAGACGGGCAACCTTGAATATTCCACGCCTCGTCTGGGATTTATTGTTAACTAAGGGCCGTAAAGACCTCATCCCATATTCTGAAATTTTCCAGTTTTCCAAGCGTGGATATGAATGCGCCGACTGGGCCGTAGAATTTCCTGAGTTCCTTGAGGGCATCAAGATACGACTCGACGAGGGCTTCCAAGTTCGTGGGGACCTCGGTTATGGGAAGCCCGATGGCTTTTAAGATCTCCTGAACCCTCTTTCCGCCCACCAGGGGAAATCCCACGAAGATGGGCGTGGTTACGCCCGCCTCCTTGAGGATCCTTAATAGATCCCTTATTTGCCCGGTTTCGAAGATGAGTTGCGTTATGAAGAACTCGGCCCCCGCCATGACCTTCCTCAAAACTCTAGGAAATTCCACTTCCCTCGGTAAGTATGGGTTTAGCCCTGCTCCAACGTGGATGCCGATCGCCGGTGAGAGCGGGTTCCCAAGCTCATCTTTACCATAGTCAGCCATGAGTCTAGCTAGGTAGATCAACCTTATCGAATCGAGGTCAAAGATCGGCGTAGAATATTCTTTTACTCCGGGCATTATCGATGGGTGGTCGCCTGTCAAGGCCAAGACATGCTCTATGCCGTTTAAGTGGAGACCTAAAAGCCTAGACTTGATGGCTAAGCGGTTTAGATCGCGGCAGGTTACGTGGACTATCATCTCGCATCCCAGCACCTTCTTCAAGTAGGCCGCGAAGGCCGATGATTCGAGATGGGGGATCGCGAGCGGGTTATCTGGGACGCTTAATGCGCTCATGGAGAGGCCCTTTATAAGCTGGATCTTTTCCGCCGCCTCGAAGCTTGGAGGGACCTCGGCGATCCACATGGCCTCATCCCATATTCTTGAAAGAAGCTTTGTCGATGGCCTCTTCCTCTCAATTTTCGGCCTGAACTTGAAGCCCTGGTCCAAAATTATTTCCGACGGCCATTTTTCGGCGAAGACGCATCGCGCATCCCCGAGCTCGCAGGTGCCGTCGGGCCTCATCCCACCACATGGCCCATTTAGCACCCGCTTGGGGCATCCCCTGCGGCTATTCACCCTCGACCACCCTCACTTTGAAGTATCTCGATTTCCTTAGGGCGAGGTATAGGTTGAGCGCGACGATGAATGAGAATGCTATCATGAGGCCCCTCTCGATTAGGACTATTGGAATCGCGGCCAGATATATCGCCGCAAGGGCTTCGGGAACAAAGGCGCCGGTGAGGTACCTGAAGACTATGATCGCCCCCAAGCTCCCATAGAGGTGATCGGCGAATATCCCGCCGGCGCATCCCGCAAGGATGCGGAGAGGCGCGGCCCGCAGGGTCTTTCTCATGGAGCTAGCTATCCCGCTAAAGGCTGCGAACCCCATTACGGCAAAGTACGGTATTGTGAATAAGGCCGCGAGGCTTCCAACATCGGTTGCGAACCAGGTTAAAAGGAGGGCCGCGTAAATCACTATGGAGTAGATCCACTTGGGGAGCTTGAAGGCCTTCCTCTGATCGAAGATGAGTGAGGATGTTAGGGCTCCGAGGGGGGCGGCGAACATCGTCACGTAGCTGAAGACCGTGTATTTTCCGGGGAAGATTAGCATCGCCATGAGGGTTCCCAAGAATATCGAGGAGGGGGCGAGGACGTGGCCTAATAGGAGGCCGTAGATGGGCGAGAGGGCGATGGCGATCTCAATCTTGGCTCCTGAAATCCCGAAAGCCGGGATGCCGGGTAGCATTTTCAAGATGACCATGTATAGGGCGCTGAAGCTCGCAAGCAAAGCGGCGTCTAAGCTTATCTTTTTGGCTACTTTCACTTCAGTCCTCATGGGGCTCAAAGAGATTCCCGGCCGCAAATTTATAAGTTATATTGAAGACCAAGTTAGGGCGATTGAAATGAGTGGGGATGATGAGCTTGACAACCTCCTCAAGCTCGTGAGGCTCCATAACACTTGGAGGGGGAAAGAATGCATAAACCTGATAGCCTCCGAGAACGTTACATCGCCGCTCGTCGACGCCGTCTACTTCTCAGATGCCATGCACCGATACGCCGAAGGCCTACCCTTTAAGAGATTCTATCAAGGAACCAAGTACGTGGATGAGATCGAGGACAGGGTCTCAAGGATATTTGCCGAACTCTTCAAGGCAAGGTACTCGGATATCAGGGCGGTCTCGGGGACCATCGCGAACGCCACGACATTCGCGGCCCTCGCCAAGGGAGGAGATGAGGCGGCCGTAATACCTCTCCCAGGAGGAGCCCATGTAAGCCATTCGAAGTACGGGATCTTGGGGAGACTGGGATTACAACCAGTCGAGGTCCCGATAATCCCGGAGGAGCTGGGCATAGACCCCGAGGGGGCTGTGAAGTTGATTAGGGAGAGGTCGCCGAAGATCGTGGTTCTTGGGGCGAGCGTCATAATATTCCACCAGCCGGTTAAAGAAATCTCGGAAGCCGCTTCCGAAGTCGGGGCAAAAGTGATCTTCGATGCGGCCCACATCCTAGGCCTGATAGCTGGGCAGGTATACCCGAATCCTTTAGCTGAGGGAGCCGACGTGATTACAACGTCGACTCACAAGACTTTTCCAGGCCCCCAGGGAGGGGCGATACTCACAAGCAGCGAGGAGATCTATGAGAAGATCGCTAAGATAGTCTTCCCAGTATTCGTCTCTAATCACCACCTACACAGGCTCGCCGCGCTGGGGGTCACAGCACTTGAAATGAAGAAATTTGGAAAATCCTATGCCGCCCAGATCGTTAAGAACGCCAGGAAGCTCGCCGAGGAGCTACATTCTAGGGGATTCAAGGTGCTTGGTGAGGGGAGGGGCTTCACGGAGACACATCAAGTCCTACTGGATGTTAAAGGGGATGGTGGCGGCGCGAGGGTCGCGGAGTCCCTAGAAGAGGCCAACATCATAGTCAACAAGAACATTCTTCCATGGGATAAGCCGAGCGACATCGCTAACCCCTCCGGGATAAGAATCGGCGTTCAGGAAGTTACAAGGTGGGGGATGAGTGAAGGCGACATGATCGAGGTCGCCGAATTCATTTACCGCGTCGTCAAGAGGAGAGATGATCCCAATATGGTTCGAGAAGACGTGATCAGATTCAGGAAAGAATTCACCAGAATACACTACACATTTGATGTGGATGTGAAGAGGGCTGCCGAGGAGATAGGGTCGCTCCTTTCACGCTAATTCCTCCCTGACTTTCTTGGCGGCCTTCACCATGTTCTCCAACTTGGCTAGGGCGACCTCCCTGCTCAACCTCTTGAGCCCGCAATCCGGCTTCACGTAGAGCTTATCGGGCCTAACTACTTCCAGCCCCCTCAAAATCCCCTCAATCACCTCATCAACGGCCTCGATCCTGGAGCTATGTACGTCCACGACGCCCAATGCAAGCTCCTTATCAAAGGAGTATTCTCGCAGTAAATCGAGTACCTTGTAATTGCTGTTCTTGGTCTCGAGGTCTATCTGGTCGATGGGGAAGTCGAGGATCGCGGGGAAAAGCCGCTCAAGCTTCCCATAACATATGTGCGTTATCCTCTTCACATTATCCAACCCCTCAAACATTATCTCGAATGCCTCCTCGGCGATCTCGAGGTCGCTTTTCTCGGCGCGCGTTGAGAAGGCCGGCTCATCGACTTGGATATAGGCTGCGCCGGCTCCCACTAGCGCTTCTATCTCCTTCCTCAGGGCCTCCGCTAGATCGAGTATCGCCTTCCTCGGGTCGCCGTAGAATTTGTCAAAGCTCCATGAATACATGGTGTAGGGGCCTGTCAAGGTTACCTTAACGGGTCTTCCCCGCGAGATTCCGGAGGCATATTTCCAGTCTCCGAAGACTATCTCATGGATCCACGTGATCCTGTCGGCTATAACCGGTTTCCTGAAATAGACGTTGTCAAAGATCCTGACCAGATCGCTTATCTCAAATCCGCCAAGCTCTTCGGCGAAGAAGACGGCCATGTCCTCCCTTCTCTGCTCACCATCCGCAATTATGTCCAATCCAACATTAATGTAGTCCTCAACAGCCCTACGCGTCGCCTCCTTGACGAGTGACTCGTATTCGGGCCCCCTCTGCCCCTTTTTTCTGAGCTGGAAGGCCTTCAGAGCCTCTGAGAAATATGGGTAGCTACCGACCACAGTCGTCTTGAGCTTGTCTGGAGGCCTGTAGCTCATCCAAACCTCACCTCCGCCTCCGCCAACACCCTCCCCAGGGCATCAAGCTTTCTAACAGCTTCATTAAAGGGGATGTAGTCGAGCCAAGAACTCGTGGAGAAGATCAAGGTCTCGGGCGAGGCCGCGTCCAATATGGGGCTGAGGCGGTAGACTATTTCCCGCGGATCCTCGGGAAAGATGCTCCGAGAATCTATTACCCCGAGGCTGAGTAGCTTTCCATCAAATCCATATTCCATTAAGGCTTCCCTCGCCGCTTCCACCCTAGACTTCAAGTCCACATGGAGGCCGGCCTTTAATTCGAGTAACAGCGAATATTTTTCTGGGTCGAGGTCGAAATAAGTGGCCACTATGACTTTCTCTCCCGGAATCTTCACCCGTGACAAAAGCTCATTCACGATATCTATCCCCCTCATCCTATCGGCGCGGCCCAGCTCCGGGTCGACGAGGGATGGCTCATCCACTTGTAGAAAGTCCGCGACTTCTCCGAGAACATCGGCCTCGGATCTGAGGGCTTTGATCAAGTCATCCACCAGTAAATCCTCGGACTCGTAGAAGAGATTTTCTGAGAGCTTTAAGAACGTATACGGGCCAGGGATAATGGCCTTGACAGGCCTCGTGGTATACCGCTTCACCCTCCGCACCTCATCCATCGTCACCGGCCCATTCCACGAGACCCGCCCAACTATGGCCGGGCATCGATAATAGAAGTTGTTGTCGAAGAATCTCAAGAGCCTTCTCGGCTCGATGCCGGAAAATTTCACAGCGAAGGGCCTCAAGAGGTCGTGCCACATGAGAAGCCCGCTTGTCGTGACGCTCATCCCCGCATTCTCCTGCAGGCCCACAACCTCGCGCGTGGAGTTTTCCAGAATATCCATAAACTCCTTCTCGCCAATCCTCCCCGCTTCAAGCTCATCAAATGCCCTTCTGAGGGCCGGGGGCCTTGGAAAGCTTCCACAGATGCCGGCGAGAAGCCTCATCTCGATCGGATTTATGGTTAAGAATCTAGAAATAAATCATACCGCCCCCTCGGAAAACGCGTTTTACCCGCGCCTCTTTAATAGCTAATAGGTGATGAAAAAGATTAAAAGCAATTCGTGGAGTAAAATTCACGAGCTTGGAGGGGATCTAATGGGTAAAGACCAAGTGATCGGAGGGCTGATGATGGCGGCCGCGATAATAATCATTATAATCTATGCTTGGATTCTATTCTTCACCCCATGGGCCTTGATCCTCCTCGAGATAACGGCCTTCATAGCGGTCGCCGGGGTACTCGGCATAATCGCCTGGATAGGATATACACTTGCAACCACCCCGCCGCCCAAACCGATAGAGGAAATTGAAAAAGAACTTCAAAAGGAGATGGAGCCTGTTGAAAGCGGATCAGAGAAAGAATGAGATCCTGGATTCTAATTGGTTAGAAATTCTATGAAGTTCCTGAAATCCTTTATGAATTTTTCTAAATGATCCCTTCCATGGACCGCGGAAAGTAAGGGATGTATGGATTTCTCGGAGAGCATTAGGTTGCCCTTCGCCCTCATGTACATAACGAACAACTTCTCCACGCCATCCAGCCAGCGAAACTCATAGGCCTCCCCATGGTTCCTAGGCTTCTCCCTCGTAAAGTGTATGCCGATCATGGAAGAGACCCCAGTGACGTGTATTGGCACATCGTTTTCTTCGCATACCTTGGCCAACTCACGCCTAAGAAACTCGCCATTCGAATTCACCTCATCGTAGATGGATCTGTGATTCATGAGTAACTTCACGGCCGCCATCCCCGCAGCCATGCTTAGAGGGTTGGCCGAGAAAGTCCCACCGTGATATGCCCTCTCATTTCTTGGGAGACGCGTGTCTATGAGCTTCATCACCTCACTTGAGCCGCCGAACACGCCTATTGGCAGCCCGCCACCAATAATCTTCCCATGGATTACTATGTCGGCGTTCACCCCAAATGCCTCCTGACCGCCGCCTAGCGCCAATCTGAATCCCGTTACAACCTCATCGAATATCAGGAGCGCATCGTATTTTTCCACTAGCTCCCTAACGCCCCTGAGGTATCCAGGTCTTGGGGGTATCGCGGTTCCTCCGAGAACCGGCTCCATTATCACCGCGGCAACATCGCGCTTCTTCAAGGCCTCCTCCATGGCATCTAGGTCGTTGAACGGGACGGCTCGGATGTATTTTTCGAGGTCAGATGGTATACCCGCGGACTCGAATCCCCCATATGGATAGGTGACGTCGTAATGGAGTTGCTCGACCCCGCCATGCCATCCACCCTTTATCTTAACCACCACATTTTTCCCCGTGTAGGCCCGAGCAAGCCTTATCGCGTAATGGCTCGCCTCGGTCCCGCTATTCGTGAACCTCAGCATCTCCACGTTTGGCA
>JANXDQ010000030.1:0-282 GCA_025059415.1 Aigarchaeota archaeon
ATGAAGAAACAAAATACACTTCAGTGGAACGCCCGTAACCCATAGTTGTTCTCATTCTAATCTTGTCCACACTTACGCCGAAGTCATGGCAGAAAACATGCTTAACTTTTTCTATTATTTCCTTGTCTTTGCTTCGGATACTGACAACACCTTTCGCCAACGTACCTCGGTCCGCAGCCCAAAGGCCAGCAAACCAGTAAACATCGTAACTATCCAACAACGATGTCATCCTTCCTCCCGCGGCTATTAAAGGAACACGTCGGATTGCCTGAATTAACAGGA
>JANXDQ010000030.1:292-8872 GCA_025059415.1 Aigarchaeota archaeon
CCGTTAACCTGGCCATCATCCTGCTGTCGCCCCCGGTAAGGTTTCCGGCGTTGACTCCAATTAAGCCGCAACGTCCACCCCTTGTGGTGCTCCCCCGCCAATTCCTTTAAGTTTCAGCCTTGCGGCCGTACTCCCCAGGCGGTGGGCTTAATGGTTTCCCTTCGGCACCGAGTGGGCCCGTAGCCCACCCGACACCTAGCCCACATCGTTTACAGCTGGGACTACCGGGGTATCTAATCCCGTTTGCTCCCCCAGCTTTCGCCCCTCACCGTCGGGCGTGTTCTGGGCGGCCGCCTTCGCCACTGGTGGTCCTCCCGGGATCAGAGGATTTTACCCCTACCCCGGGAATACCGACGCCCTCTCCCACCCCCAAGCCGGGTAGTATCCTCCGCAGCCCACGGGTTAAGCCCGTGGATTTAACGGAGGACACACCCAGCCGGCTACGGGCGCTTTAAGCCCAGTAATAGTCCCCACCACTCGGGGGGCGGGTATTACCGCGGCGGCTGACACCCGTCTTGCCCCCCCCTTATTCGCCGGGCTATTTAGACCCGGCAAAAGCCACCACGAGGGTGGCACTCGGGGTGGCCCCCTCGCCCTTTCGGGCATTGGGGAGTTTTCGCGCCTGCTGCGCCCCGTAGGGCCTGGGCTCTTGTCTCAGAGCCCATCTCCGGGCTCCCCCTCTCAGGGCCCGTACCCGTTATAGGCTTGGTGGGCCATTACCCCACCAACTACCATGATGGGCCGCAGCCCCATCCTAGGGCTGGTATACGGAGCATCCCCGTACACCACTTTCAGCGGCAGATCTTTCCAGATTCTGCCGCCTATGGAGGTTTAACCCCAGTTTCCCGGGGTTATCCCCCTCCCTAGGGCAGGTTGGCCACGTGTTACTGAGCCGTCTGCCAGGCCCCCGGAGCCGGGGACCTTCGACTTGCATGGCTTAGTCCCACCCCGATAGCAGTGGGGTCCGGCAGGATCAACCGGAGTCGTTTGCCTGGGGAGTACGCCTCAGGGGGCTTCGCGGAAGGCCCCGCGTAGGACCTAAGCATGAGTTATTTTACTTAGGTCCCCATCCTGTGGCTGGCAGAGGAGACCGCCCATACATGGGTGAGCCGGGATCCGGCCCGGTTCATGGGCGGCACCGCCGTCGCCACCAGCCGATTATTAAACTGACGTTGGAGGATAAAAGCATTTCGCGGCGATCTTCGCGGCTTCGCCACCCCTCCCCGTCCATCTGGAAACTCTACTAAGTCTTCGCCGAAATATACGGCAAGTTTATCGAGAAAATCTCGAAGAAACTGGATCACGCTCCGGTAACCCCGGATCCTTATAACCCCTTAAATTCCCAGGTCATACTCGAAACCCCGGATCGTAGAAAAACTTATTCATCCCCTTTGGAAAATGGTAAAGTGGGCCGGCCGGAAAAGGATCCGCGCACGACAAGGGAAGTAGCCGGGGGGTGCCCTGGTTACAAACCTTGCGGTGCATCACGCTCCTGCTTCATGAACGCCGCGCAAGCGGTGAGCTAAAGCAGGCGCGTGGTGGGGCTGAAGGGGCGTATGCCCTGGCGAGTTCATGGGGGTGCGCGCTCGTAGGCCACGCGGCTCCGAATGCCGGCCCCGAGGTATTTTATTATTTGGTTTTTGTCTGGGCAGAGGTCGCGGAATATTTCCAAGTATTTTTTGGGTGTTAGTTGTTCGATTTCTAGGATGTCGACGTTAATCACGTATATGAGGTGTAGCTTCATATCTGCGAATTTCTCCCTCGCGACCGTGGGCGTTGCGTAGTATCTGTCGCAGAGCTCTTTTAGTAAGTTGATTTCCTCAGCCCTCCTCCTCTTAACTGGTTTGAGGAGTATGGTGGGTATTTGGAGGATGTTGTGGGCGGGGGTTGCGAGGCTGAACTTGTCCGCGTGAACGCTGTATCTCGCGATCTTGCTTATAACCCTGGCCGTTAGGAATCCCTGGGGATCCAACGCGTTTTCCGGCGAAGTAAAACCCGTCTCAACCTCGATTATCATCTTCCTCCCATCCTTTGAGGCCATCAAGTCGGCGACCAACCCGTCTTCTAGAGGATATTCCACATCCACCTCATATCCCCTTGCGGCGAGGTGGGCCGCGAGGACGTATTCCATGACCGAGTGATTTATCTTCACGCGATTCTCTTTGTGGAGCTCTATGAACCTGT
Organism: Aigarchaeota archaeon; assembly: GCA_025059415.1. Taxonomy (GTDB): domain Archaea; phylum Thermoproteota; class Nitrososphaeria_A; order Caldarchaeales; family Wolframiiraptoraceae; genus Wolframiiraptor. The sequence continues at coordinate 2,477 of JANXDQ010000030.1, forward strand.
TTGCGATTCTCTCCACCTCATCGCGGAGCCGCGCCCCAAATTTCCTCGCAAGCGCGTCTTTGACGCACAATATGTCTTCTTCGAATTTATCCATCTTACAGGTTTGCCGAAGTAGCCATGAAATTAACTTAACGGATTTTGGCCAGAAGCTACCGCTCCGCCGAGATTATCACGGCGTTTAGCTTGCCATAGACGATGGGGGTTTTCGAGAGAACAGTGTAGCCAGCCTTCTCAAGCGCCTTCGAGAATATTCCCGGCTTGGAGACTATGGCCGTCAGCCTGGCTTTTGGGGCGGCCTTAGACAGGCCGGCGCAAACTCCCTCATAAAATTCCCTTATCCTGCTTATCCCCATCCTGATCCCATATGGTGGATTCATCATCACGTGGTCGGGATGATCCCTAAGCCAGTCTCTTATCTTGAATACGTCTTTGACCGAAAACTCCACCAGGTGGGAAACTCCGGCTTTCTCGGAATTGAGAAGCGCTCCTTCGATGCTCTTCGGGGAGGCGTCGGCCCCCATTATCCTCGGCCTAAAACAAGGGTCAACGCCCCTCTCCAGCTCCTCGGCGATCGCGTGAACTCTGTCGATGTCTATGAAGCTGAGCTTTAGCAGAGCCAACTCGTTCAGCTTCTTCGCGCCGACCGGCACGTTGATGGCAAGCAATGCAGCCTCGATGGGTATTGTGCCGCCGCCGCACATCGGGTCCAAGAGGAACTCCGTCCTCCTCCACCCGGCGACCTTCATCATCCCAATCGCTATCGTCGGTTGAAGCGCGGCCCTATGATGGAAAACCCTATAGAATCTCCTATGGAGCGATTTCCCGGTAGTGTTCAGCCCGAGAAAGAGCTCCGAGCCCCGTATCAGGCAATAGAACTGGACATCCGGGTTATCGAGGTTCACTCGCAGCCTGATGCCGGTCTTCTCCCTAAAACTGTTGATGATGGCCCTGCCGACGGTCGCGGCGGCATCGATGCTGGTAAAAGACTCGTCTTTCGAGTGCCGCTCCCCCCGAACCGCAAACGTCTGATTACCTTCGATGAACTGCGTGTAATCTATTTGGCTAGCCGCCTTATAGACGTCCTCGAGAGACTCTACCCTAGTTCTCGCTAGCATTATGAAGATTTTATGCAGCATTCTCGAGCTTAGATTGAGTTTAATCAGCTGATCGACATCGGCCTCGAAGATTATCTTCCCAACATCGGGCTCTGCCTCTACACCAACCATCTCCTTACATTCTTCGGCGGCGTAGTTTTCCAGACCCGTGATTGTTGTCGCGAAACACGGCATCCTCAAAGACGTTCCCCGCATCATGTGAATATCTCGACCACATCTCCGTCCTCGAGCACGTGGTCTGGACCGACCCTCTGTCCCTGGACCTTCACCGACCTACCCCAGACCCTCGCATACTTCATCTTCTCCGCGAACTCCTTGTGAATTATCTCCGCGAGCTCCCTAACTGTGGCTCCTTGCTTAACGGCAAGGGGCTTGTCGGCTTTTACCCCATCCTTTTGCGTGTAGACCTTGATTAAATCAAGTTTCTTGATGATCATTTCCTTCAATTCATCGAGGCCGTCACCGCGTTCAGCCGAGACGCCGATTACCGGGATCTTCGATCCAACAATCTCCCTAATGGATTCTAGGGCTTCGCGGCCGCCTTGATCTATCTTATTCACAATTATAATCGCCTTCTTATGCATCAGGTCCCTGAGTATCACTTCTTCAAAGTCTTCGATCCCCGCGTCGCCGTAGATCTTAACAACCGCGTTTCGAATCCCCCTCGATTGGAGCAGATCTATGACCTCCCTTGGATCTGCGTGTAGCTTTCCGAAGACCACCAGCCTTATTCCGCCGCTATCCTTCTTCTCTATCTCGATCTCACATCGCTTGGGCCCGAGAACGATCCCGGACTCATCTAAGAGCTCCATGATCTTTTTAAGTTGAGATGCTGGGTCCCTGCCCCCATCCAAGATTAATAGAATTAGGTCGGAGTTTTTAGCGAACCCTATAGATCTATTTGTGAAGTGGACTTCCTCTAGGTCCTCGGTCAGTATCGCCGGGAGCTCAACGAGCTGCAGCTCGATCCCCTCATGCATCATCATGCCGGGTATCGGCTCGATCGTTGTCAATTGGTAGGGCGAGATCTTGGGCTTAGCGTTGGTGAGCACTCTTAAAAGGCTCGATTTCCCGGAGTTCGTGACGCCGATCACGGCAACTTGCGCAGCCCCCTCCCTCGGTATATGGAAGTAATCCTTCCTCACCGCTCTGGCCGCGGCCCTCCTCTCGGTCTCCCGCTTTAACTCCGCAATCCGCCTCTTTATCCTCCCCCGGAGCTTTTCGGTGCCCTTGTGATCCGGGATGAGGCTTAATGCCTCCTCCAGCGCCTTGATCTTCTCCGGAATAGTCCTGGCCGCCTGATATTTCGCGAGGGCCTTCTCCGCTTCGGCGGGGAGGTTCGCCGGCATCCACGGTTACATTTTTTCCATCGACTTATAAAATCAACGCGGTCAAAGTAAGTATTCCGATATAAGTCCGGCGTAGATCTTCGCGGCGTTGACCAATTCCTCCACCCCAACTCTCTCATTATAGCCGTGTATCGTCCCGATTTCCCCGGGGCCATAATGCACTGCTGTGATCCCCCTCGCGCGGTAAAATCTCGCATCACTTGATGCCACCTGGATGAATGGCTTCGCCTCCAGTCCCAGTATCTCCGAGATAACCTTCCTCAGGGATTTGACGATCTCGCAATTCGGGGAGCTATAATTAGGCTCAGAAGATGAAATCATCTCCAATTCTCCACCATATCTCCCCAGAACCTCCCTGATGAATTCTATTACATTTAAGCTCGAGAGGCCTATCGGGATCCTCATGTCTACATCTAGTTCGCAGAGGTCTGGGATCACGTTTATCTTCACTCCTCCTCGAATCATGCCAACGTTTATGGTCACGTGATCTACGGCTACACCAGCCCCCTTTCCACCAACATGTTCAATAAGCTCTCTGGAGAAATCGATGGCCTCGCCTAATTCCCTTGGAGGCTTTGACCCGATCTCGGTCACCTTCAAGAGATCCTCGATAACTTTGCATACCTTGATTATCGCATTTTCTCCGAAATAGGGGGCGAGGCTCCCATGGCCGGGCTCACCATGCACCTTGATCTTAACCCACAATACGCCCTTCTCACCGATGTTTATCGAATCGAGGCCGGTCGGCTCGGCGATCAAGGCGCCCGATCCACGCGTTATTCCCCCCTCAAGTAAATATCCGGTACCAAGCTTTCCACCGGTTTCCTCATCTGCGACGCATGCGAGAATTATTGGCCTCTGGAGGTTGTCCTCAAATTCCGCGGCCGCGATAAATGCCTCTATTATCCCTGCCAGCCCACCTTTCATATCCGAGGCGCCCCTGCCGAGTAGGAAGTTATCCCTAACTTCTCCGAAAAATGGTGGGAAACTCCATCTGGATTCATCTCCAGCCGGCACGACGTCCATGTGGCCATTTAGGATCAGGGCATCATCCCCACATCCCCCGCCAATTTTCGCCACCACGTTTACCTTCTCAGGGCTCGGCCCGTAGAGATGCGCCGAGATGCCATTGCTGCCCAAATAATCCTTGATGAACCTGGCTATTTCCCCGGTGTCGCCCGGAGGATTTACGCTGGGAATTTTAATAAGTTTAGATGCGAGGGCGATGACCCTTTCAGCCGACATCTTCCCCACCAATTTACCCGCAATTCCCTTCATGCGCTCATAGGGGAGGCCGCCCAATTAGGCGATAAAGTTTAACGAGAGGCTGTTCATTTGATGGTGGAAGATGGGGTTAAGGAAACTCATCGCGGAGGCCGAGTCGCTGTTACGGGAGGCGGGGGTAGAGGACCCTAAAATCCAGTTGTCAAAGAGCCCGGAGTATGGGGAGATATCCTCGACCGTGGCGTTCCAGCTCGCGAGGCCCTCGAAGAAGAATCCACTCGTCGTGGCTGAGGAGTTAATGCGGTCAATCGACCTCTCCAACGCGAGATTAGTGGCCTCCGTTGAGGCGGTTAACGGCTACCTGAACTTTAAGGTTGACTGGAATAAATACGCCGAATCCATTCTGAGGGAAATTTTCGAGGAGGGCGAGCGATATGGGTCATCTAGGATCGGTGAGGGAAAACAGGTAATCATAGAGCATACAAGCGTTAACCCGAATAAGCCCCTCCACATCGGCCATGCACGGAATACTTGTCTAGGAGACACGATTGCGAGGATACTCAAGTTCCTAGGATACGACTTAATTGTCCTAAACTATATCGATGACAGCGGGACGCAGATGGCCGACGTAGTCCTGGGCTTCTCAGATCTAGGATACCAGCTCGATCCACCCGAAAATATGCGATTCGATGAGTACTGCGGGGACGTGGTCTACGTTGAATCCGTCAAGCGGGCTGAAGCCGACCCCGTGCTCGCGGAGAAGAGGAGGCAAATTGTCAAGGAAATCGAGTCGCGGAGCGGGAAATACTTCGAGTTAAACAAGTTAATCGTCGAGAGGGTTCTAAGGGATCAGCTAAAGACTTGTTGGAGACTCGGGGCTAGATACGATGTCCTGAATATGGAGAGCGACGTCCTGGAGTACCGCCTCTGGGACGAAGTCTTCGAGAAGCTAAGGGAGAAAAACGCGGTATACTACGCGGGGTCGGGGCCGAAGACTGGATGCTGGCTACTAGATCTATCTGGGCATCCAGTCTTATCGAGAGAGGGCGACGAGGTTCTCGTTAAAAGCGATCACACAACCACCTACATAGCGAGGGACATAGCCTACGCCGCGTGGAAGCTCGGGGGCACATCCAAAGACTTCACATACGAGATCTTCGGCCAGAACCCAGATGGCACAGAGATCTACGTGACCTCCGGAAACGGGAGCACCCGGCTTAAACTCTCAAAAATCGAGAAGGTGATAAATGTAATCGATGTGAGGCAAAGGCGCCCACAGGAAATAGTGAAGTACGCTCTAGGGCTCTTGGGGCTTCAATCCGAGAAATACATCCATTACGCATACGAGGTCGTCGCCCTAAGTAGAAGCGACGCGGAGAAGTTGGGGTATCCACCGGATCCAGATCAACAGGTAATCCACATGAGCGGGAGAAGGGGCCTATACGTCAAGGCGGATCAGCTAATAGACATGCTGAGGGATAGGGCGGCGGAGGAGGTGGCGCAGAGGCATCCCGACTGGGATAGGCGGAGAGTCGAAGAGGTGGCGGAGAAAATCGCTGTCGGAGCCTTAAGATACTCGTTAATCAAACCCGACATCGACAAGATGATAATCCTAAACACGGAAGAGATGTTGAAGCTGGAAGGCGACACCGCACCCTACCTACAATACACTTATGCAAGGGCCTGCAGGATCCTCGAGAAATCGGATTCCCAGATTTCAACGAAGCCTCCCGACAATTTAACGGAGGATGAGAGAACACTTTTGAGGAGGATGACCTATCTCCCCATCCTCCTGCAGGAATTCGGGGAAAATCTACTCGTGAAGCCTATAGCGAACTATGCATATAAACTTGCATCCGACTTTAACAACTTTTACGAGAAATCTCCTGTGCTATGGGCGGAGGAAAGCGTAAAAAGCTTTAGACTCGGAATCGTGAAGGCGTTCACCATCGCCTTCGGCAACGTCTTAAGACTTTTAGGTATCCCCATAATAGAGCTCATGTAAAAAGAATGAGGAGAAGCAGGTTACTCTATCTTTATCTTCACTCCCTTGCTCTCGGTTCCAGTCTTCTTTAAAACCACTTCTAAGACGCCGTTCTTGTATGTGGCCTTTGCGGATTGCGGATCAACTTCCGCCGGCAGGTCTACTTCCTTGTAATACTTCCTCTGCGGCGTATCCACGGAAATTATTAACCTCCTCTCAGAAGCATTAAGGTTTATGTCATTTCTATCGACGCCTGGAACCTCTGCGACCACTTTAATAGAATCCTCTTCCTCGTAGACGTCCACTATGGGCTCCCTCGCCTCGCTCACTTCCACTATCTTGGGGACGCGTCCCGGCCTAATGTTCCCAAACTCCCTTACGATCGGCTTCCCATCAGGGCCGATTTTGATCGAATATCCGTAAACGATCGGCCCGACCTCCCTGACGTATCCCCTATCCGTCTTCCTCTCACGTATCAGGCTCTTAGGCAACTCCTGCTCAAGATCCTCAAATGACTTTGAGAACATCTCATCCAACTCCCTCATCATCCGCTCCATCTCCTCAAATATCCTACTGAAAGGCCTCCTCCTCCAACTCTCCCACGACATCTCTCAGATCACCCCAAACCTGTTGAGAGAAGTGACTTATATAACCTTTACCCGATGCAAAACGCGTTCAAACACACTTATCGGCAACGGATGGGCCTTCAGACCGTATTAAACCC
>JANXDQ010000030.1:8972-12802 GCA_025059415.1 Aigarchaeota archaeon
TATAACCTTTACCCGATGCAAAACGCGTTCAAACACACTTATCGGCAACGGATGGGCCTTCAGACCGTATTAAACCCCAAAACAAAAATCGACAAAGTGATCTTATGGTAAATGAGGTTCATTAGCGGGCCCGGTGGGATTTGAACCCACGATCTGCGGCTTAGGAGGCCGCCGCCTTATCCATTCTAGGCCACGGGCCCATTTTTCCTAACTAGAGGATCTTCTACTTAAATCCTCATCTAGTTAAGACATTAATAGGCTGAAAAGTATTAGGGCCGCCCCTCCCCCGATGGCGGTCGAGATCAGATTGACCATGTGCGTATTGATTATCTTTACGCCCATGATTCTTTCAGATTGTTGGTTGCAGTGATGCGAATTCTCGGTAATCTTTCCGCATACCCTACACCGGTATTTTGCTTGGATTGCTGCACCGATGAAGCTGTCTATCGTCATCCCAATCATGCTGGCGGAGATTATTATCGGGATTGATGATAGATTGGCGAGGCCCAGCGCGTAGGAGAAAACGCATATCGTTAGTGATGCTAGGAGGCCTCCCACATAGCCGTACGGTGAAACCGCTCCCGGAGTCCCTTTAGCTACTTCTTTGAAATTGGTTATGAGTCTGGGCTTCTTCGGGTAGAACAATCCCACTTCTGTCGCCAACGTGTCGGCAAATGCTGTTCCAACGGTGGCTAAATATCCGATGGTTGCCAACGAGCGGTATTGGGGTTGGGATATGTATCCGGAGACTATTATTAGCGTCGGGACGAGGCCGTTTGCCAACACATTTCTCCAACCCCTAATCCAGTCTTTTTCCGAGAAATTTGCCCCGATTTCCCTGACCCTGACCTTCGTCGCGATGCTAGATAGCCCAAAGAATAAGAGCAGTATAATGAAATGTTCCACCCCTCCAAGGGTGAAGATTAGGTACCCGATCAGGATCGATGCCAGCACGCCTTTTCTGTCAAGTAAGTGATATCTTAGGGATATCGTGGAGATTATGGCTAGTATGATCAACGCCCTTAATTGGGCTAGTAGATCGAAGAAGTTCAAGTTCCCCCAAGTACCTCCATTATCTTATCCACATCCACTAAGTCAACTTCCATCTGTGTTCGAGTCTCCAAGTTTCTAATCACGATTTTCTGCCCTTCCTCCTCCCTCTCACCAACGATGACCACGTATCTCATCCCATTTTTTACGGCAAACTCGATGGCCGTTGGAAGTTTTTTCCCGGAGACCTCGACCTCAACCGCCACCCCTAGATCCCTCAAATTTCTGGAAACTTTAGAGATGTATCTCGGAGATACCTTTGATACACCTGCTATGAGGATTTTGGGCCTCGGCGGGTCCGGGACCCCAATTGATTTGTCTAACATATATTGCATGATTCTCGTAATGCCTATCGCGCATCCAACGGCTGGGGTCGGTTTTCCACCGAAGAGCTCGACGAGTTTATCATATCTCCCTCCGCCGTTAAATGATATGTGAATTCCGGGGATTCCCTGCTCGAAGATGAATCCATCATAGTACTCTAGACCCCTCGCGAATCCTGGAGAAACGATTATCGGAGAGTCAACACCCCCCTCCCTCGCGGCCTCAATTATTTCCCGGAGATTTTCTAGACACTTCTCGGCTTCCTTCCACCGTGAGAGGGTGTCAGAAGCCCTTTTGAAGATTCTTTCATGGTCATATTCCTCTAAAGTAATTAGTTCTTGAATCGCCTTCACCGCCTCCTCCCCGACGCCGAGCCCCCGCATCACGTTAATCGCATCATCTATTTCCTTCCTATCCAGCATGGTTAAGATCTTGTCTTGATCCCTCTCATCCACCTTGAATTCTTCCAAAAGTTTCCTAAGGACTCCAACATGCCCAACTTTAAAGAAGTGGTCTTTCAGCCCTATCTTGTTAAAGACTTCATGACTTACCTGCAATATCTCGGCGTCGGCAAGTGGGCTCTTGCTCCCAAATAATTCGAAGCCCCCTTGCCAGAACCTCCTCCTCCTACCCCATTGAGGCTCATCATATCGATAGCAGTCCGCGATGTATCCGAGTCTGATGGGTTGAGGCCAGGCCTTCAGCTTCGTTGATACGAGCCTAGCAATCGAGGCTGTCACCTCTGGTCTCAAAACGAGTTTTCTCCCAGCTTTATCCTCGAATTCGAACATCCTTTGTCGAATTTCTTCCCCCGATTTGATGGCGAAGAGCTCATAATACTCAAGCGTTGGAGTTTCGATCTCCAGGTATCCATAAAGTGCGAAGACCTCTCTTATTACCTCCTCTATCTTCCTCTTTAAGGCGAACTCTCTTGGAAGTAAATCATCCATCCCCCTAGGTGTATCTATCTGCATTTCTCACCAACTCGATGAGCACGGGCTAAATAATGTTACCTCCTTTCCTAGACTCGAGAGAGGATAAAAACCTTTGCCGAGATCACCTGAACTTTCATGAAAGGAAATTCCCTAATCCAGCTCCCTGGGGAGAGCGATGTACCCGTAGCATAGAAGCGCGTTTCCTCACTCATATTATTTTATGAAAAGTTTTGATTATTCCAGATAAATTAATCAAAAGATGATATGGGGCCGCTTGGATGATTCTCAGAGAGGTCTTCGGGGCGCTGAGGGACCTTGGACGCGTGCACCCAGTGGACGCAGTCGCCGAGAGGTTCATCACGGCCCCGCCAAAGAAGGCCGCAAAACAGCTCGCAAGAGACCTGGCATTGCTGAAGCTGCTCGGCATAGGCGGTGAGTGAAGATGCGGCCGGCTGGCTCTCGTGGGCCCTATAGACCGCTTGAGCTGAGGGAGAAGTTGTATCGGAGGGTCTTGGAGTTGCGCGGAATGGGGCTTAGCTACAGGCAGATCCAGATGAAGATCCTCGAGGAGGAGGGCGAGTTCCTGAGGAAGTCGACCATAAGCTGCTGGGCGAGGAGGATCCATACACCACATGGGGACGGGTTGGGGAGGCCGCTGGAGGATCAGAGGGTTCGCAGGCTGAGGCCATGCCCGGAGCTGGCCTACGTGATAGGCTCCGGGCTCGGAGACGGATACGTGAAATTTGTGAAAGAAAGCTACCGTTATCTAGCAGTCTTGGCGGTGAAAGACTACGATTATGCCGCGGAGTTCGGTAGGTGCGCCGCCGTAGCCCTCGGGAGGTCCGAGCCCTATAGGCCGCGTTGGGATAAGGATTTGCGGCGCTGGGTGGTGGTGTTTGACTCTAAGGAGCTCTATGATTTGTTGAGGAAGCCTATAGACATCGAGAGGATCAGGCCGTTCGTAGAGCATTGTGATAAATGTATGGCGGCCTTCATACGCGGATTCGCCGACGCCGAAGGAAGCGTCTGCAAAGACAAAGAAAACCTCGGCCACATACTGATAGCCAACACAGACCTCGAGCTCCTATCATATGTTCAGAGGCTCCTGGAGAAACTGGGCATACATTCGAAGATATACCCTAGGAGAAAGGAAAAATTCTTCGTAATAAACGGCAAGAAATATAGGCGCAGGAAAACGGTGATCTACACGTTAAAGATCTATAGGAAGGGCGACAAGATGAGGTTCAGGGAGCTCGTCAACTTCGCCATAGCGAGGAAGGGGCGGGTGCTAGAACTCCTCAAATAAACCAACACCACTCCCCTCACCTTCCTCCACCTTTTTAAATTTTTAAAAATAATGAAGCTAATGTCGAAAAATGTTCAAAAATGGTGGGGCCGGCCGGATTTGAACCGGCGACCTCGCGGGCTCTCGTGAGCTGGTCATCCCAAGCCGCGAATCGTAGCCAAGCTAGACCACGGCCCCTATTTCTTCAAGATCTGGCACTCGCTATTTATGGTTAT
>JANXDQ010000031.1 GCA_025059415.1 Aigarchaeota archaeon
CTAACATCTCTCCTGCCCACGATTGTGTAGGCAATTTCTAAAGCCTCTTCGATTTCTAGTTTAATATATTTCTCGCCATAGGGTAGGTTTACGAACATTGATTCACCATCTTAAAGATAGTTTTACAAGGCGCCTCGTAAAAGGTTCGCCCCTCATCTACGACCCTCTCCCGCGGATTTTCTTGCCACGAGTTCTCTTATAAAGGAGTAGTATACTGGAGATGGCCTGTAGGGTCTGCTTTTAAATTCGGGGTGAAACTGGACTCCGATAATCCACTTCTTGCCCACGATCTCGATGGCGTTCACCATCTTTCCCTCAACATCTGTTGCTGAAATTTTAAGCCCTTTCTGCTCCGCGGACTTGACGTAATTGGGGTTTAGATGATATCTGTGCCTGAACCTTTCATAAACGAGTTCTGACCGATAGGCTTCATAGAGCTTGGTATCCTTCAAAATTCTGATGGGGTGTGCCCCAAGCCTCATCGTCCCTCCCAAAACCTTCTCGCACCTCTGCTCGGGAAGCAGGTCGACCACCGGGTGCCGGGTCCCGGGATCTATCTCGGTTGAATTCGCGTCCCCTAGTCCTAGAACCTCCCTCGCGAAAGCTATGAAGAGGAGTTGACATCCAAAACATATTCCAAGGAATGGCTTGTCGTTTTTGAGCGCATAACGAGCGGCCTCGATCATCCCCTCGACCCCCCTCGACCCGAAGCCGGGCGTGAGGAGTATGCCGTCGGAGGATTCTAGCAGGTCGTAAAATTTCTTTGAATCCCTCTCATAGAGCTCTGTATCGAGATAGGTCCTCCTCACCCTAATCCCGTTGAAGGCGCCGGCGTGATCGAGCGCCATGTTTATGCTGATGTAGCTGTCTTGGATGAGCGTATATTTTCCGGGCATTAGGACTGCTACCTCGCCCTCTGCCGACGTGTATAGGTTAACGACTTCGCGCCACGCCTTTAAGGCGCCCTCATCCCGCCCGACGTCTAACCGGAGGATTTTGCAAAGGTAGTCGCCGAGTCCCTGGGATTCGAAGCGGAGTGGTAGCTCGTAGATTACATCGAGATCTGGGTCTGAGATTACCGCTTCTACTGGGACGTTGCAGAAGAGCCCTATCTTCTCGCGCACATCTTGGGTGAGCTCGCCCATAGATCTCCCGATGATTATGTCGGGTTGGAGGCCGGAGCTTTGGAGCACCTTGACGCTGTGTTGAGTTGGCTTTGTCTTAAACTGTCCAACCGTCTCCAAGAAAGGGACTAAGGTAACATGAATTAGGGCCGTGTTTCCGACCCCCTCCTCAAGTCTGAGCTGCCTTATCGCCTCGAGGAATGGCATTGCCTCTATGTCGCCGACGGTTCCGCCGACCTCGATTAATAGGGCGTCGGGGTTATTCCGCTGGGCGACGGCCCTTATCCTCTGCTTTATCTCGCCCGTTATATGTGGGATGACTTGAATGGTCTTTCCAAGATACTCTCCAACCCTCTCCCTCAGGATGACGCTGAGGTAGACTTGTCCAGACGTGATGTTGTTTGATGGGTGCATGTTCTTATCTAGGAATCTCTCATAGGTCCCGAAGTCTTGATCTACTTCAGCTATCCTGAATCTGTATCCCGGAGCCGGTTCAAATTCCCACACGTCATCGCACACGAAGACCTCTCCATGCTCTATCGGATTCAGGGTTCCGGGATCGACATTCAGGTATGGGTCCATCTTGATGACGTCCACGTTTAGCCCCCTGAACTGGAAGAGCTTCGCTATCGACGCCGTGACCACGCCCTTGCCGAGGCCACTTACCACGCCGCCGGTGACGAAGACGTATTTCACCAAGGATCAGACGCTCCTTTCATGGGCAAGGCCCACAAGCTCGGTTATTCTCCTAAATCCCTCGGTTTCCAAGTATTTCCTCAGCCCCTCGATTATTTCCCCGAATATCTCAAATCCATTTGCGGCTATGGCGGAGCCAACTCCGACGGCCGAGGCGCCGGCGAGCACCATCTCAAGGGCGGAGACCCATGAATCAACTCCACCAACCCCGATTATCGGCACCTTTCCAAAATTTTCATAGAGCTCGTAGACGACTCTGAGGGCTACGGGCTTGATTGGAGGCCCCGAATAGCCGCCGTAGACGTTTGAGAGTATCGGGGCTCTGGCATACACGTCGATCGCGAGTCCCCGAAGCGTGTTTATGGCGGTGAAGCCCGAGATGCCCGCTTTAAGCGCTTCTTCGGCCAACCCGAGGTAATTGTAGTGCGCGGAGAGCTTTAGGAAGATCGGCCTGCCCCCTGAGGCGGCCCTGGCCCTGCGGATGATCTCGAGGGCTACATCCAGGTCTTCGCCCAGCTCGGCTCCCATGCCCTTCACGTGGGGACATGAGAGATTCAATTCAAAGGCGTCGGCTCCGCGTTCTGCCCCAATCTTGACGACATATTCGTATTCTTCTGGGCTCCCCCCGCCCACGCTGAGGATGACCGGTATCCTAACGGCCTTCTTCATCAAGTCGAGTTCTTCGGCGAAATCGTCTATTCCAGGGTTGGCTAGGCCTATCGCGTTGAGGTAGCCGATCCCGAGGTCGATGAAGCTCGGGTTCAGATACCCGGGCCTGGGGTCCCTGGTTATGGTCTTCGTTGTGTAGGCGCCGGCGCCCGCCTCCTCGACTCTCAGCGCGAGGCTCGCCGAGCTCCCCAATATTCCCGAGGCCAAGATCAGGGGGTTCCGGAGTTTAAGCCCCGCTAACTCGACCTGCAGCAAATCAACTCCCCTCCCCTCTCGGCCAAATACTCCCCATCCTCGAGCATTTTTCTACCCCTGAGATATACGGCCCTCGTCTCGGTCGCGAGCCTCCATCCCTCGAAGGGGGTGTATTTGGCCTTCGAGACGAAGTCCTCGCCCCTCACCACCCTCTCCACGCCGATCTTCACGATTACGAGATCCGCTTTATAGCCCATGGAAATCCTCCCCCTCCTTATCCCCAGAATTTCGGCCGGTCTAGAGGAATAGAGGTTGAGCGTCTTAAGGCCCAATCTGCCCTCTAGGATCTCCCTGAGGAGTAGGTGGAGGGCGATTTCCAGCGCCGGGAATCCGGGTGGAACCTCGGAGAAGTCCTCCGATAATTTCTCCCCCAGGGAGTGGGGGGCGTGGTCGGTGACTACGGCGTCTGCCAACATACCCCTAACAACTCCATAGACGGCCTTCCTATCGTCCTCGGATCTAAGTGGGGGATTCACCTTAGCGATCTTGAAGAGCTCCGTTGAGTACAGATTGGAGTTGAGCAACATGTGGTGGGGCGTGACGTCGAAGCTTATGAATTCCCGCAGCTGCGCCTTTTTGGCGAGGATCTCCATTATAGCCCCGGATGTCGAGACGTGGGTGAAGTGGAGTCTGGCGCCGGACCCCAATTCCAAGAGCTTTCTCACGGCCGAGATCTCGGATTCAGGTGGCCTCGCATCGCAGTAATTCGTCCCCCCATCCCGAATCAATTCCGGGTCCTCGGGGTGTATGACTACGAGCTTTCCAAGCCTCGCGGCCTCTCGGAGGAAATCGATTAGCCCGGGCTCGGCCAAGTCCTCCGGGTAGAGTTTAACTCCGACGCAGAGATCGCTGCATTTCTCGAGTTCCCCAGTGTAGCCTATGTAGAGGCCGAAATCCACCAGCGACTTCCCCTCCGCTATCTCGATCTTCCTCATGAGCGATTCGCGGCTCTTGATCGGTGGAACGTTGTTGGGCATATCGCAGACCACTGTAACTCCCCCCCTGAGCGCGGCCTTCGAACCCGTTTCCCAGTCCTCTTTGTAGCTGAGGCCCGGCTCCCTCATGTGGACGTGGATATCCACCATCCCGGGGAGGATTATGTGGCCATCTCCATAGGTGATCTTCTGTTCTGAGCTGGGCGCGTGGGAGGGGCTCGTTATCCCCACGACCTCATCACCCTCGATGGCAACACATGCCCACTCCAAGGATTCTCCCAGGAAGACTTTGCCCTCCACAACTAGATCGACATTAGATGGGGGTTTTCCTCGAGTCAAAGCCCCTCCACCACCTCCCAAAACCATCTATCCTGACGATTACCTCGAGGGGGAACACGGGGCCATCTCTGCAGACCCTCAGCCCCAGAGGGTCCAGGACGCAGGTCCCGCAAATCCCCACCCCGCAACGCATATACCTCTCAAGCGAAGCCTCCAGCCTCAACCCGGTCCCCCGGACTAGATCGGCGACCTCCGCCATCATGGGCTCCGGGCCGCAGAGGTAAATCGCATCATAGCCCCGTTCTCCGAGTATCTGCCGCAGCACATCGGGAATTGCGCCCCTGGACCCCATGCTTCCATCGTCAGTCGCGAGGAAGAGCGAGCCGCATGACCTCTTGAATTCCTCGAGGAAGAACGCCTCATCACCCGACCTGAATCCCAACAAGGCGTCACAGCGTCCCCCACGTTCTCTAATCGTCTCCGCTAGAAATAGCAGGGGCGCCGCTCCCGCTCCGCCTCCAACCAGGAGTGTTTTATCACCCCCTCTGGGGAGGTTAAAGCCCTTTCCATAGGGCCCCCTGAGATAGATCCTGTCTCCAACCCGTAGATTCTCGTGGATGTAGCCGGTCACCCTGCCCCTCCTGGTAATCGCCAGCAGGAGTTCTCCATCCTCGTAATCGGCGGTGCTCAGCGGTATCTCTCCGACTCTTGGAATCCAGACCATGAAGAATTGGCCGGGCCCGGGCGATGGGCCGCGGTAACCCAGTCGATAGACCTTCGTCGTCGAGGTCACGTTGATGATTGACTCAATTCTCGCGGCCAGGTGCATTCATCCTCCCCGGTCATCCCTTGGTGAGTAGCCCCATTACCTCCTCCTCTGAGACGGCTTCCCCACAGTATTGGCAAACGAGCCTCAGCGGGCTCCTCGAGATGGTCTTGAAGAGCGAGTCGATCGGCTCGCCTGGTTGATTTGTAACGCAATCGGGGTTTGGGCATTTGAGGAGGCCCTTGATCACGTCTGGCAACTCGACCTTCCGCTTCGAGGCCACTTTGTAGTCCCTGATCACGTTTATGGTGGCCGAAGGCGCTATCAAGGCTATCTTGTCCACCTCCCTCGGCGCCAAAAATCTCCCCTCGATTTTCACCAGATCCTTCCTCCCAAGTTTCTGGCTCGGGGCATTCATCACCAACGCTATTACCATGCCTTCTCCACCCGTCAGCCCAATTATGCTGAGCACTTTGAGCGCCCTCCCCGCCGGTATATGATCGATCACGGTCCCCTCCCTGATCTTCCTGATGAGTAGTTCCTCCTCCAACACCATCACCCCCTTAGGATGAGCTTGAGAAGCGCCATTCGGACGAAGACCCCGAGCTTGGCCTGGAGGAAGTACTTGGCATACTTGCTGTCATCGACTTTGAAATCGATTTCATCGACTCTCGGCAGCGGGTGGAGAACCACCAAGTCTTCTTTCCCGGCCCTCAAGATGTCTAGGGTGAGTCTATAGCTTCCCTTGACCCGCTCATACTCGGATGGGTCCGGGAACCGCTCCTTCTGGACCCTCGTGACATAGAGGACGTCCAGCTCGGATATACAGTCCTCTATCCTGGTTGTTTCAACATAATCAACTCCCGAGTTCTCCAAGTGTTCCCTGACCTCCGGCCTAACCCTTAGTGATTCGGGTGAGATCAGGTAGATCCTCTCGGGCCTGAAGAGCGCGAGGCCGAGTATGAGGGATGCGGCGGCCCTACCATACTTCAGATCCCCTAGAATCCCATAGTTTAAGCCGTCTATCCTGTTCTTCAACGTTTTGACCGTGTAGAGGTCGAGCATGGCCTGCGTTGGGTGATTCTTCTTCCCATCGCCGCAGTTTATGACCGGGTTCTCCGCTATCTCGGCCGCATACCTCGCTGAGCCATCGATTTTATGCCTTATTGCTATCACATCGGAATACGCGTCAAGCATCCTGATCGTATCGGTGAAGTTTTCACCCTTCGCTATCGAACTTCTCTGGACCTCCGCCATATCTATCACGGAGCCGCCGAGCCTGAGCATCGCGGTCTGGAAGCTGAGCCTCGTCCTCGTGCTCGGCTCGAAAAAGGCCGTGGCCATCAGGTAGCCGCTCAAGGCGCTGGAATGTGCTGAGGGATTTTTCCTCATCTCGTCGACGACGCTGAATAGTTCCTCGAGTTCCTCCCGCCTGAAGTCCAGTATGGATATTATGTCCCGGTTTCTGAACCCCATGGCTTCACCTCCCGCAGGGAGAGGAGATCTCTAAGAGTGATCAAGCTCAGGAGCTCGATGCCCATCGAGGCCAGCGCCTCCCTGGCGCCTTCAAGTCTATCAACGACTACCAGCGCTTTCTCGATTCTTAGGCCATGTCCTCTCAGGGCCTCGGCGGCGGCCATCAAGCTGCCCCCGGTCGTGGCTACATCGTCTACTAGGAGCGCCCTGGAGCCCTCTTCCCAGTCTCCCTCAATCAGCTTCTCTGTTCCATGCTCCTTTCTCTCCTTCCTGACGTAGATCATGGGCTTTCCCAGCTCATAGGCGATCGCGGCCGCTAGCGGAAGTCCCCCGACGGCCACCCCACAGATCACGTCGAAATCTATTTCCTTAATCTTCTTCACCACCTCGGATACTACATATCTGAAGACCCTTGGGTAGGATGGTATTTTCCTGAGGTCGACGTATACGTTGCTGGTCTTGCCAGAGGTCAACTTGAATTCGCCGAACCTCACCGCCTCAATTTCCCAGAGCATCTCAGTTATCATGTAGCCACCTCCTCTGCTCCGCGACGATCGCCTCAGCGGCCTCCCTGGGATTTCGGCTCAGGACTATCGATCTCCCGACTATCTCGAAGTCCGCGCCGCACCTGAGCGCGGCCCCGGCGGCCGCTCCCTGAACGCCCACTCCAGGGGAGATTATGATGCTGTTTGATCCAAGCCTTGCCCTGGCCTCCTTTATCTTTTCGGCCCTCGTCGCGCCGATGACCACGCCCCTGAGTCCCAGCTTCCTCGAATAATCCAGGAATGAGTCAAAATTCTTCTCGAAAAGCATGCAGCCCGGATGGCTCATCATGGCGACCCCGAAGAGGTCATGTCCCCTTTCCGCCGCCCAGGCCGCTACCCCCTCATATCCCATCGGGAAGAGGTGGATTATCGAGCCGTCAAAGCCCATATCCGTTATGACCTCTAGGTTCCTCAGCGTGACCTCGGGTATGTCCGCGAGCTTGAGGTCCGAGATGAAGTAGATCGTTTCCCCGAATTTCTCAATGAGTTTGGCCAGTTCATCGCGTCCAAGCGATATGGCGGTAGCTATTCCGAGCTTAGCCGCGACCACAAGGTCTCCCAATTCCTCCAGCAATCGGGAAATCTGATCGACTCCTTCCAGATAATCGATGGCTATTATTAGCCTGGACCTCTTCCTCCGGGATAGCCCCAGAAGCTTATCCTCCAGAGTGCCCTTTCCACCTCTTGTCATGCCTGGATTTAATTATTTCGTCGCCCTCAACCCAGTATCGAGGCGAAGACGGCTTTCGCGGTGTGGAGCCTGTTCTCGGCCTGATCCCATGCGGCTGATCTCTCACCCTCTATCACATCCCTGGCCACCTCTTTTCCTTTCTGGGCCGGTAGCGGGTGCATGAAGATGGCGTGCGGCTTGGCCTTGGCCAACAGGGCCTCATCCACCCTGTATCTCGGCAGGAAGACTTTTTCCCTGACCTCTCTCTCCGCCTCCATGCCCATGCTCACGAAAACGTCCGTCATCACCACGTCCGCGTCCCCCACCGCCTCTTCTGGATCCTCTAAGACCTCGACCTCGCAATCACTCCTCCTCGCGTTTTCCATGGCATATTCCAGGTATCTCCTATTTGGTTCATAGCCCTTCGGAGAGGCGATGGAGACATGGATGCCGAGCTTTGAGGCGCCTATGAGGGTCGAGTTGCAGACGTTATTCCCATCCCCTATCCAGGCGATCTTCAACCCCCTAAACCTCCCAAACCTCTCCCAAATCGTCAGGAGGTCGGCGAGCGTCTGGAGCGGGTGATCGATGTCGGATAGCGCGTTGACGACCGGCACCGCGGCCCAGCGGGCCAGCTCCTCAATGTCCTGATGTCTCCTGACCCTCGCAGTTATCAGGTGGACGTATCTTGAGAGGACCCTGGCGGTGTCTGAAATCTCCTCGCCGCGGGCCAATTGTAGTTCATCCGACCTCAGGTACAGCGGGTTCGCGCCGAGTTCGCGGGCGGCCACCTCCATCGAGACCCTCGTCCTGGTCGAGGGCTTCTCGAAAATCATCGCTATCGACTTGCCGGCCAATGATCCCCCGTATCTCCCCCGATCCCTCTTCATCTCCGCCGCGAGCCTGATAAGAGCCTCAATCTCCTCCGGGGATAAATCTTGGAGAGTTAGGAGGTCCCTACCCCTAAGGCTCTCGACGATCATCAACTCATCTCCAGGCGCCCCTAGTTAAACCTTAACAGAGCCCCCTTCATGGTGCGAATGCCCCGGTGAACGTCTTAATGGGGGATGCGCGCGCTCCACCTATCGACGGCAAAATTGATTTCCCCGGCGGATATGTGAACGCGGATCATTAATTAGTTGGCGAGGGGCTGGGAGCGGCCCAACTAACCCTCTTCACGACTATGAGCTTCTTTATCGCCTCTCGGAGGACGAATGTTGATCCGCAGATCAAGGCTATCAAGCCCATGTCGGAAAACGTCGGTAAGACCACGTTGAGGGCCTCCCTAGAAGCCGGTATGAAGAGGAGTATCGATATCAAGACGGCCTCCCAGAGGACCGCTATTATGAGCAATTTATGCGGTGGGGCCTCGATCGTCGTAAACCTCAGCGATCTACAATTGATGGCCACAACGAGCTCTAAGAAGACGAATGTAAGAAATACCATGCTCATCGCCCTCGCGGGGCCGGCGGCGGCGTACTCGTAGAAGTATATGGCGAGGAGGATCGGCGTATTGATCGCCGGTATCGTTATCAAGAAGGGCATGGCCTCTCCGCTGAAGATCGATTCCCTCGGATTTCTAGGCGGCCTCTTCATCACGTCGGGGTCTGGAGGGGCTATTCCGAGCGCGAGGGCGGGTAAACCATCCGTGGCCAGGTTTATGTAGAGTATGTGGACCGGGAGGAGCGGGAGGGCCAGCTCCTTGAAGTAGTATGTGCCGACTATCGCGGCGACCGTGATCATGGCGATCTCGACTATGTTGCTCTCCAGGAGGTAGACGAGGTATTTCTTGATGTTGTCGTAGATCCACCTCCCGAGCTCTATCGCCTTGACTATCGTCGCGAAGTTGTCATCGAGCAATATCATGTCCGACGCCTCCTTGGTAACCTCGGTCCCAGTAACCCCCATGGCGACCCCTATGTCAGCCTGCTTCACGGCGGGAGCGTCGTTCACGCCGTCACCCGTCATGGCGACGATCTCGCCCCTACTCTTCCACGCCCTCACTATCTTCAGCTTCTGGATTGGCGAGACCCTCGCGTATACCGTTACCCTGTCGACTATCTTCGCGAGCTCTTCATCGCTCATCTTCTCCAATTCTTCGCCGGTCAAGACTATGTCCCCATCCCTGTAGATCCCCATCTGCTTAGCGATGGCGAGCGCCGTCAATTTGTGGTCCCCGGTTATCATCACGGTCTTTATCCCGACGCGCTTACAGACCTCAACGGCCTTAATCGCCTCCTCCCTCGGCGGATCGATCATCCCCACGATCCCCAAAAAGACCATGTCCTCTTCAACATCCCCTTGGCTTCCAGTTCCATCGAGCTTCTTGTAGGCGAAGGCGAGGTTTCTAAGGGCCTCCGACGCGAATTTCTCATTCATCATAAGTAATTCCTCTCTGTCGCGTTCCGTGAGCTCCCTGGCCTCGCCCCCCTCCTGGATATACCTACATCTCTCCAAGACGACTTCGAGAGCTCCCTTCATGAAGGCGACATCTCCATCCTCGAGCCTATGCATCGTGGTCATCCGCTTCCTCTCGGAGCTAAAGGGCACCTCCCCTACCCTGGGGTATTTGGCCCTGAGTTCCACGTGTTTGAAGCCCGCCTTCTCGGCCGCGACTACGAGCGCGCCCTCCGTTGGGTCCCCGTCGATGACCCATCTTCCGCCCGACTGCCTGAGCCATGCATCGTTGCAGAGCACGGATGCGAGCATGAGTAGTTTGAAGGATTTTCCATCGGGGTCGTATTGTCCCCTTATCTCCCCCCTGGGCTCATATCCCACACCGGTGACCTCGACTACGCTGCCGTCGACGTAGATCTTCCTGACGGTCATCTCGCCCTTTGTTAGGGTCCCGGTCTTGTCCGAGCAGATCACGGTGACGCATCCCAGGGTCTCGACGGCCGGCATCCTCCTAACTAGGGCGTTCCTCTTCGCCATCTCCCTCATCCCTATGGCCAGGGTACCAGTCACTATTGCGGGGAGGGCCTCGGGTATCACGGCGACCGCGAGGGCGATCGCGAAGAGCATGGTGGTCATCACCGTCTCCATGGTTAATGACCCGACGACGATGAGGTCCTCTATGATCAACGCGGAGGCGATGAGGATGCAGAGGATTATGACGAGCTTCCCGAGAACGCTTCCAAGCCTTTTCATCCTCCTCTCGAGCGGCGTCTCTGAGACCTCGATCTCGGCGACTTCCCTCGCGATCTTTCCAAGCTCGGTCCTCATCCCCGTCGCAACGACCACCGCCCTGCCCTTACCATAGGTGACCGCTGTCCCGGCGAAGAGCATACACCTCCTATCGGGGAGAGGCGTATCCCATGGAACGGGGTCGACCTGCTTCTGGACGGGCGTGGACTCGCCTGTAAGCGGAGCCTCATCGACCTGTAGGTCAAAGCCCTCGATCAGCCTGCAGTCGGCGACGACCCTGTCTCCAGCGCGGACAACCACGATGTCTCCAGGGACTATCTCCTTCGCCGAGACGACCTTCTCCACGTTCTCCCTTATGACGGCCACGGTCGGGGTCAGGAGCCTCTTAAGCGCCTCGATCGCCTTCTCCGCCCTATATTCCTGGAAGAATCCCAGGGTCGATGCCGCGAGGACTATCGCGAATATGAGGATGCTGTCGACGGGGAACTCTCCCTCCACCACCGAGATGACGTACGATATTAGGGTGGCCGCGATCAGAATCAATATGAGGGGGCTCTTAAACTGCTTAAACCAGATGAGGAACGCGGAAGCCCTCTTCTCCGCCTCAATTTCATTGTAGCCGTAGACTTCGAGCCTCCGCCTAACCTCATCCCCCGATAATCCACCAAGGCCTGTGTCAAGCCTCTTCAAAACTTCCTCAGCTGGTAAGGCGTGATACGCGTCGTCGGCCTCCATCAAGCCCCCTCGCAAGTGGAAGACGGCCATCATTAAAGTTTTCAGATCGCTGTCAAGCCCCCTCTAGGAGCTCCCTCATCTCCAAGGCGTTCTCAAGCATCCCATGATCATTATTGAAGTAGACATATTCCCTGGATACATCGAGTCTTAGCAATTCATTTACTATCTCGCGGAGCTCCCGCCTCTCGTAGAAATGCGCATACCAAGCCTCCCTACCATGCATCCTCAGATAGACCGCGTCATTAGAGGGAATTATGGTTCTGGGTAGATCGGGAGCGTCGACGGAGCAGAAGATGGCGCCGCACCCCTCTATCTCCTTTACGTATCTCCACCAATCTTGATGCCTGAACTCCACGACCGCTAACCCCTCCAACACCATATCCTTCACGAAGCTCCTGATCTTCAGCAAATTTTCATGGGTCGGCCTGAAATACTCCGGGAACTGGAATAGGTAGAACGATATCTTCTCCTGCATGGGCTTCAGAACCTCGATGAACCTCTCCCAGAGCCTCGGAGAACCGGGGCCGAGCCTCGAGCGATGAGTTATACTTTTATGTACCTTGATGCTGAAGTCGAAGTCCGCGGGCGAGTCCCTGATCCACATTGAGATCCACGCCCTCCGCGGGAATCTATAGAATGAGGCATTTATCTCAACGGTCTTAAACCCCTTAGAGACATACCACTTGAAGGGCGAAGGCTTCCCGGGATTCCAGAAGTAGGTGTATCCAGAGGTCCCAACCCTCCTCCTCAATCCCCACCATGATCCCAGCGTTGTTAGGAGATAAATTAATTATCGAGGCCGCACATTTCACGGATCGATGGCCCTCGATGTGGAAGACGTCTTGAAGCGCATTGATAGCACCATCCTCAGCCCCAAAGCCTCGAAGGTAGATATTGAAAAAATATGCCT
>JANXDQ010000032.1 GCA_025059415.1 Aigarchaeota archaeon
TTGTTGAATTCTATCAGAAGTCCCGCCATTGGCTCACCGAAGAGATAGCGCCTAGGCTTAGAGCTCTGGGGTTTAGCTACCGTGTAAAAACCTACAAAGGGCGGTATCACAGATTAGTGGTCTACTCGAAGAGATTTCATGACCTGCTGTGGCAGGCCTGGAAGACTTTACCGAACTCTTCTCGAGAAGAGCTGATATCTTTCGTCAAAGGCGTTGCAGACGCTGAAGCGTCTGTCCACAGAAAATACAATCGAATAGTTGTTTGGCAGAAAAACCAGGATACTCTGGAATTCGTGAGGGCCATTTTAGAGGCAAATGGGATAAAATGTGGCAAATTTACTCGTTCCAGAGATGTATTAGGTCTTCCCGTCTATGGGAGAGAGAATTTGAATAGATTCTACATGCTCATTGGTTTCAGACATCCCGACAAGCAGAGGTCGTTGATGCGGAAGGTTGTCCTGACGCAACCCTAAAACAGGCTCGTCGCGGGCGAGAGTCCCCATCGACCCCGCGGCTTGGTACCTCGATGTCGGCTCTTCCCATCCTGGCCGTGCAGAAGCGGCCAAGGGTGCGCCTGTTCGGCGATTAAAGGGGAACGTGAGCTGGGTTTAGACCGCCGTGAGGCAGGTCGGATTCTACCTGCCGGGGGCGCTGGCCGCCTGAGGGGAAGGTGCTCCCAGTACGAGAGGAACGGAGCGCCGGGGCCAACGGGGTACCGGTCCTCCTACAGGGGGACGCCGGGCACCTGCGCCCCAGCGGATAAGGGCTGAAAGCATCTAAGCCCGAAGCCGCTCCCGAGACTAGGCGGCCAATCGGGGGCCATGGGGCCCGGCAACGGGCCTCGGCCCTCGACGAGGGCTCCCCTAGAAGAGGGGGTTAATGGGGTGGGGGTGTAAGGGCGGAGGCCTTTGGCCGGACGCCCTCAGCCCGCCACTCCCAATCGCCCGAGGGGCTCCCGGGGATCCACCGTCCAGGCGAAAGTGTCCATTGAGGGCCCGTGGGCGCGGCCTATACGCGGCTCATCCACGGGTGTAGATTCACCTATTTTTCGCCAGTTAAGTCCGCCACTTCACGTCTCCTCAGAGACCACCATGCTTCCCGCATCGTGTCGATGCCCTCAATCATTTCCCTTTTCCATGGAAATAACAAAACTTTTCTAAACCTCATTCGAAATTTTTACGGCATGAGCGGTAGAAGGGTTAGGGTATGCGTTGTTGGCGCCGGTAGGACCGGCCGCGTCCACGCAACAAACCTATCCACGAGGATCACGGTAGCCGAGCTCATCGGCGTAGTCGACCAGGTTGCGGAGGCCGCTAAGGCGCTGGCGTCTGAGCTGGGCGTAAACCATTACGCGAGTTTATCTGAGGCCATGAAGAAGGGGGATTTCGAAGCCGTCTTCATCACCACGCCGACGCCCACACACCGCGACCTCGCGGTCGAGGCGGCGGAAGCCGGGAAACACGTCTTCTGCGAGAAGCCGATGGCCCTCACATTGGGTGAGGCGGACGAGATGATCTCAGCCGCCAGGAAGAATGATGTGAAGCTCCAGATAGGCTTCATGCGCAGATTCGACCCCGAATTCAGGAAGGCGAAAGAGCTCATCGATCAAGGAGCCATAGGTAAACCGGTCTTGGTGAAGTCCGTTGGAAGGGGCCCCGGGCTCCCGCCTAGGTGGGCGCTTGACCCCAAGACCGGCCTTGGAATGGTCGCCGAGGTGAATAGCCACGACTTCGACTCTCTCAGGTGGTTTATGAACGACGACTTCAAGACTATTTACGCGGAGGCCGCGGCGCTACTTAGACCAGATGTGGCGGAGGAGTTCCCGGGATTTCATGACGTCGTCGCTGTAACCGCGAGATTCAAGAAAGGCGGCATAGGTCTACTTGATGGCGGCTGCCCCGTCGGCTACGGCTATGACGCGAGGTTGGAGATACTGGGCACCGAGGGGTTATTGACTATTGGGGAGGTCAAGGGGACGAGCATGCTCATCTGCCACGCGGATAAGAAGATAACGACGGAGCCGTTCTCGAGCTGGAGGGACAGATTTAAGGAGGCCTACGTCGCGGAAGCCGAAAGTTTCCTAAAAGCGATACTTGGGGATCGAGATCCAGAGGTCACTGGGGAGGATGGGAGAAAAACCCTCGAGGCAACGCTCGCGGCGATACGATCGATAAAGGAGCATAGGCCCATAGAGCTCCCGCTCAGGTGACGCGGCATGTTGGCCTTAAGGCTCTTCGGCAAGGAAGATCTGAAACTCGAGAAAGTCGGAGAACCGACCCTAGAGGAACCTGGGGCGATTCTAAGGGTAAGGGCGACGAGCATCTGTGCAACCGACATAAAGGCTTACACGACCGGCGCCAGGACGAAGATCCCGATAACCCTCGGCCACGAATTCTCCGGAGAGATCGTCGACGCCAGCAGGGAATACGCGGACTACATCGGGAAGAGGGTGGTCGTCAACCCGAACATCTTCTGTGGTAAATGCGAATACTGCCTGAGCGGAGAACACGTCCTGTGCCCAAACAGGTACGCGATCGGGATAGACGTCGATGGATCCTTCGCGGAGTACCTGAAGATCCCGGACCAGGCATTTAGGGTCGGAGGAGTCCAAGAGATACCCGGGAACCTGAGCTACGAAGAGGCATCTCTCGCAGAACCCCTCTCAGCGTGCTATAGGGGCCAGAGGAAGCTGGGGATAGGCCTCGGGGACACCGTGGCGATCATAGGGGCAGGCCCCATAGGGATAATGCACCTCAAGCTCGCTAAGGCCGCGGGCGCGTCCAAAGTGATAATCAGCGAAGTTGATGAAAGAAGGGCCAGGGTCGCCGAGGAGCTCGGCGTAGACCACGTGGTAAACCCGATGAAGGAGGATCTTGAGAAAAGGGTCATGGAGTTAACGGGCGGACGCGGAGTGGATGCCGTGATAGTGGCCGTGGGGGTTGCTCAAGCTCAGAAAGACGCTCTTAGAATAGTCGCTAAGGGCGGGGGAATAAACTTCTTCGCGGGGCTCCCAGCCGGGAAGGAGGAGGTCCCAATAAACACGAACCTGATACACTACAAGCAGATAACAGTCCTGGGAACATCCATGCAGACCCCATTCGAATTCAAGAGGACGCTTGAAATATTGGCCCAAGGGGTCGTAGACTTGAAGCCCCTGATAACCCACCGATATGCTCTCACCGATGGTATAACTGCATTCCAGACATCGATGAAGGCGGAGGGATTAAAGGTAATAATCAATCCATAGAAAAATTGATTAAAAAGGAAGGACTTTATTGCTGAGCAACATATTTCGGATTGTCGATGACCTGCGGCTTGCCCTTCTCGGCAACCACCAGCTTCGCGAATCCTTTCTCCTTTATTATTCCATAATTGTGGCCTGACCCCGCTGGGTAGAAGAAGAGGAAGATGAATCGCCCACGCCCAGTATTTATTGTCCTATGGCCCCAGCCCGGTGCAACATGGCATAAATTTCCTTGAGTGAGCTCCGCGTGGACCACCTTTCCATCCTTTGACTGCATCAATAACATCCCCGAGCCGCGTAGGCAGTAGTATATCTCGCCGCTATCCCTCTCGTGGAAATGTCCCCGCGTCATGAAGTATTCTCTCCCAACTTTTCCAGGGTATATCACCGTGAGCCCCACGACCATGTCCCCAAATACATCGCTCGCCTCGAATTCGCAATACTTGTATATCACGGGGTCCTTTCCGGCCGAGAGCATCTTCTCCGCCTCATTCACATCGCCGAAGAATTCCTTCATGTCGCTGAGCTTGACCTCCCTCACGTGTTTCGCGGGCTTCAGCAGGATATTCTTTAGATCGAGTTTGATTATCTGGAATGGTGTTTCAGACGACATGGCCTCGACCTCACCTCACAGTATCTCAAGCCTCTCTATAGTCTTTTCCATTACGACGCCGTTTCTATCCCATCCCCTAGCTTCATAGTATTCGTCGAGCATCTTGTTGAGCATCTCCGGCGTGATTCTATGGCCTTTAGCGGGCCCATCGGGAACCGGCTCATACATTATCCTCGGCGGAAGCATGTCATCCGGCCTCCTCACTCCCTCGCGATTCAAGATCAGCCTCTCGAGGCTGTAAATCCTCTCGCCTGCTAGCACCAGGTATTCCCCAGTCAACTCCGCTCCGGTAATGTAATTCACCACCTCCGGGCTGGGCTCATCGGTCAGGTTCAGGGCCCTCCTCGGGATCGTGCACAGGGCCAGCGAATCTATGTAGGCACGGACATCCTGTATGCTCTTCACGAGTCTACCCTTACCCTCAACCGCGAACCTATCCAGCTTAGGCTTCAACAACTCATCTCTAATAGTCCATCCGCCAACATTGTGGCACGCGCCCCTCGAAGACGTGGCATATGCGAGACCTATGCCGTAGAATGCCCGCGGCTCGTATCCGGCGAACTCTTGACGTTTTGCATGCATCACATAATTGATGGAGTTCTTCCCTATCCTCTCAGCGGCCCTGACGGCTCCATCCGCGAAGACTTCCCCAACGCCCCTCCTCTCGCCCATCAGCTCAAGTAGCTCAATCTCCGCCTCGGCGTTCCCGAATTTGAGTTCAAGTCCACCTGTGAACTCCTTATCGATTATGCCCCGCTCATAGAGCTCCATCCCGAAGCCCACGGTGTATCCGCTTGACATCCCATCAAACCCATATTCCTCGGTAATGGCGTGGGCCATGATTATGGCATCGTAGTCGAATACGCCGCAGTGGGGTCCGAGAGACCAGAGCGTCTCATATTCGACCTTACTTTGACTGCCCCTCCATTCCCCTTTACCCGCTTCGAGGAATTTTCCACAGGCGACCGGGCATCTGGAGCACGCGACATCCCTGACGAGGTAATTCTCCCTCATGACCTCGGCCGCGAGCTTCTCCATCGCCCCCTCCTCCACCCTCGTCCTGGTGAAGTTCAATAGGGGATAGGCTCCAAGCTCATAGAGCGGCATCGTGTACTGCAGAGTCCCATATCTCGTGTGATTTCCAGTTGTCTCCCTTAGCTCCTTTATGTGGGTCTTCAAGTAATCCCTGAGCTTGTCCACATCCGCGACCTCGACCTCCTTGGTTCCATAGACCGCTATCGCCTTCAAGTTCTTGGATCCCATCACCGCTCCCAGACCGCCTCTGCCAAAGACCCCTCCCCTCCGGCCCGAGGAATCGGCGACGATGCACGCCATCCTCGAGAGTTTTTCACCGGCGGGCCCAATGCACGCCACCGAGGCCTTCTGCTCGCCAACCTCCTCGCGGATCACATCCTGCGCCTCAATAGTCTTCGACCCCCAATATGACTTAGCATTCTTAATCTCAAGTTCTCCATCTATTATCGAAAGGTAGACGGGCTCGTCGGCCCTACCCTCGATTATAACCCCGTCATATCCAGCCCACTTGAGGTTGACGCCAAAATATCCCCCAGCGTTCGCAACTGAGTAATGTCCCGTGAGAGGAGACTTACTGACGATGTAGGCCTTGGTTGCGCCGAATGCCGGAGTCCCGGTGAGGACCCCCGTCGAAAATATCAGCTTATTCTCGGGTGATAGGGGATCCACGTCGGCGCTGATCTCGTCGTAATAGTATCTAGCCGCGAGCCCCCTTCCACCGAGATACTTGTGAAACCACTTCAATGGAATATTTTCGACAATGGACTTCCTCTTAGTCAAATCTATCCTCAACAGCTTCCCCGTAATACCCTTCCATCTTTCAGCAGTAAGTGTTTTTGAATTCATGTTTTTACGTCGTGGAGACCTTTTCATAAAGATTTCTTAAGCTTAAGTGATAAATCATGGAACGATCATGGCCTTTATAACCTCACGTCTTTCCACGGCCTCGAATGCGCGCTCCACCTCTTCCAGGCGGAACCTGTATCTGATTAGCGGCTCCACGTTGAGTTTTCTTGAGGCGAGTACGTTTAGAGCCTCCTTAAAGAGTTTAGGGGGCGCCACGTTGCTCCCGGTCAATATGATTTCTCCATAGTGTATCATGTTGGGATCCAGCTCGATCTTTTCTGGGGGATATGTTCCGGCGAACAGGTTTACGACGCCCCCATCGTCGACGAGCATCAATCCAGTTTCAATGGCGTGCTTATTTCCAACCGATACTATGACTGCGTCCGCCTTTCCACCAACCTCCTTTTCAAGCTCACCTATTGACCTCATATTCTTCGAGTTTATGGTCTTGTCGGCTCCAAGTCTTTGAGCTAATTCGAGCCTCTCATCGTGATGACCTATGAGCGTGACACTCGCTCCCAAGAGCTTCGCTATCATCATGTTGAGTATCCCCATGAATCCATCGCCGATGATTATCGCCTCATCCCCCTCCCTGATCCCAGACCTGATCCCCGCATTAAGGCAGCAGGCGATTGGCTCGGTTAGAGCGGCCTCCTCAAATCCAAGTCCATCCGGCATCTTCATTAGATTCTTCGCAGGCGCCTTGACATATTCGGCGAATCCTCCATGGGTGAAGATCTTATCTTTACACAGGTTTATGCGGCCGCGCCTACACTGCCTACATCTCCCACATGGAATTATTATGCTTGGGACGATCCTATCCCCTATTGAGATGTTTTCGACATTTTTTCCCATTTCGACAACTTCCCCGGCCCATTCATGCCCTGTAAAGCCGGGATATTCCCTTCCGAAACCCGTATGCTTGTACTTCTTAAGTCCGAGGTAAAATCGTATATCGCTGAAACATACACCGCACGCTCTAACTCTTATTAGGGCCTCATCATCGCCTATCTTGGGGACGTCGACCTCCTCAACCCTAAGATCTCTGGGTGCATAAATGAAGGCAGCCTTCATCTATTATCAATAGATCGGGGTTCACCGCTGACGTATAGTTCTTTCCATCACATCAAGTTCATTAAAATATACTATGATGACCTCGCCGAATTCGGCCGGCTGCTCTTAGACTTAGGCTTCGAGGACGTCTTCAAGTCCTTCAAAGACTTTGTCTATTTGCTCCAGCAATCTTTCATAGAATCCAGCGTACTTCCTATACTTCTCATGAACTTCGGCTCTCGGCTCTATTCTCTTAATGGGCTTAACCCATTCGTCGATAGTCTCGGTATAGTCCTTAAATGCGCCGACGGCGTAGCCTCCAAGGACCGCTAAAGCGAGCGCGGCATATTCCTCCCTATTCAAGAGGACGTATGGAACTCCTAGAATATCCGCCTTAATCTGGTTCCAGATAAGGCTCTTACTCCCACCACCTATCCCCCTAATCTCCTTAATCTCGATGCCCTCCAAGAGCTCTCTCAGGATCCTGAGGTAGTGATAATATTCATAGGATATACCCTCTAGAATTGATCGGAAGAGGTGCATGGCCGTGTGCTTCCAGGTAAATCCCATCCAAAGCCCCCTTATTTTCGGGTTATATGGGTAAGCCCTGCCGCCGAGGTGTGGTATGAAGAAGAGCCCCTCAGATCCCTCCGGGATCTTCGAGGCCCCCTCATCGAGCAACTTATATGGGTCTACTCCAGAATCCGCTGCAACTTTCTTGAAATCCTTTGCGAGCTCATCCCTGAACCACCTTAGACACAGGCCTCCGCCGTTGATATACGCGCCTATATTCCATAGTTCCGGGACAACTGACTTCAAGTGGAGAAGGGTCTTAAACTTCGTATCTGGGACAATTTTATCGATCGAGATGTAGAACGCTGAAGCGGTTCCGGCTATGTCTATGCATATGCCCGGTCTCGTGAGGCCGGCTCCGAAGGAGCAGGCCATCGCATCTCCAGCCCCGGCCACGACTGGTATTCCTTTAACGAGTCCCAGTTTCTGGGCTTCCTCGGCGGTGATTTCTCCAACAATTTCCCACGGCTTAACTATCTTGGGGAGCTTTTCAAGTGGGAGATCAAAGGCTTGGCTCAGCTCTTCAGACCAATCCATCTTCCTAATATCATATAGTCCGGTAAACGTGACGTATGTGTAGTCGTAGAATGCGTCATCCCCGCTTAGGCCTGCGATTCTTCCGGCGACGTATATGGATGGGACTGTAAACTTATAGATCCTCTCGAAGACCTCAGGCCTCTCATTCTTCCACCAAAGCATCTTTGGCAAATGATCAACAGTCGGAGGAGCTCCCGTGATACTTATCAGCAAGTCGGCATATTTCTCGGAAAGCATGTCTATGTAGTCTTTGCATCTGATATCGAGCCAGGAATCGTAGGGGATCACCGGGTTCCAATTCTTATCTATGCCAAGGATTCCGGCCATCTGACCACTAAAAGCTATTGCGGCGACATCCCTGGGATTTATCCCGGATTTCTTAAGAATCTCCCTTACCGTATTAACCGTCGAGCTGTGAAAGTCTCTGGGATCCTGCTCAACCCACCCAACCCTTGGATAGTAAAGCTTGGATTCTTCATATGCCGTTGCGAGCTGCCTCCCATCCTCATCGACTATGGTCGCCTTCGTCCCCGCAGTCCCAATATCTACACCTATGAAATAATGGGACATGGTATCTTAGCTCAACTACACGCTCTTAAAGATAAATTTTTTCTCCACACCGTGGTGTTTCATTTATGGGAGCTCGCCGCGATGTCTCTTAGCATACCTCCTATCAACGACGTCATCTATCATGAGTATGCTTGAGGCAACCTCTATACAGGTTTTCAATATCTGCTCCTTTACTACCAGCGGCTCAATTATCCCAGCTTCATAGACGTTCGTCACTTTTCTCGAGAATGCATCTATGCCGTATTCGTGTTCTCCTTGGACATGTTTGGATCTGAGCTCCGTCAGAACGTCCACAGGGCTCATCCCGGAATTTTTCGCGAGAATTCCGCTGAGATTCTCTAGGGAATTTGCAAAGGCGTGCATAGCGACCTGCTCTCTGCCAGGATACTTTAAGGATTCATTTCTGATAGCGATGGACATTGCCACTTCGGACGCCCCTCCACCTGGGACATACGAGGGCTTTTCAGCGAGGGAGGCCAAACATGTTAAGACATCATTGATAACGCGTTCTACTTCCTCCAATAATTGCGGAGCGTTTCCCCGTAGCAGGATCGAAGCCATCCTAGCACTCTTACCGCCCTCGATCGCGATAACCCTGTCCCCGCCAACGTTGCGTTCTTCGATGAGTTCGGCCCGGCCCAAGTCCTCGGGCTTTAAATCATCTATATCTGCTATCCTCCTAGCTCCCGTCGCATGGACTACCGCGTCGATATGCTCATCCTTGAGCAAGCGTCCAACGGCAATTATCCCCTTCTTTGCGAGCATATAGCCGGCTATGCTCCCTACCCTCTTCCTACAGAAGACGGCGTTTGCGCCGACGGCGATGATCCTATTAACCATCTCCTCGACGATTCTGCGCTCCTCATCCAGAAAACCCCTAATCAAGCCCGCGTCCCTAATTACGACCTCCTCCTTTATGGGCTGGAGATGTTTGAAGGGATCTATCTTCAACGCTAGGTCTAGTACCGCCACCTTCGCGTTTTCAACCCTTCTGGGCATGGCTTTATGCGCAACTCGTCTATCCAGGATTATGCCCCTCACCAACCCGCTTTCAAGCAGACTTTTCCCAGTTTTCTTGACGATTTGAACGAGCTTCTTATCTAGGATAATTTTATTGTCGCGTTCCTCGACAACTAGTTGGACGGCGTCAGCAACGAGTTTCGCTAAATGATCCGCCTCAAACTCGAGTCCCCTTGAGATCAGCATCCCCTTAACGATTTTCTCCAGTAGACTTCGATCTCTATAATCGAATGGCCTCGCCAATTCGCTTAGCCTCCTCAAGGCCACCTCATAGGAGGTCCTGTAACCTTTAATTATAGAGTTCACTTGTATTCTAAATTTCATTAATCCCTCCGCCCGCCTCAAGAGGTCTTCGATGAGTAGGATCGTCGTCTTCACGCCATCCCCAACCGTGGCCTCAACGGTCTTAGCGGCCTCCTTCAAGAACTTAGCTACAGGGTGATATACGTCCATCATGTCCAGGATCTTGGCCCCATCTCTCGTGACCGCGAGCTCGCCAAACCGATCTATGAGCAGCTTACTCGTGCCCATGGGGCCGTATGCCGGCCTCAGAAAGTCGGCCATCGTTCTTACCACTGCTACATTGGCCTCCCGAACCTTCTCCCCTCTGGACCTGAGAACGCCTTCCCTGTGAAGTAGGAGGGGGTCGCGGATTATGAAGGGGCGGTCAGACATTTTCCTCAACACACAGCGTACCGTCTGAATAAAAGATTTTCCAAAATTTCCATCATCTCCTCAAACCATTGTGATGCCGCTTATCAGAGGTCATGGAGCAAAAACTTAAGTAAATCCAACTCGATGTCTAAGGTTATGAAGCTAAGGGATAGGGTTGCGATAATAACTGGGGGAGCGAGTGGAATGGGATTTGCCATGGCCTCGAAGTTCGCTAGCGAAGGAGCTAAAGTAGCTATCATAGACATAGCAGAAGACAAAGCGGAGGAGGCGGCTCAAAAGATAAGAAGCGAGGGAGGAGACGCATTAGCATTTCAGGGAGACGTAACGTCGCGTGGGAGGATCGAGGAAATAGTCTCGGAGGTAATTAGAAAGTTCGGGAAGATAGACATCTTGGTGAACAACGTGGGGATATATCGGGGGAAGCCATTCTGGGAGGAGTCGCTGGATATATGGGAGCTCCTCTTCAGGGTCAATGTCCTGGGGATAGTGATTCCATCGCAGGCGGTCGTTCCGCACATGATGGAGAGGAGGAGTGGAGTCATATTGAACATCTCGTCGAAGGCGGCCATAGTCGGTGAACCGGGTCACGCGGCTTATAGCGCATCAAAGGGTGCGGTCCTCTCCCTCACAAGGGCGATGGCCGTGGAGCTGGCGCCATACAACATCCGAGTGAACGCCATATGTCCGGGTCCGACCGAGACACCGCTCCTGTTCGCAACGACCACCGAGGAAGATCGAAAGCGCATGGCGTCGAGATGCATCCTTGGAAGATTGGCAAAACCCGAAGATATAGCGAATGCGGCCCTCTACTTGGTAAGCGATGACTCAAACTACGTCACGGGGCAGGCTTTAATCGTCGATGGCGGAATGACGATAACAGCCGTTGAGAGGTTCTAAGACATCCGAGAATACCCCAAATCTCCCAGAACCCATCCACGGAAACACCATTTGGAGCGATCTGTGAATCTTTTTTCTTCGAGCCGGGTTAAAATTATCGGTTTCACAATTATTTAACAGGAAAATGCGTTCAGTCGTGAACGTGGTGATGATTGGGCCCGCGGGCTGTGGAAAAACATCCCTAGTGGCATCCTTTGGGGAATGGCTCAAGATGGAGCTCGGGGAAGAGGCGGTTTACATAAACCTCGACCCGGGGGCTCTAAGCCTCCCATATGTCCCATACTATGATGTCAGATCACTCGTTAAGGTCAGCGACCTCATGGAGCTTGAGAATTTGGGGCCGAATGGCGCGATGATAAGGGCCGCGGAGATAATTGAGGAGAAGCTTGATGAGATCATTGGGGAGATTGGGATCCTAGATAAAGGATCTGGATTTAGGTTGATTGATACGCCGGGCCAGATGGAGCTGTTTCTCTTCAGGGATATGGGTCCTAGAATTGTTGGCGCGCTTTCAAGCTACTCCATGACCGCGGCGGTCTACATAATGGATCCTCTCTTAGCATCAAGCTCATCTGGATTGGCGATAGGCCTCTCAATGTCCATGATCACCAGGCTCAGGCTCCAAGTCCCGGTGGTGACCGTGATAAACAAGTCAGATCTAGAAATAGCGGATGAAGTGAGCATTTTCCTCGCCGACGAATCAAAACTCATCGACAGAATAGAGGCCGAGGAACGCGGTCTAATGGCAGATCTCTCAATAAAATTCTTGGACTTCATCAAAGATCTATCAAAGGCGATGAGGGTAATAAAGGTCTCAGCCAAGACAGGATCAGGAATGGCGGACCTCTACAACATCATAAACGACGCACTCTGCGAATGCGGAGACCTAACCTAAAATGCGGAGCATCGCCGAAACACGCCACAACATCCTATGTAGCTTAACTCGCCCAGGCTTTTTCGAAGATGGAAAT
>JANXDQ010000033.1 GCA_025059415.1 Aigarchaeota archaeon
TTATGACTTGGAAGACGGCGGTCGTCGACGTCCCATTTGGGGGAGCGAAAGGGGGCGTCAAATGCGATCCAAAGAAGATGTCTAGATCCGAGGTCGAGAGGCTGACTAGGAGGTACACCGCGGCGATAGCCGATGTAATAGGCCCCTACGTCGACATTCCAGCGCCCGATGTCTATACGGATTCTCAAGTCATGGCCTGGCTAATGGATACTTACAGCCAGATCAGGGGCGCGCCGACCCCGGAAGTCGTCACAGGTAAACCTGTGCATCTCGGGGGGAGCGAGGGCAGAGAAGAGGCGACTTCCTATGGCGTCGCGGTATGCGTTAGGGAGGCGGCGAAAAAATTCGGACTTCCCTTCAAAGACGCGTCCATCGCTATTCAAGGATATGGAAATGTCGGATACTATGCTGCGAAAATACTTCACGAGTGGGGGGCGAAAATAGTTGCGGTCAGCGACTCGAAGGGTGGGATATTTTGCCGTGACGGCTTGATGCCGGAGAAGGTTATGGAGCACAAGAAGAAGACTGGCACAGTCATGAACTTCCAAGGCGTCAGAAATATCTCAAACGAGGAACTTCTGGAGTTGAATGTCGATTTCCTGATCCCGGCCGCTATGGAGGGACAGATAACGGATAAAAAGGCTGATAAAATTAGGGCAAAGGCCGTGGTGGAGGGAGCTAATGGGCCGACAACCCCCGAGGCCGATAAAATCCTCTTCGAAAAGGGGATCAAAGTCGTCCCGGATATACTCGCAAACGCCGGAGGAGTCACGGTCAGTTATCTTGAATGGGTTCAAAATTTACAGAGATTCAAGTTGGGCAGGGAAGAGGTGCTGAGAAGACTCGACGAGAAAATTGTAAAGGCCTTCGGAGAAGTACTTGAATACTCCGGTAGATACGAGGTTGATCTGAGGAAGGGAGCCCTATTACTCGCAGTTCACAGAGTCGCTGAGGCGGTGAACTCCCTCGGAATATGGCCATAAAATCGAGCCGCGCGAATCTTTTATTCCATCTTTCTATAATTAACTATTGGTAATGAGGGTCTCCACGGGTCTTCCAAAGCTCGATGACGAACTAGGTGGAGGAGTCAAAACGGGAGCCATTACTCTAATCTATGGGGAGGAGAAGTCCGGGAAGACCAGCTTGGCCTTGAAGATCTGCGCCTCGGCGGCTCGAATAGCCTCGGCAGCATACATCGACTGTCTTGGAAAGCTCCATCCACTTCGATTATCCCAAATCGTCGAGTCGAATCGCGTGGATGGTGAGAAGATTTACTTATTGAGCGTGGAGAACTTCCTCCAGCAAGAGGAGGTCATCCTTAAGATCCTCGATGAACATCCCCCAGCCCCCCTCGTGGTATTCGATGACTTCACCTATCTCCATAGGATGGAGCTCTCGGGCGATGTCAAATCCGACATCAACATTTACAAGAGGCTCGCGTTCCAGATCGCGGTGCTGAAAGAGGCGGCCTTAAGAGATGACGTGGCAATAGTGTTGATAGGGCAGGTACACGGCGTCCCGGATAAAGGTGAGGCAAGGGCGGTCGCCCACCGAATCCTGACCCATTGGTCGGATTATGTTCTCAGGGTTGAGAGAGCACATGGCCAGCCACTTAGCAGGATAATATTAGAGAAGCCGGAGGGCGGGCAGGAGGTCTATTTCAGGATAACTAGATCCGGCGTCACCCCAGGCTAACTAGGGGCTATGAATTTCTCGATGAAGGCATTGTAGAGGCCTAGGCTCGCGAGAAGGAGGAGGATGAAGCTGAAGAAGAGCATGTATTTCGTCGTCCTAGGGTCGGATGGCCTGGAGACGGCTCTGACATAGAGGAGGAGGCCGGAAAATCCTATGGCGTAGTAGATGAATACGACGATGGTTTCGGCGTGAGTCTGCATTAACAGGCTCCAGACAAAGATCCTCATAACGCCTCCTTCGAGGTATATTATCGATATGGGGTTCTTCGTGACTAAAGAGTAGGTGACGCCGCTGAAAAACGCCATGGCAAAGATAATCAAGATCGCCAACAATAATCTCTCGGCGGCCTCCGATCTCAGACCCTTAATGAACTTCTCCAAAGTCGACCGCCTGCGATAAGACATCGCTAAAGACCGGGACATAGGAGGTAAAAAACGTTACATCAACATTTCAGGCGGTGAATTCGAGTGTAAAACCGATTTCCGCGGTCAATGTTGGGGCGAGTTCCAGAAGCTTCGGCAGCTTGGAAGCTGAAACCCCGATCACCACCCTGTCTAAACCCACGGACTTTAAGCGGGCTTGTCGATCAATTTTCCTGATCTTCCCCATCACCCTCAAGAGCGAGGCCTTGAGAATGTTAAGCCTCTTAACCACATCATCGAGTTCCTGAATCACGATCCGCCCCTCAATCTCAAATGCCTCCATCACTATTTTATCGTCTCTCGATAGCGCTATGATGGGTCTGGAGGGGTTCGTTGGGCTTAGACCTGTTGGAACCCTAATCTCCGAGTTGACGTGATATAGCTTTAACCCTCCAACTCCAATGCATGCGAATATCTCTATCATTTTTGGGAGAGCTGTTAATCCAATGGATTCTATAACTCTTTTTAGGCAGGCGGATATATCGTCAGCGGCCATGAAGGCGATGACCCCTAAGCCCGCCTCACGGAGCTCTTGGATCAACTTTAGATCCCTCGACCTCCTAATTTCATCAAGTATTGCGTAGTCAACCCCGCTCAGCAGCAAGAATTCTATCGCCTTCTCTAGGTCGCCGTCCAAGGGCCCATAATAAGTTGCCGCATCAGAGGTAGGAGACCTCCTCGAGTACCCAATAATCTTGACTATATTTCCACATTCCCATAATTGCCGCGCTAACAACTTTGCAATCGGATAAGTATAAACGCGATCATGGTTAACCATAATTATCCCACGCCTAAATTTGGAGGCTTCA
Organism: Aigarchaeota archaeon; assembly: GCA_025059415.1. GTDB lineage: Archaea > Thermoproteota > Nitrososphaeria_A > Caldarchaeales > Wolframiiraptoraceae > Wolframiiraptor. The sequence continues at coordinate 2,927 of JANXDQ010000033.1, forward strand.
TGGATTATCGTCTCAAAGACCTCCTCTTTGATGAGGTATTTGAGTGGATTTATCTGGATCGTCACTTCGAGGCTGTCGGAGAAAGGTGGTTTTGCAACGCTTATTCGATAATCGTCTGATTCTATTACTGTAGCTCCTGTTTTTAGGAGCGTTACATCGTATCCCTCTCCTACTCTTAATGCCGCGGAAAAGCTGTCGATTATCATGTTTAAGTCTTCTTCTGTGCATAGTTCCTCCCCGAGCTTGACGATCTGGAGATTTCCATTTCTTAATTGCTTGCCATATGGCGGCGATCCCGTTTTAAAGTGGAGACTGTAGATGTTTGGGACGAGGTATCTCTCGAAAGGAAATTTCTCCACTTTTTCATAGGGTTCGATGTATTTTACTCGTATTCCCTCCACCTCAGCGACTAACGCCTGTACATAATCCGAGGTGTAGAGTATTCCATCCTCTTTTTTCGCCACATCTTTTATCAAGGCATCTATCCGGCCGCTCTTCGCTAGCTTGATGTCTTCTATGCTCGGCTTTTCCCCGGATAATCGTATGGTTATCCCATGTTTCTCGGCTAGCTCCCTGATCTTCTTCACCTCCTCAAGTCCCTTGAAACCCACATCCCGTCCCTTGGAGGCTTGTGCTTGTAACTCGTCGATGACCGCGAGTGGGATTATGATCTCGTGTCCGGTAAGCTCCCCGCTCTCTATGAGCCATGAGAGCCTCCCATTAATCACGATACTCGTGTCGGGAACAATTTTATCCGCCAACTCGTGACAATGTTGATAATCGCGGTCTAATAAGTCATCTCCCTTTTCTCGATTGCCTCGATGGCTTGGATGACCTGGCTCAAATCCTCGATGAGGTAGTCTGGGTTAATTCTCTCCAAGGAGGACTTCGAGTCTAGGCCTCCCAGTACCCCTATTACGTGGACACCAGCATTCCTGGCCGCCACGACGTCCATGGCCATGTCTCCGACGTATACCGCTTCGCAGGGCTTCACTCCAAGCCTTTTAATGCATTCTGAGATTGAGGAGCCGTCGGGCTTTATCCTATCCACGTCACCCCTCGCGACGATGGCATCGAAGTAGTCGAGTATGCCGAGCTTCTCCAGCGTGCGCCGCACAATCATCCTGCCGTTATTTGACGCGATTCCAAGCCGATATCCCTTCTCCTTCAACTTCACTATGATCTCCCGTGCCCCCTGCCTGAGCTCGGCCTTCTCGAAGACTTCAAGTTCATAGGGCTGGAAACATTCATCGAGCATCTTCATCAAGGATTCCCGACTAATGCTATATTTCTCGATTAAGAGCTGCATTATTAACTCTAATGGCGTTTTGGGATCCAAGTTTTCCAGAGTGAAACCCAGCTCCCGGAGCTTCTTGATGAATTCATCTTTCGCCTCCCTTACCTTGAGCCTTGCGTTCACGAGCGTGCCATCAAAGTCGAAGATTATGGCCTTAATCGCCATTCCAGCACCCATTAATCGGATGTGGGGTATTAAAAACGATTTCCCGGCGTAGGGAAATGGTTAAATGAAGTTCTAAACCTTGGAGAGCGTGATGAGCGCAGCCATAGTGGGCGTCGGGATGACGAAGTTTGGAAGGGATCTGGAACACCAGTTACCCGAGCTCGCCGCGGAGGCCATACACCTCGCCTTAGAGGATGCGGGCATCGATAGGAGGGACGTGAAATACGTCGCCTTCGCCAATATCGGTGGATGGAGCTCGGAATTCTTCCCACTCCCAATAGTATGCGAGTATGCGGGATTGACCCCAACGGGCGGCATGAGGGTTGAGGCCGCTTGCGCGTCCGGAAGCGCCGCTTTAAACGCGGCATATATGGCCGTTGCATCCGGTGTTGCCGACATCGCGTTGGCCGTTGGGGCGGAGAGGATGAATGAATCGGAGACCTCGCAGGTTGTGGAGCTGCTCGGCAGGGGAGGGAATTTCTTCTGGGAATTCGAGAACTTCGGGTTGACTTTTCCAGCCTATTATGCCTTGTTCGCGACCGCTTACTTCCAAGAATACGCCGCCAATGAGGAGGACCTGGCAAAGATCGCCGTCAAGAATCATTATTACGGCTCCATGAATCCGAAAGCCCAATTCCAGAAGAGGATAACGATCGAGGATGTCCTGAAATCCAGATATGTCGCGTGGCCCCTGAAGCTTTATGACTGCTCGCCCATTACAGACGGGGCGGCCGCCGCGGTAATCGCCTCGGAGAAGGTGGCCTCAAAGCTGACCGATACCCCCACCTGGATAAAGGCTCAGGGAGTAGCGACGGGGACGGCGAACCTGACCATGAGGAAGAACTTCCTCTCGTTGGAGAGCGCCGTTGAGGCGGCGAAACAGGCCTATGAAAAGGCCGGGGTGGATGATCCCCGGAAATCCTTTGACTTCGCGCTGGTCCACGACTGCTTCACGATAGCCGAGATATTGGCCTACGAGGACCTAGGATTCGCTGATAGGGGGAAAGGATACCTGCTGGCGAGGGAGGAGCAGACCTACATCGGCGGAGTCATCCCCGTCAATATTGATGGCGGATTAAAGGCCAAGGGCCACCCAATAGGCGCCTCCGGGCTCGCAATGGTCCACGAAGCCGTTAAACAGCTTAGACAGGAGGCGGAGAAGGGCAGACAGGCGCCAATTAAGAGGGGACAGGCGCTAATACATAATGTCGGAGGAACCGGGCACTTTGCATATGTGACGATATTAAGCCTCGAGAAACCATAGAAAAGAGGTATTAGCAATTATCCGCCTTATGGTGAAGGCATTAGATAGGTCGATATCCCTCGCATCACTACTTATACGTCCGGTGTCCAATCGTTGAGGCTCTTATGGGGATTCATGGAAGCAAGGTGAGGGCTGAAAGGGTTTTCGCGAGGAATGCGAGGGCTAGTGCTCCGAGGAGGGGTATTGGAAGTCCTGGGAGGATTCTTCTCCGTTGTAGGCAGTATAATGTGATGGCGTAGCCTATGAGTATCCACGTCGTTCCGGCGATCGCTGGGATGTAGCCGAGGTTCCAGAATATGGCGGCTAGGGTTAATGAGTAGAAGAAGAGGTCGCCCATTCCAACCACTACGTCGCCCACCTCTATCGTCAGCCCCTTGAGTAGAGAGGCGTCCTCCTTCGTGAGCGTTGAGAGGTGGCCGCGGTAGACCGCGAATATGTCATAGGCAGAGATCCCTACAATTAGGATCATGAATGTCCAGTAGGGTATGCTCATTCCTATGGTTCCGCCTGCGCCGGATGCTATGTAGGAGGCGGCGATGGACGAGGCCAACTCACCCCTCATCAACAAGGAATACGTTACAAGAGATGCTGCTAAGACCGATAAGGGAAGCCAGAAGCGGAGTAGCTGAAAATCCATTATTAAGGCGAGGTTTAGGATGTAGATGTTGGTCACGCCGAATGAGATCAGCCAAATAAGGATACTGATGAGAACCCTGAAAATATTCCTCTTCTTCCGAGCGATGTAAAGTATGAGTATGCCAGAGGCGGTGATCAAGCCTATGACTATGAGTGTATTCAGATAGGGAGCTGGATTTACTAGGGCTTGGCTGGGAGGGGTTGAGGGCGCGGGTTCCTCGATCGGTGTAATGGGAGGCCTCGGAAGACTCATTTCAGCATAGCCAGCTAGTAATGTGATGAGCCAGGTTAAAGCTAGCGAGAGGACCAACGGAAGATAATTTCTCGGGGTAATCCTTACCTCGCGGCTCAAGGTTATTCAGCAGGTTGGGGGGACGTTCCCTGATAAACCTTAATTCCTGACAATATTTATCCAGCATCCGGGTGGAGAGATGAAATACAGGCTCATGGATTTACTCATATGCCCAATGTGTAGGCACTTCCCCCTAGTTCTCCACGTTTTTGAGACGAGGGAAATCGAGCAAACATCTAAGTCAAAGAAATGCGAGATTTATTGCGGATATGAGGCCTCGAGAATCGATGAATTAATAAACGAGCCTGACTGCGAGGAATGCTGGAAGAAGGAGATCGTTACGGGGCTGTTATCCTGCGGGGAATGCGGTAGATGGTATCCAATCCAAGATGAAATCCCGAGGATGCTCCCAGACAATATGAGGGATAAGAATAGGGATTCACAGTTCTTAACCACGTGGAAAGCGAGGATCCCCGATAAAATTCTGGCGGAGGGGAGGCCGTTCAACCTCTCTGGTAGACTTGACTAATTGGGGAAATATTTAATAACTCAGGGATGAGCTAAGCCTTGTGCGAGGTGGATCAGATGGGCGAAGCCTTTGAAGCCGTAATTCTCATCGGGAGGAAACCGACCATGAATTATGTTCTGGCGACGACGATGCCCCTGACGGAAGGGAAGAAGGTGGTCTTGAAGGCACGTGGAAGGGCGATAAGCAAGGCTGTTGACGTAGCCCAAGTGGTCACGAGGAGGTTCTTCAAGGAAGCCGACATAGAGGCCGTGAACATCGGGACCGAGGAAGGCAGGGTTGGACAAGACGGGAGGCCGAGAAGCGTCAGCATCATCGAGATAACGCTAACGCCAAAGAAGATGGCCAAGAAAAAGTAAAAGCAAACACATCATCCTCATATTTTATATCCTCTTAGAGGCCAATATCTTTTGGCAGATGTCCTTGGAGATAGATGAAGAGTTTGTGAAGGAGTGCATTAAGCCTAGAAGGGCAAGTTCCCATAAAGGGGAGAATGGGGTGGTCATGGTCGTTGGCGGGGGCTGGATGTATCACGGTGCGCCCTTCCTCGCCGCCATGGCCGCCTTGAGGTGCGGAGTCGACCTCGCATACATCGCGGCCCCAGAAAAGGTCGTTCCATCGATTAGGGCGCTCTCACCGACTATAATAGCGATCCCACTCACCGACGTGAAATTGACAAAGGGTGCCGTGAGGAGGGCCCTGAAGATGCTCTCCAAAGTTGATGCGGTCGTGATCGGGCCTGGGCTGGAGTCCAGAAGTGAGCCCGGCATCGAGCTCCTCGTCGAGGAAGCAATGGCCCTTGAAAGGGGCATAGTTTTGGATGCAACCGCCCTTTATCCCGGAATCTTGAAACATGTTTCTGGTGGGAAGGTGGTCTTAACGCCGCATGCTGGAGAATTCAAGCGTCTCTTTGGCGTGGAGGTTCCAAGAGAGCTGGAGGAGAGGGTTAAGTTGGTCATGGAGAGCGCTAAGAGGATTAAGGTGACGATCCTGCTTAAGGGGAGGGTGGACATTATATCGGATGGCGTGGAGGCGGCGATAAATAGGACCGGGTCCCCAGCCATGACGACCGGCGGGACGGGGGATGTGCTCTCAGGGATAGTGGCCGCGTTCCTCGCGTGGGGCTTAGATCCCTTCAAGGCCGCTGCCTCAGCAGCATGGATTAATGGAAAAGCCGGAGAACTCGCAGCATCGAGAATGGGGCTCCACATAATAGCGACGGATTTAATCGATGAGATCCCCGAGGTCATGAAGAAATTTGATAGGATCACGGAGGATTGAGCCCCCTTGACGCCCCTGGATGCGTTTAGGATAATTGTAATATCCGCTGGGATGATCTATGCGTCCTACAGGGATTGGGTTTCAAGGGAGGTCGAGGATAAAGTCTGGATCATCTGCGGTGCGCTGGGAGGGACATTGACTGCCGCCGATGTCCTGATGCGGTGGAACCTTAACCTAGTCATCCTTTCCGCGTTCTCGATAATATTGGCATCCGGGCTGGCTTTCGCATTCTATTATTTTGGATTATATGGTGGGGCTGATGCAAAGGCGATAGCAACCATCTCAATTAGCCTGCCAATCTACTATTCTCCACGTTCCCTTCACCCATTCACGGGATTAGCCTCTCTCTCAAATGGACTACTATTATCATTGACATTATTGCTCGCGATGTTTCTATGGAATATATCGGGGCTCGTTAGAGGTGAGAGGATCTTCAAGGACTTCGAGCACGAAGGCATCCTCAGAAAGATCGCGGCCATGTTCCTAGGGGTGCGCCTGAAGAAAGCTCGAGTAAAGAGGTTCTGGTTTCTAATGGAGGGGGAAAGGGATGGAAAGAGGATGTTCGATTTCAATTTGTTCGGTTTAGAGCTCAAGGAGGCAAATAGGGATGATTGCTGGATGACCCCGGGAATCCCGCTGCTGATATTCATCACCGCGGGCTTCCTGGTATACATAGGATTCGGCGACTTCCTCTACCTGATAATCGGCGCCCTGAGTTAAAGTTCTCCACCAAATTTCCTGAATGCCTCGAGGACCTCTTGGTCAAGTGGTTTATGTTTACGCCTCCTCGACCCCTCTCTAATGTAAGGGCCTATGGCGAAGAATGCTTTCTCGGCCAACGCGTCCCCCTCGCCGGGCTCGAATCTCCGCCACGAATCAGGGAAATGTTTAAACATCTTTGGATCGGTCCAACTGATGTCGAATTCGCCTAGTGAGTCTGGTGGAAGGCACACGGCCACCCTATCAATGGTCCTATGAAATGAGAGTGGTGCGGTAAACACCCTCTGTATGTCAATTTTATTCTCCACGGTGACGTTGGTGCCAGGGCGCAGCCTATTCACGATATATTGCGTTACTGAGTAGGCTATGTCGAGTGGATCTATTTTCTTCCTAATCTCATCGCTGAAGGCGTTAGGGTTTATGTGGACATGTGCACCCCTACCACTCCACTTAATAAATAGCGATTTCACAATGCCTTCTCTCTCCAAGAGGCCCACTATCTCAGAAGCCTTCTCCACTACATCTTTCCAGCCGCCATCTTTGAGGTCGATGTCCCAAGTCGGGGAAGAGAGGGATATATTTTCTCTATCGAGTAGATCCCCTGAGTTAAATATTTTGGAGTAGGTGTGGATCGTGGCGTAAAATGCGCGGGGCCTAAGCTCAGCATATTTTTCCATTAATCTCTTGACGTCCCGGTCCGTCGCGATCTTTAGTGGCCGCCTCGCCCTTCCCTCATACCTTATCATTATCTGTAGCCCTCGTTCATCCGTTGCCTCACAATGGATTGCCACCCACCGATCTCGGCAGTACTCATAAATTTCTCTCTCCACATCCGATCTCAAATAATGCCGCCTGATCTCCTCCCAATTCATAAGATTTCATCAGACCTCCGCTTTGCCTCTAATATTCTCCGGGTAACTTCCGGTGGGAGCTTGTTGTCTTCAGCTCTTCTCTCAATTTTTCCGATCACTGTTAAGCCTATTCCAGGCCTGATGTCGATTTCATGCAGGTACCTGCTGTGGTTGGTCTGTCTCATCTTCTCGATTATCACGAATCTCTTTAGTTCTCCTCCCCTGAGGATCCTCCTGAACCTTATTATTCCATCGGCGATGTGCTCTATCCCCCATCCAAAGCTCTCCGAGGTCGTTATCGCATATTGGCTCACGGCGAGAATCGTGAAGTTCCACTTGGATAAAACCTTCTTGAGGTAGTAGCTGTATCTCCGGGCCATGGCTGGTTTATCGAGCCAGAATGCTGAGAGGCTATCTATCGCCACCCTTGCCCTACCATATCCCAATTCCTTTTTCGCCTCAATTAACTTGGTGACCAGGGCCTCCATGTCCAATGATTTTAGGCTCCAGGGATCATCCATGCCCATTAAGGCATCTATTACTATGAGCTTCTTCCCTTCGACAGCTTGTCGGAAATTCATGTTGAATTGGTCCGCTTGATTTATTATGGATTCGCGGCTCTCCTCCGTCGTAACGTAGATACATCTATCGCCATCCAAAATTCCTTGGTGAATGAAGTGTATCGAGAAAATGGTTTTACCGCATCCAGG
>JANXDQ010000034.1 GCA_025059415.1 Aigarchaeota archaeon
TGTCGGCCTATTCTTGTTTGTGCCGGCTACTGAGATCGCACCAAGTGTTCCATTGATGATTTTTCCATAGTATATTGTCTGGTTTACCATTACTGTTTCCCACCATACTCTCACCGTGGCGTTCAGGTGCGGCGCGCCGACTTGTCCACCTGCGGCTATTCCTCCGTGGAATACGGTCTTGTTGTTTAGGTTGAATATCTGGAGCGGTATCGGGACCAGCTTGTTGTTCTCGAACCTCCCATCGGTGAGGCCTGCGCTCGTCGGGTAGATTTCGCGGGTGTATCTGGATTGTCCGTCTTCTCCGGTCACCGCGGCCTGTATCAGCGAGGCCTCCGACGCCGGGTCCGTGTGGTCCAGGTCGAAGACCTTGATCTGGGCGAAGCTCACGTTGTCCTTTACGCCGTACCAGGAGTGGACGTGGAAGAGCTTGAAGATCTTGGCTGCCCTGGCGACCCAGGCGTTCGAGGGCGTTCCCGCGGCGGTCTCGGCTCCGAAGACCTCGGCGAAGTAAGAGGCATTATTCCAATTCTCATAGACCAAGTAGTCGAGCGGCCCCTTGAAGTCCAGGGTGTTTCCGACGACAATATATTTTCCTTCCATGTTCCACGAGAAGTTGCCATTTAATGGTGCACCCGATATGGGGTTTGAAGGTTGTGAATACCCCGAGCCATTTTGCGAAGGTGCCGTAGTCCGTTGCCGGGTTTGATGGCGGTATGAACAAAGCGTACATGATTATTCCTTTCCATAGTTCGCCCTCTCCGATCCTCTCTCCGTAGTAGCTCTTCGCCTTGACCACTATCATCAAGGCGTGCTCGGACGGGTCGGCGGACCAGGAGATCTTGACGAACCCGGTCTCATTGGGCTCGAAGGGGCCTCCCTCATGCTGGACGGCCAAAGTATCATACTTTATACTGTATACTTCGACGAAGGCCTCCTGACCGGTGACGTTGAACCTGTCGGCGAAGCCTAAGCCCTTCGGACACATGGGCGATGGGCCGAGACCCGGGCAAGCAGCTCCATCCCAAGAGGTGGTCACGACCTTCAGCCAGGCGGAGTAGGTGCCCTGTGACTTCGCAGGCGTCGCGATCAGTGGAACGGCTACCGCGATCGTCGATAGGACAAGCAGCGCTAGGAGAATATACGATCCAATTTTCCTATTCATCGGGTCTCAGCTGATCCCAGACCTATTTAACCCAACCCATTCTAGACTAGTTCTAAAGATTAGAACCAAAACATTCCAGTAATACGAAGAAAACACCTAGAAAAAGCCGATAAAGTCCCCGATAAATGGCCTAGACCGCGGAATTCCAAAATCCTGGAACCATAAAATAGCCGCGCTCATTTAAATGATGGCGGAGACCCCATGCTCCGAGAAGATATGCGCCTCCCAAAGTCCTCCATCACAGTCCTCGCCGCGCTAACGGTGATCTCCTGCCTCCTGGAGGCCGCCGCCATCTCCAACCCCATCTACCTGCCCGAGGAATACCCGGAAATCGCGCCCGGCCCCATCGCGGCCTACGGCCAGAAACTCGTCATATACAGCCCCGCAAAGGCCTCCGTATCCATCCTGGACCCGGAGACGGGGGAGACCCGGAGCTTCCCCGCGCCCAGGGACGTCGGCGACATGGAGGTATCCGGCAGGTGGCTCGCCCTCGCGCCCCTCGGACTCCAGAAGCTGGTAATCTACGACCTCGAAACCGGGGAATCCCGGGAACTGGAGCTGCCCGGCGTAGTCCACGCATTGGAATCGGCCGACGGGCTATTCTGGGCAACCATCCCCGACGAGGAGATCGTCGTCGCCGTAGACCCCTCGGTCCCCGAATTGGTGAAGAGGGTGGAGGCCGCGTCATCCTATGGATCCGGCTCCATATCGGTCCATGGCCAAAGGCTCTGGGCGATCGGCAGAGACCTGAAGACGATCGTATCCATGGATCTGGAGCGGGGCGAGGTGAAGACCGGCGGGATCGACGCGGAGGCCGTGGCCATAAGGGGGCTCGAGGGAGGCGCCGTAATCGCCACGACGCAGGACGAGATCCTGAAGATGTCCAACGCCCTCAGGGTGGAGGCCAGGTGGAAGCTCGAAGAAGCCTCAAGCTTGGACATAGCGCTATACGTCATCCCAGATGGCAGGATAGTCTACGTATCGCCATCGAGGTGGGTTGTAGGCGAGATAGAGGGCTCAGAGAAAAGGGAGATCAAGGTGGGCGGCAGGATAATGGGGTCTGCGCTCTCCGGTGACAAGATCTGGTTCACGGAATCCACCACGCATAGGATAGGATATGTGCCGCTCTCAAGGCCCCCGAGGATAATGGACTTCAAGGTGGAGCGGCTCGGCGGGAACACATTCAAGGCCTCGGCCAAGGCCACCGACCCGGATGAAGACCTCGGCCGCGTAGTCCTAATCATACTCTACGAGGGGATAATCGGGCCGGAGCAGAATCAGAGCGTTGAGATGGAGAATATCGGAGACGGCCTCTACGCTGCCACGGTCAACCTCGAGTATCAGGCTGCGGAAATCCGCGCCGTGGCCATAGACAAATTCAGCAACACCGCGAAGAGCGGAACCATCCGGGTAGAAGTTCAGCGGATGGAAATCATAACAGAAACGACCACCCAGACGGCGACGACCCAAGCCGGCGGATACACCGACATCTACACGATCGGAAGCTCCATGCTCCTCCTAATCCCGATACTCATCGCGCTACTCTACTTCAGGCTCAGGCCGAAGAAGAGGAGAAAAAGTAGGAAATGATTGTGGAAGGGATTTGATGGAAACCAAGCTTAATATATCGATGGCAACCCATATGGATCGCTGGATGTCATCTATTGATGAAGTGGAAATACTCAAGGATCGGGCTTACGCATTTCTACGCAATGCAGAAAGGCTCTTTGTCGATGGGGAATACGACCTCGCGGCATTCAATATCGAGCAATTCTGTCAGCTCCTCCTTAAATACAAACTCTTGGTAAAGACCAGTACATATCCGAGAACCCATTCAATTCTACGCCTCATAAGAGAACTCGATAAAATCGTTCCCGAAAAGGGGTTAGCGGAGTTCGTGGACGCGGAGATAATGAACCTCACAAAGATCGAGGATGCGTATATAGTTTCGAGGTATCTCCCAAGAAGATATGAGAGAAGGGAGGTCGAGGAAATGCTGAGGTTTGCTAAGAGATTTGAGGAGGCATTTAGGGATGTTTGACCAATACATTGAATCGGGCAAGGAGATCATGGAACACCTGAAGAATTATCGGGAACTGGCGGAAAAGGTGAAGCACATCGTCATGGAGAGGTGTCGGGATGCGAGGGTGCTGGTCTTCGGATCGGTTGTCGAGGGAAAAGTTACAGCACTAAGCGACATAGACATCCTGGTGATCTGCGACCTCGATAGAGAGAAAATTGCGGAATTGAAATCCGAAATCCGCAAGAAGCTCGGCTACCACACGCCAATAGAACTGCATATCGTGTCAGATGGGGAATTTCAAAGATGGTATAAGAGGTTTATAGGTAAATTCGAGGAAGTCTAGTTTCCGAATCTATAGTCCAGATAAAGATTAAATGTGGAGCGGGGCGGAGTTTTATTAGAAAACTATGAGAAGGGTTACCGATTGGCTTAAACAGGCGGACGCGGCATTATCTCAGGCTAGAGACTCTAAGAGAGATGGGCATTACTGGGCTTCATGCTTTTTCGCCCACCAAGCCGTCGAGTATGCGGCTAAGGCCATCTTGACATCATTTGGGATAGAGGCACGAGGGCACAGCGTAACCGATTTGCTTGAGAAAATGCGAGAACAGGGTGTAGAGATCCCAGAGGAGTTTAAAAGGCACGCCCTAAACCTCGACAGACACTATATTCAATCAAGGTATGTAAACACATTTTACTCAGGGGCTCCAGTTGATTACTATGGATTAGAGGACGCCGAGAAGGCCTTAAGGGAGGCTGAAACCCTTGTCAGATATTTTAAGGAAAAAATACGAGGAGCTTGACAGGTATCTTGGGGAGCTTAAGCGGGAATTTGACTTGAAACTCGTAATATTGTTTGGCTCCCTTGTAAGAGGAACATGGATGGAGAGTAGTGACATAGATCTGCTCATCGTGGCCGAGAACCTCTCAGATGACCCGGGGGAAAATTTCACCAGGTTGAAGCGGCCCGGAATAGATCCTCATGGATTTAGCGTTAACAGGTTCTTGATGGAGCTCGAAAAACCCAACCTGATAATATTCGACGCGCTAGAGTATGGTGAAAAGATTTTCGCCGATGAAGAGTTTTTCAGAGGAGTTAAGGAGAAAATTAGGGAAGTTAAGGAAAGGCTCGGCTTGAGATGGGTTGGTGACACATGGGTGTGGAGAAGAGAAGAGTGACGTGTAGCCGATGCGCGAGTCACAGGCGTCTCGACCGGGCTCTGACCACTTCGTAAATGTCGTTTAGCAAAGCTGAGACCGTTGATTCTCCCGCGCCCTCGCCTATGATCGTGAGGTTTCCGAGTATCCTGTGGTTGAAGTTGACCGCATTTAGGGTCCCGTGGACGCAAAGTGGATCGTTTAACCTGATGAGCCTGGGCGCGACGGATAACCCGTTTTCACCCACGACCCCTATCAACTTTATCGTCATCCCGGACTCCTTCGCGGCCGCTATCGCCTCGCTCGTCACCTTGGTTATCCCCCTTATCTTCACTTCGCTCAGCTTCTTCCTCAACCCCATCAAGCTATTCGCGAGTATCAAGAGCTTCAGCGCCGTGTCCACACCCTCCAGATCCAGGGTTGGGTCGCGTTCAGCTATCCCGAGCATCTGGGCCTCCCTCAACGCGAGTTCGAATGTCATCTCCTCGAAGTGCATCCTACTCAGGATATAGTTCGTCGTCCCATTCAATATGCCCCTGAGAGAGAGCAGTTCGTCGGCCATCAGGCAGCGCTTCTGGAGCGAGATCAGGGGGATTCCGCCGCCGACGGTCGCCTCGTATAGTAGCAGGGAGCCGCGTTCCTCGGCGAGTGATGAGAGTTCCTCGAAGGCCAGGGCTATCGGCCCCTTATTCGCCGTCACCACGTCCATCCCCTCCTCCAGGGCTTGCCTAATGTGACTTAGGCCGGGCTCACCGCTCTCGATGTTCGTCGGAGTCAATTCGACTAGCAGGTCGGCGAGCTCCCTTCTTATCATCTCGGATGCGGGGGCCTCCTCGAAGCCCCGTGCCCGATCAATCCGCTCGGGCAGATCCTCGTGGGCCAATCCATCGGCTCGATAGATGTATCCCTTTGAGGAGGCTATTCCGGCGAGCTTTACGCCGGCGATCTTCCCGGCGGCGAGCTCCCTCGCCAACCTCTTCCCCAGGAAACCATATCCGACAATAATGCATTTGATCATGTCGATTACCCCTCGGTTATTAGGAGGGCGTTCCATTCCTCGGCCAATTTTTCGAGCACGTCTACTAGTGGGCGGAGTTTACCCGAAGGCGTCTCGACCACCAACTTGAGGCACGGCGAGGCCGCTCCACCGGTCATCGAGAGGGCCGCGACCCTCGAGCCCAATTCCTGCACACGCTTGAGCAGGGTCTCCACATCAACGCATCCGACAATTATCATCGTCGTTATCGCCTTCTCCAACGTCTCCGCCTCGATGACCGGTATCCCGGCCCCCTCTATTCCCATCTTAGCCCTATCGAGGCTCGCCGCATCGGGGAACTCCACATTTATGCTCACCGGGACGTAGCCGGACGTGATCCTATCTCTGCGGTGAATTATCGAAATAATGTTGCCTCCATTCACGGCTATCTCCTGCAAAGCCCTGAGCAAGACTCCGGGTCTATCATAGAGCGCCAGGGTGAGCCTCACCCGCATCCAAAAACAACCCCCAACCATAGGGACGAGCCCGTTTAAATTTTTAAATGATGCCGCTTAAAGATAGAGTTCGCGGGCCGGTAGTCTAGAGGCAATGACGCCGCCCTTACATCGCATTGGAGCGATGAGGGGAGACGGCGGAGGTCGTGGGTTCGAATCCCACCCGGCCCATTTCGGCTAAATTCCTCTCCAGACACTTTTCATATTCTCCTGCGCGTCCGATGCTTTTGGGGACGCGTTTCCGGCTTTATTGATCAACTTAGATCTTCAATGTTTATATTGTGGCTTTGATGCCGAAAAGGCATGAAGGGTGGCTGTCTTTGGCCTCCGGAGACATGAGACCGGGTTCAGGATCCAGAGAGTAGACCTCGACCACTCTATCTTTGAGATTTTCCAGGCACTAAAGGGAAGGTATCTCAGCACGTTCCTGTTGGAGTCTGTGGAGGGGCCGGAAGGGCTCGCCGAATACAGCTTCCTCGGATTCGACCCGGCGCTAATGATCGAGGTCTATCGGGAATACACGAGGATCGCCAGAGATGGATCGATCGAGGAACTCGACGGTGACCCCCTCGACACGTTGAAGGAACTCGTAGCCCCATCGCGGAAGATCGCCTATGCCCCAAGGTTCGTCGGAGGCCTGGTAGGCTACGTCTCCTACGAGTCCTGCTATCTCTGGAATGGTGGTCTGGAGCTCGTTAGAGAGCTGGAGGCCGATCTCCCAATGATGAGATTCGGCCTATTCGATGATTCCCTAGTATACGACCACGTGAACAGGACCTATTATTACTGTTATCTCGGCGAGAGCCGGCTCCCGGAGTTAATCAAGGCTCTCAAAGATGGAGGTGATGGTGAAGGCCGCTTGACCTATAGCGGGCCGAGGAGTAACCTGTCCAAGGACGAGTTTATGAAAATCGTGGAGGCGGGTAAAGATTACATAGAGGCCGGGGAAATCTTTCAAGTAGTCCTTTCTAGGAGGCTTGAGTTCACGGGTAGGGGCGACCTCCTCCCATTCTACAAGGCCCTCAGGGAGATGAATCCCTCGCCATACATGTATTACGTCAGGCTAATGGATGAGGAGCTGGTGGGCTCCAGCCCCGAGATGTTGATCAGGGTTCAGGGAAACACCGCCGTCACATTCCCGATAGCTGGCACGAGGCCTAGAATGCGGGACCCCGAGGAGGAGGCGAGGTCTGATGAGGAATTGATGAGGGATGAGAAGGAGAGGGCTGAGCACGTCATGCTCGTCGACTTGGCGAGAAACGACCTGGGGGTGGTGGCGGAGCCGGGATCGGTCAAGGTCGCGGAACTGATGAAACTCGTCAAGTATAGCCACGTGAAGCACCTGGTCTCGCGCGTAGAGGCGAGGCTTAGACCTGGGATGGACATGTATCACGCCTTCAAGTCCGTCTTCCCCGCCGGAACCGTATCGGGAGCGCCAAAGCCGAGGGCCATGGAGATAATAAACGAGCTCGAGCCGGTTGATAGGGGGGCCTACTCCGGCGCCGTTGGCTACTTCTCCTACAGCGGGTGCTGCGACTTCGCGATAACCATCAGGACTCTCGTGAGGAGGGGGGATCACGCATCGATCCAGGCTGGTGCGGGGATCGTGTGGGATTCTGTGCCGGAGCGGGAGTGGATGGAGACACAGCATAAGATGATGGCGCTGCTTAAGGCGCTTGAGGAGGTGGCTGGATGAAGGTGCTCATACTCGACAACTTCGACTCATTTGTCTACAACCTAGCCGATTACGTCGGGAAACTCGGGCACCGAGCTGAAGTCGTGAGGAGCGTTAAGGTCACCCTCCACGATATATTGGAGTTAAACCCCGACAGGATAATCCTATCACCTGGGCCAGGACATCCCTCTCAGAGGAGGTTTACGGGAATTTCACAGGAAGTTGTGAAGGAGCTTTCCCGAGAGATACCCATACTCGGGGTATGTCTTGGCCACCAAGTAATAGTCCACGCATTTGGCGGTAAAATTGTTAAGGCGAAGAGGATTATGCATGGGAAGACGAGCCCGGTAAAGCACAACGGTGAAGGAGTCTTCAAGGGATTGAGGAATCCGCTGATCGCGGGGAGATATCACTCGCTAGTGGTGGATGGAGAAAATCTTCCCGAGTGCTTCGAGATTACGGCGCGCTCCCTCGACGACGATGAGGTGATGGCGGTCAGGCACAAGGAGACGCCCCTGGTCGGATTGCAGTTCCACCCAGAGTCAATCCTCACAGAGGACGGCATCGAGATCATCAGGAACTTCTTGGAGGGCGAGATATGATCATCGTCGAGGCCTTAAAGAAGCTGGTAGACGGATTGGGCATCGACGGAGAGATTGCGGCATCCTGCATGGAGGAGATCATGGACAATAAAGCGACGCCGGCGCAGATATCCGCATTCCTCATAGCCCTGAGGCTTAGGGGCGAAGACCCGGAGACGATAGCGTCCATGGCCAGGGTGATGAGGCGATACGCGATCCCAATCAAGGTGAAGTCCGATGGTAGATTAATCGATACCTGTGGGACTGGGGGAGACCGCGTTAAGACCATTAACGTCAGCACGGCTTCCGGGATAATCGTCGCGGCATGTGGCGGGAGGGTGGCAAAGCATGGGAACAGATCCTTCACCGGATTCTCGGGGAGCGCCGACTTCCTCGAGGAGGTTGGGGTGAAATTGGAATGCCAGCCGGAGACCATTGCGCGATGCATCGAGAATGTCGGGTTCGGATTCATTTACGCCCCGAGCTACCATCCATCGATGAAGAATGTCGCACCAGTTAGGCGCGAGATATCTGTGAGAACGATATTCAACATCCTGGGCCCGTTAACTAATCCCGCACCGATCAACGGCCAAGTTCTCGGAGTATTCTCCGAGCCATATGTTGTTAAGCTGGCGGAGGCCATGAAGCTCTTAGGAATTGAGGACGCGATAATATGTCATGGAGCTGGTGGGATAGATGAGTTCTCGATCTTCTCGAAGACGATCACGGCGCGTCTGGAGAACGGATCAATGGAGTACTTGGAGCTTATGCCGGAGGACTTCGGATTGGAGAAGGCGCGGGTGGAGGATGTAATTGTGGGGAGTAGGGAGGAGGCCGTTAAGAAGACCTTAAGCGCCATCTCGGGCATCTTCCCGAGAAGACATCCATTAACACGCCTCTTGCTCATGAACTCTTCGGCCGCCCTCTTAGTCGCAGATCTCGTGGATGACTATAAGTCTGGCGTCGAGTTGGCTTGGGAGGCGATCGCATCAGGCCGCGCTCTGAAGGTCTTGACCGAGCTGGTGAAGGAGACTGGCGGGGATCCATCGAGGCTGGAGGTGTTATTGGATGGGATTTCTAGAGAAGGCGTGTAGGCAGGCTCTTGAAAGGGTGAGGCTTGGATATTACGACTTACCGGAAATTGTTCCGGATCTTAAAGGGAGAATGAGCTTAACTCGGGCGCTGAGTGATAGAGTTTCCCTCATATGCGAGATAAAGCCGAGCTCGCCGACGGCTGGGAGGATCAGGATGATAGACGACCCGGTGATCGTCGCCAAAGAGATGGTCGCAGGCGGCGCGGACGCATTATCGATTTTAACGGATCCAGAAAACTTCCACGGATCCATCGAGTTCCTAATCGAGGTCTCGAGGACTGTAGAGAGACCGACCTTGATGAAGGACTTCTTGGTCTCGAGGAAGCAAGTGGAGGCGGCGGAACGCGCGGGGGCCTCCGCGATACTCCTCATCCACCCCGTTTTCACGCGGGGACACAGTGATCTCAGCCTCGAGGACGCCGTGAACTACGCTCACGAGCTCGATTTAGAGGTCGTGTTGGAGGTTTATGATCCGAGAGACCTTGAGGACGCCTTAGAGATCGACGCCGATTTCTTGGGCGTGAACTCCAGGAACCTCGACACTCTAGACCTGAGCCTCGATAGGGCATATGAGATGATCGAGTCCATCGAAGATGGGAGGGAGCGCGTCATATTGGAGAGCGGAATAAAGTGCGCCGCGGACATCAGGAGGTTCCTAGAACTCGGGGTGAATAAGTTCCTGGTCGGGACGGCGATCATGTCGTCCCGGGACATAGGGTCGAAGATCCGCGAAATAAAGGGGGTCTTGGGGACGTGATCAGGGTGAAGATATGCGGCATAACGAGGGAGAGCGATTTGATCGCGGCGGCTGAGGCGGGCGCGGACGCGATTGGCCTGGTCGCCGGCTTCCCAAACTCTCCGAGAAATCTCCCGCCGGAAAGAATTAGGGAGCTTATGAAGATCGCGCCGCCATTCCTCGACGTGGTCCTGGTCTTGAACGGCGAAGATGAAAGATTTGCGATGAAAATATGTGAGGAACTGAGGCCTGATGCTGTGCAGCTCTACGGCGATGCGAGCCCTGAAGATATTAAGGCTCTTGGCGTCCGCTGGGTGATCAAGCCCATAAAGCCGGGAGAAAAACTCGACATCGGCCTCAAGGGCTTCGACGCGATCCTGATCGACGGTAGCATGGGGTCTGGAAAGGCTTGGAACTGGGTTAAATGCCTAGAGATCAAGGAGAAGGCGACGCTGCCCACGATAATAGCCGGCGGCCTAAATCCGGATAATGTCCGGGAAGTCATCGAGGTTGTAAAGCCCTATGGGGTAGACGTCTCAAGCGGCGTGGAGCGCTCGCCCGGAATCAAGGACCCGGACTTAATCAATTTATTCGTGAGGCGCGCAAAGGAGGTGGCCCCCTAGAATGGAATACAG
>JANXDQ010000035.1 GCA_025059415.1 Aigarchaeota archaeon
CTCCTCTCCGAGGACCCCGGGGAATTCTATAGGGTGCTGACGCGATTCTTCGGGGCCGGCGCGAAGGCCTTTCTCAGGATAATAGCAAGCGAACTCGTCACCCGCTATGAGTTAGATGACATCTCCGTTGACGAGTTAATGGGAATATTGACGGGCGAACGTGCCGGTTCCCGGAAAAAGCTCGTGGAATTGATTGCGAGAATCCGCTCTAAAGGGGGTGAATCTTAAAATGTTCATTCCAAGCGGGGTGGAGGGCCTCGACGAGATAATTCCCGGTTTCCCACGCGGTGACCTGATAATCGTGGCCGGTCGCCCCGGAACAGGTAAGACGGTTTTCTCCGCGAGCTTCATCTACAATGGCGCCTCGAAGTATGAGGAGAAGGGCCTATACGTGTCGTTGACTGAGGACAAGGCAACGTTCATGGAGAACATGGGGTCCCTGGGGATGAATTTCGAGGAGTTGGAGAAACGCGGGTTATTCGAGTTCGCGGAGTTCCTCACCCTCAGGGAGGAGGGTATGAAGCCGCTTCTCTCGGAGTTCCTGGGCATAATAGAGGAGGCTAAGCCGAGGCGCCTGGTGGTGGACTCCCTATCCGCCGCCCTGCAGGGCTTCAGAGACCCGAGAGAGGTAAGGGTCTTCCTACACGCTCTGCTCTCCAAGGCGGTGAAGCGGCTAGACTGCACCACGCTGCTTATCGAGGAGATGCCCCATGGAGACCTGAGGATAGGATATGGGTTCGAGGAATTCGTCGCGTCCATGATCATAATACTCAGAATGAGGTTCATCGAGGGCAGGTTGTTTAGAGAGCTAGTGATCCCGAAGCTGAGGGGCGCGAGGATAAGTATGCCGATGGCGTGCTTCACAATCCATAAAGGTGTAAAGGTATTTCCCCCGTGGAAGCCGATCGAGGTCAAAGGCCCCAGGCCATATCAGCCCCTGCCGGAGACGGGCGGGAGATACTCGACGGGAATGGAGCAACTTGATAGAGTGCTGGGCGGCGGGATACGAAGAGGCTCCACGATTCTGCTAGATGTGGATCCAGGGCTGACCCACGATCACTACATCCCGATAATCAACCCAATTATAGCCAATTACTGCAGTTCGGCGAAGAGGCCCCTCATAGTGCTACCTTCTCCCGGCACCAGATGGGAGAGCATCGCGGAAATTGTGAAGGGGGCCGGGATGCCAGAGGACCTACTTCCGAACCTCACGAGGATCATAGAGCCCGCTGAGGAAGTCCACGAGGAATTGCCGTCATTCGTCATAACTTGGAAGCCGGAGAGCCCTGAGAGGGACTTTGAGAAACTAGCCGATATGGAGGATCTCCTCCTGAAGTCCACGGGCCATCCGCCGATTAAACTCATTGGAGTAGATAGGGTAACACATTACCACGGTGTAAAGGGGGCGATAACCCTGGCAAACCTCGAAGTGACCAGGACTATGAAGCTTGGATCTCTGGTGATATGGCTCGTTAGGGAGATCTATCCCGAACTCATGGAGCACTTGGCGCCCCTATCCTCGATCCACCTCAGGCTCATAGAGAGGAATGGGCGCCCAATCCTCTACGGAGTGAAACCTAGAACCGGATTCTACCTCGTCGAGATAGATGAGTCGCGGGGCAGCAACGTCGCAAAGCTCACGCCGATGGAGTGATCTAGACATAAGTCAGCCTGCCATCCCTTATCTCGGCGCATTTCGAGGGCTTGTGCTCAACGGCCCATCCCTCGTCTATCAAGTGAATCACTTGAAATCCCTTAGCTAACATGAGGTCGGATAATATCTTTCGATGGCATCTCCATGGTATTCTCTCCCTACACATTATCGCCGTCAAATACTTCTCTGCCACCGCGGCCAATTCCTCCCCAGCCCTTCTCGCCTCATCGCTCATCACCAGGTAAGTGGCATAAGCCCTAAATCCCTCTGATTTAAAACAAGTCGCTAATCCGTAGTCCTCCACATCCCTCCCAAATCTCCTGAATCCACCTAGCCTGCCATCCCAAATGTAACCGACGCCCATCTCTCTGAGGCTCTCGGATAATTTAAGTTTCGAGAAGTGTGGAACGATCCTACTCGTTGGAAAACTCCTGACATCATAGATTACTTGGATGCCGTGCCGCCGGATGATCGTGAGGAATTCTTCGAGGCCCCTATTCGAGTGGCCTATCGTATAGACCCTCTTCACATATTTGCGCGCGACGACCCGAGGATAAAGTCTTTTGCTAGAAGACCATAACATCCGACGCCTTAAACGCCAGATAAACGATCTTCCCCAATTCTAGACCCAAGTCCTCGAATGCGCTCCGCGTAAGGTATACCGCCATGGGCACCCCAACGTCGACTATGACCGATACGAATGGGGGGATCTCGGAGACCTCCTGGATAACGCCTTTAAGGATGTTTCTCGCGCTCATCTTAACCGGTTCAAGGGCGATGATGATGCTCTCAGGCCTCACGGCGACGGTTACTTCTCCGACTCTATTGGTGACGGCGTAAATCCTTATTCCTCCTACATCTATTTCCGCCAACCCGCCAACGTTACCCCTCACCGCGCCCCTGAAGATGTTCTTGAAGCCAGTGAAGGATGCAACCGCCTCGTTCCTCGGCTTATTCATGACATCACTCGGCTCCCCCACCTGAACTATCTCGCCATTAATCATTACCGCCATCCTATCTCCTAGAGCAGCCGCCTCGACGAAGTCGTGTGTCACGTGGATGGCGGTGAAGGCGATTGACCTCCTAATCTTCTTGAGATAATCCCGGACTTCCTCCCTCGTCTCGGCGTCGAGTGCGGCGAGTGGCTCATCCAGTAGGAGCAGCTTCGGCTCGATGGCAAGCGCTCTGGCCAGGGCCACCCTCTGCTGCTCCCCACCGCTCAGAGTCGAGACCCTCCTATCGAGTAAGTGACTTACTCCAAGTTCTCTCGACAACTCCTTGACGATGACGTCTACATCAGCCTTGGAATACTTCCTAACCCTGAGGCCATAGGCTATGTTTTCCCTAACGGACATGTGGGGGAAGAGCGCGTAGTTTTGCGGAACATATCCAATAGACCTCCTTTCAGGGCTGAGATACGTGACATCAACGTCATCTAAGATTACTTTTCCAGAGTCCGGGTAATGTATTCCGGCGATTATCTGGAGGAGGAGCGTCTTCCCCGCGCCCGTGGGCCCCATCACGACGAAGTATTCTCCACGCCTAACATCCAAATTCACGTCCACCAACCTAAACTCCCTCAATCTCTTTGAGACGGATTTCAGGGTCAGGAGAAAGTCATCCGAGTTCAAGGATAGCTGCCTCCCCTCAGAACGCGGTTCATGATGAAGACCACCAGCAGGCTTATCCCGAGAAGGATGACCGTTATAGGTATGGCCGCGGAAAGTCCAAATGATTCAAACCTCTGGATGACGAGGATGGCGATCGACCTCGGATATGGGGCGACGATGAGCAGGGCCCCAACCTCGCTCACAGCCCTGGTCCAAGTCAACATCGCTCCCGAGGCAATGGCCCTGAACGATAGTGGGAGGCTTATTGTGAGGAAGGTCTTTAGGTGGCTTGCTCCAAGAGACCTCGCCACGTGCTCCAAGTTTTCATCTATCATGGAGAACCCGGCCCTCGCGGAGCTTATGAGGATGGGGGCGCTCACGAAGAACATGGCGAGGATTATGCCCCAGACAGCGTCCTCGATCACTATCCCCAAATTTCCAAGAATCGATCCAATAGGCGTCCTCGAATGATATGCTAGGAGAACGAGTATCCCGGCCACGCTGTGGGGGATCGCCAATGGGATGCTCAGAATCGACTCCAGCAAGCCCTTGAACGCGAAATTCATCCTAGCCATCACGTAGGCCAATGGCACTCCGAGGATCAACGCGAAGATCGTTGCCGCCGTCGCCGCGCTAAAAGTGACTGAAAGCGCTCCCAAGACTTCGGGGTCCATCAAAGTCGTAGCTAAATCCGATGGCTTCGTCATCAAGGGCGCCAGCACCACGGGCATCAACAGGGCTAGAATCACCAACGAGCCAGCAGCCGAAAACATTAGGAGAAGTCCATCCACCCCCCTCAATTCGATCACCTCCCAACGATGATGCCGGCGGGCACCTCGCCTACGACCTCGAACTCCTCCAGAAAGGGGTGGCCCTCTTCCTCGAAGATCCTCCTCCCGACATCGCCCAGCATGAAGTTAACGAACTCGATCGCGAGATCCACGTTCCGGCAACTCTTCGGTATCGTTAACCCATACGTGATGGGTCGACCCACTACTTCTTCCTGCCCCTCTGCACCATAAAACAGGTAAACACGCACCTTCCGATAAAAATCATCTAGCATCGGATCACTTAACGCTATTTCCGCGGGCAGCACCACATACCTCAACCCATGCTGTGCCGCAACGCTTCTATATTGGAATGCATAGTCGAGCGTCCCCGCCTCGAGGAGCGCTATCAAATCCTCAGCCTTCGATCTGACAATTAAGTTGGATCCAGGATTTGGCGCAAAGTCTTTAGGAACATATATGAAGAATTCACCATCGAGTTCCTCAAATAAAATATTCGACCTTTTCGCGATCAACTCATCGAATAATCCCCTTTTTCGATAATATTCCTCGGCCAACGCGATTGTCATGAGCGACCTATACCCGCATGGATCATCATTCGGGTTGGCGACGCCGAATTTCACGTCGGGGCGCGCGAGTATCCGGAACCAGTTCCCCGAGGCGACTTCATCCGAGTATCTGCTCCCGTCGGTATAGGCCAGCACAATCTCATTTGAGGCGAATGATATGTAGAAATCGGCGTGCTCCGGCATCATGAGATTTGGTATGAGCCTGGAGTCGGAGACGACGAGGACGTCGGCGCTCTTACCAAGATCAACGATCTTCCTAATAGCCAGAAGACTGCCCGAAGGCTCGATCACGACATCTATTCCAGGATTCTCCGATTCGAATGCCCTGGCAACCTTTTCCAATGGAAGTGCAAGGGAACCGGCGCAGAAAACCCTCAGCTGAGCATTACCGGACATTCTAGAAAAGCTATAGCCGGAAATCAACAGAGATGCGGCGACTATAAATGAAACCACGATCAGGAGCCGTCGATGCCACATATCTTTTTCACAACTACCGAAATAGATGCTGAGATAAAGTTTTTGTGCGACATGGGGGGTCGGCATCTTTCGGAATACATTCACACTACATTCGCTGTAGCGCAGCTGTCACGGATTGATTTATTAGCAAGTAAGGGAATATCGATTTTGAGATGAGAAATCGGGAGTTATTCGCCCTCAGCTGGCTGGGCATCCTCCTACTGGCAGTGGCGACGACCCCCATCCAAGCCGGCGGATACTCCGTCGTCGAAAACGATGTTGAGGTGAGGATGGATTATCCGGTGGAGATGGTTACGGGGAACTGCTACACGATAACATTCTGGATGAAGGCCTCGCAAAATCTAACGGACCTAAGAGCCGTCCTGACGATATATTACCACGTCGACTCCGCCGCAAACATCCTCTACGACAAGACGATAGTTAGCGAGGGCTCCGTTGCAACTGGGTGGACGACATCTAAAACCATTCGGATATGCATTCCGGATGCCCGTCCAAGAGATCCATATGTGCGGTCAAAGCTCCAGATATATTATAAAGTTGATGGAGTTCAGAGGGGCTTGAGCCATGAATGGTATATGGCGATCGTTAGGAGTCAAAGCTATGAAAATCTCGAATCCCAGATCGATGAACTCAGGGCCAAGATAAACAACTTATGCAATGAGATCAAGAAGTTGGAGCGTCAGCTGGCCGATAAGGAACAAGAGTTGGAGGAGCTTCAGGGATCCTATGGGGCACTGCTCTCGAGTTATTCTTCATTGATGGAGAAATACCAGCAGACCAAGGCCGAATTTGAATCCCTTAGCAAGGACTATGAAGACTTGGAGGAGAGCTATCAATCTTTGAGGGACAAGCATCAGGCCACGATCGTGGAGCTCGAGAAACTGCGATCGAGATACGAGATGCTCATGAAAAACTATGACAACATTGAGGAGAGGTATCAATCCCTGCTAGGCGATTACCAGACGGCCCTCTCGGAACTCAGCACCTATAAAACCATGTACCTTGAACTGAAATCTAGACACGAGAATCTACAATCAAGGCATGAAGACCTGATAGTTGAGGCCGCTGGCCTAAGGCAGAAGATAGCGGATCTAGAACAGGAATATGGGGAGCTGAATAGGGTTTACCAAGCAACCTTGGGAGAGAGCTCATTAACCAGGAACGTCTTATTCGCGCAGACGGCCGCGGTCATCGTCGGAATCGGCCTCTACGCCCTCTTATCCCGGAAGTTCATGAAACCTCCCGCAAAACGCTCCGAATCCGCGGCGGAGGGAAATGGCGAAAAGAAGATCCAGAGGATATTGTCGGGAAGGAGGATCACGATACCGAGTGAGGTTGCGGCTAAACTGGGCTTGAAGGAAGGTGATCAAATAGAGGTTGACTACGGGAATGGCGTGATATTAGTGCGGCCAGTAAAGGAGGCTGGAGAAAGGTCCTTGGAAAAAATGGGGACGCAGACGGAAGAAAAGAGCACGAGTGGAGAAAGGGAAGGCAGCTAATCCCCCCATAAAGCTCCTAAACCCCGGCCATCGTCAGTGATAAATCTCCTCAACTTTCCTGGTCATTTTTGCTAATGGGCAATATGGATCCGGGCCATTGAATGTCTTATACGCTATATATGACCTTGAATATATGACCTTATCGTCGTCGCATTCGTATTGATGTCGCAATCAATCCCATGATCCCATATCTCCTTAATGCAGGGTTCTAGGTCTTTCTCGATTAATGGCTCTCCGCCGGTTATCCCCCAACATACCTGACGCCGTTATCAGCGAGCTCCCTGATCAGTTTTAATCGCTCTTCGAGGGTAAGACTTGTAAAGAGGAGAACCTACTTGCACAACAGTGGACGCAGTTGAGATTGCACCTCCCACCCATAATCCATATAACCGCTTGAGGATTCATAACAATCGATCTCCATCACCTAGATATCGGATCCTATATACCTAAAATGAAATCAATTAATAAGAAAAAGTAATTCTCGAAACTTAACCTTCTCCGCGGATTCTAAAACCATATCTAGAAAGTCAGTTTATCTAGATTTCTTCAGCTCAGTTTAAGTCTTCGGGTGAATATCTATTCCTTGAAGGGGGATGCGGGCTAAGACCTACGTTATTAGGCCCTTTGATCCTTGGAGGGGAAAGCTTTGCACATGTCCACCAAAGTTCTCATTCGACCCCTATACGGGGTGCGGTCATGGATGTATCTATTGTTATGCCTCATCCTATATACGCGATTTTCATCACTGTAGGCCGAAAGAGGGCTTGATAAAGAAGGTTAAACATGACCTCGAAAGGCTTCCGAAGAATTGCCTGATCTCCATGTCAAATAGCTCGGATCCATACAACCCCCTTGAGGCCGATCTCAAAATCACACATGGGTGTCTCCGAGAATTTCTAAACAGGGATTTAAGACTACTCGTTATCACTAAGAGTGACCTCGTAACACGCGATCTCGATCTCCTACTCGAGTTGAGGGACGCGGTGACCATTACGATAACGGCGCTGGACAAAGATCTCGCCAGAAAACTTGAACCGAATGCCCCGCCTCCGTCAAAAAGGCTTGACGCTCTCTCCAAGCTCTCGTCCGAGGGCATATCCACGGGCGTCAGAGTCGATCCAATAATACCATTCTTGAATGATGATGGATTAGATGTGCTTCTCCGCGAGATAAAGAATTCCGGAGCGAGACATGTAACCGCCAGCACTTTTAAGCCTAGATGGGATGGATGGAGGCGGATGAAGGAAATATTCCCAGAGGTCTCGCTCAAACTTGAGCCCCTCTACTTCGGGGCGGGAGAAAGGGTGGGGAGGGGCTATCATCTCCCAGCAAGCCTCAGGTTTAGACTCATGAAACAAGTTGCTGATGAATGCGGTAAGCTCGGATTGACCTTCGCTACCTGCAGGGAAGGTTTCCCCGAATTGAAGACCTCTGAGAGCTGTGATGGAAGTCACCTGATAAAGTGAGTAGTTTTAGGGAAATAATTGATGCAGGAGCTGTCTTGGTGTGTGAGGCCTGTTTTCAGCATGATCTCCATCAATAACTCTGAGGTTCAGAAATTTCAGCGACACGTCTTGAGAATAAAAGTTTATATTTTTCTAAGTTGAAAGGGGTGATGAAAATGAGTTGGCTATATGGTCTGGTTGACATCGGTATAGGGATATTACAGTTAATTCTAGGAGTGGTGCTAGCGCTCTTCAGCATAACCATAGCGTTGAACATACTTGACAGGACGACTAAGGGGCTAAATGAATTTGAAGAGCTGCGGAAAAAGAACCTCGCGGTCGCTGTATACATTGCGGGAGTATTGATAGCCGTGGGAAACGTCATAGGCCAAGCGGTCTCAGGCATCAGCAAGGCAATAATACCGGGAGGATTCAATGTAGCCGCATTAGTGGCGGGAATTATCCAGCTATTCGTGGGCCTGCCTCTGGCAGTGGTGATAATTG
This sequence comes from Aigarchaeota archaeon, assembly GCA_025059415.1. Lineage (GTDB taxonomy): Archaea > Thermoproteota > Nitrososphaeria_A > Caldarchaeales > Wolframiiraptoraceae > Wolframiiraptor. The sequence goes on from JANXDQ010000035.1 coordinate 8,547, forward strand.
TCTGGGCGCAATCAAGGGTATACAAATGGCTCGTTAAAGCGGCTGAGAAATTGCCAGGAGTGGACATAAGGGAGTTCGACATAGTAACAGAGCTCAAGAATGGAAATATTGCAACGGCAATAGTGCTCTTCGGAACGTTCTTCGCGATCTCGCTAATCGCGAGCCAGGGGGTCGCCTACCTCTCAGAACCAATAGCCTCGGCAATACTGAGGCTAACGGGGTAAACGAAGTATCCAATCCATAACCCTTTTTATCAAATTTCATCAACAAATTTTACTGCGTGTATATGCGTAGGTTTATTCGAATTGATCCAGAAAATCTTGAGCTTTAAATCCTCATGAGCATTTCCCCGATACATTCACGATTTCCGGCACTTAGTTTTCCGGAGATATATGCTTGGCCCACGGCTATTCCTCCATCTCCCGGCGGGATTATGCGATTTACGTGAATTTTCATGTTGGATGATTCTTCAATGCCTTTTAGGAGAGCATGGTTTACCGCGGCTCCTCCTGAGACATAGAGGACTTTAACCCCCATTTCTTTTGCGAGTTCCCCGGCTATGTGCCCGAAGCATGCTCCGAGGAGGTATTGGGCAGTGTAGGCCAAATCCCTCCTAGACTCGTTGATATTCTCTACGATGAATCTTACGAGTTCTCCCGAGGAAATGACCTTCTTCCCGCCATCCTCGCGAATGAGGTGGTCGATTGTCTTAGAAAGCGGCTTCCCCCCAATGGATGTGTTTTCCAATATTATGGCCGGCTCCCCCTCATAGCTCCTCTCAAGGCAAAGACTTAGAAGAACCGATATGCTGTCCAGCAGTCTCCCCGTGCTCGAGGTTCTCGACCCCCTCCCCTTCCCAACCATTTCGAGGACTGCCTGGAGTTCTCGTTCACCGTATTTCAGCCCCTTGAGCAGCCCCCTCCTCCTATAGAAATCCATGACCTCGGAGTCGTCCATGATTTTGGACAGTAAGGAGGCCAGCATCCGAGCGGGCTTCATCACGGCCAAGTCGCCTCCGGGCATAATCGAGTATTCGATGAATCCCCTCCTATGGAAGCCGTCTCCATCCCAAGTTATCACTTCACCACCCCAGATCGCTCCATCTAATCCATACCCGGCCCCATCCATCATTATGCCGATGGCCGGCTCCGAGGGATCATGACTAACCTCAGCCATCACGGAGGCCATGTGGGCGAAGTGGTGTTGGATAAGCTGGAGCCCATAACCATTCTTGGATGAAAATCTCTCGGCAGCCACCCTAGATCGATATGCGGGGTGCAAGTCAGCCGAAACCACAATCTCGCCCTCATCCATCCCATAGCACTTAGACAGGAAATCCAGCGTGGATTCGTGATCCCTTAGGACTGCGGGGTTGTCTGTGTCTCCGGAGTATGGTGTTAGGATGATCTTGTCGTCGAATCCAACGGCTCCTCCAGTTTCGAGTTCTGCCCCGTAGGCGATTACGCGCCGCGCTAAATTATGCTTGAGCTTTATCATCCCCGGGGCATACCCCCTTCCAAATCTAAGGATTACTACTCCCCCATGAGTCGGTCTAACTACCGAGTCGTCCACGCGGTGGACGATCTTCCTATTATGAGTCAGGATGTAATCCGCTATCTCGCAGAGCTCGCCCATTCGGTGATCATCGCTTATCATCGGGTCGCCGTGCACATTCCCGCTGGTCATCACCAGGAACTTATCCCTCGTCTCCC
>JANXDQ010000036.1 GCA_025059415.1 Aigarchaeota archaeon
TATTGCCCTGCGGCAGCACGTTCCTGGTCTTCTCGGACTATATGAGGCCGACGATAAGAATAGCGGCCATGGCCGGACTTCAAGTAATCTACGTATTCAGCCATGATTCGGTGTGGATAGGTGAGGATGGGCCGACGCACCAGCCCGTCGAGCAATTATCCTCCCTCAGACTAATACCAAATCTATGGGTCATACGGCCATGCGATCCAAATGAAGTTTCGGTTGCCTTTGAAATAGCGGTCGAGAGAAAGGGTGGTCCAACGGCCATAATATTAACAAGACAAAAGGTGCCGGCTCTAGATAGGAGTAAATATCCCCCCGCCGACAGAATAAAGCGGGGCGCCTACATTCTCGCGGACACAGATGATCAACCAGACATCTTACTCATAGCTTCAGGATCCGAGGTGCATCTCGCACTAGAAGCAAAGGCGCAGTTGGACAAAATGGGTTTGAGGACACGTGTAGTCAATATGGCCTCATTTGAAATCTTCGAGCTCCAGGATGGGGAATATAGGAGGGAAGTGATCCCAAAGAATGCGAGGAAGGTGGCAATAGAGGCTGGAAGAGGCCTATGCTGGTATAAATACGTCGGAGAAGATGGCCTAGTCATAAGCATAGAAAGATTCGGAAAATCAGCGCCATATCAAGACCTAATGAAAGACTTCGGATTCACAGCCGAAAAAATAGTCGAAAAAATACTGCAACACTATAACCTCACAAAAGGGGAACATGATAAGTAAACCCATTCACCCCTAAATATGAAGAGGTCAAAAGTAATATTACGGGCCCGGCGGGCTTCGAACCCGCGACCCCCGGGTTAAAAGCCCGGTGCTCTTCCTGGCTGAGCTACGGGCCCCTCGTTTGTTCATATCAAAGACGAGTTTTTTTAAATGTTTCCTTCCTTTGCCGTCGTTTTCGGGGAGTGTTTTGTTGTGGGGTTTCGTGGTTATGGGGGTTAAGTTAGCTCCTTCTGGGGATTTATTTCTTCTGGTCTAGTGGAGTAACTTCATTTTTCCTCAGGTTTTTCAATCTATATTTATTAATTGGGTTGGAGTAGATTTTTCGGTTTGTCTCATAGTAGGTCTTCTGGGGTGAAGAAGGCTGAGAAGGAGGCTTCCGAGGAGCATTCGATCTTCGATCATTTCCTAGTTCCAAAGCATAGGGTCCTCTCGCCGGAGGAGGCTCAGGAGGTTCTTGAGAGGTATAAGGTGAAGCCCCATCAGCTCCCCTACATCTTGGTCTCGGATCCCGTGGTAAAGATCCTCGGAGCCAAGCCGGGGGACATAATAGAGATAATCAGAGACTCTGAGACGGCGGGTAAGACCGTTTATTACAGGGTCGTTGTTGAGGAGGAGTAAGCCGTCTTCTTTGAAAGAAAAGGGTTAAAATCCAGGACTATTGGGAAATACTGGACGGTAGGTAGCTGTGTCCTGTGATCCAGTTTTTCAACATGGGGAAAAGGTGTTAGTATGGGGGATGGGGCATGCTTAAGGAGGTTGAACTTAAGCAGGAGGACCTCTGGGAGGTAATCCAGGCATTCATCGAAGATGAGGGCCTAGTACAGCACCATTTACGCTCATACAATTCATTCATAAAGGAGGGGTTGCCCGAGCTCATAAAGTCTCTCGGAGACTTAGAGGTCAAAACGCGTTATGGAACATTGGTCCTTAAGATGCGGGATCCCGAGATCGGCACTCCGATAATTGAGGAGATTGATGGTACCGTCATCGAGAACGTAACTCCAATGGAGTGCAGATTAAGGAACCTGACATACGCCGCCCCGCTCTATGTCACCATGGTGCTTTACTTGGATGGCAAACCGATTACACAGCCCGAGAAAGTGAAGGTCGGGATAATCCCGATAATGATGAAGTCGGATATCTGCCCGCTATCGAAGATGAGCGAGGAGGAGCTCATGGAGATAGGCGAGGATCCAAAGGATCCAGGGGGCTATTTCATCATAAATGGATCCGAACGCGTGATCGTTGCCATAGAAGACCTTACACCGAACAGGATCTTGATAACCGAGAAGGACTCTAATGGCGGCGAACAATATAATGCGGTCGTCATCTCCGTGGCCTATGGTCGGCAGGCGAGGACCGAGGTTACATACAAGCATGGAGGCCCATTAAGGGTCTTCTTCTCGAGGATTTACAAGGGAGTACCGGCCATAATCATGCTCAGAGCGCTCGGGATGACAAATGACAGGGACATCATAAACATGATCTCGCCACTGAGGGAGGTTCAAGAGGTGCTGGCGCCCTCCTTCGAGGAAGCGGAGGGTGTGGATGGTGAACAGGAGGCCCTGCGCTACATAGGCAACAGGATAGCATTTGGATACGCCGAGGAATATAGGATTCAGAGGGCTGAGCAGCTGATCGACAACGTCTTCCTGCCGCATATAGGCACTAATAAGGCGGCGAGATACCAGAAGGCGATCTTCCTCTGCGAGATGATTGGGAGGCTCCTAGAGACGAGCCTCGGGATCAGGAAGTCGAGCGATCGAGATCACTACGCCAATAAAAGGCTGAAGCTCGCTGGCCCCCTATTCATGGAACTCTACCGCATGGCCTTCATGAAGCTCCTCCGCGACATCAGATACCAGCTCGAGCGCGCAGCGGCCTCCAGGTACCCAATTAAGATTTCTACATTTGTTAGACCCGGGATAATAAGAGACTTCGTGAAACACGCGTTCGCAACGGGCAACTGGCCAGGGGGCAGAGTGGGGGTAACCCAATTACTAAACAGGACGAATTACCTCGCAACCGTGAGCCACCTCAGGAGGGTCCAGTCCCCGCTGAGCAGGAGCCAGCCACACTTCGAGGCCAGAGACCTCCACGGAACCCATTGGGGGAGGATATGTCCAGCCGAGACGCCTGAGGGAAGCAACTGCGGCCTCGTCAAAAACCTCGCGCTCACGGCCGAGATAAGTTACCCCGCGAAGAAACGCGGCCTCCTAGAGAAGCTATATTCCTTGGGAGTCGTCCCGCTCTCGGAGGTCATAGTCAAGAAGAAGCAGTATCGCACAAAGGTCTTTGTAGACGGCCTCCTGGTGGGCTACCACGCGAATGGGGAAGAGCTTGCGGGAAACCTCAGGGAGCTCAGGAGGAAGGGTGAGATAAGTAGCAGCGTGAACCTCGCCCTCTATAAGTTCCCACACGTTCAAGAAGTCTGGATAAATACGGATGAAGGAAGGGTTAGGAGACCCCTAATAATAGTGGAGAACGGAAAGCCGCTTCTCACGCAGGAACACATCAAGGGCCTTAAGAATAGGACGCTGAGGTTCAGAGACTTGGTGTCCATGGGTTTAATAGAGTTCCTGGATGCCGAGGAGGAGGAGAATGCTTACATCGCCCTTAGGCCGGAGGACGTGACCGAAGAGAACACCCACCTCGAGATCTGTCCCTACGCGATCTTAGGAGCCGTGGCCTCTATAATCCCATACGCCGAGAACAATCAGTCTCCTAGGAACATCTACGAGGGGGCCATGGGCAAACAAGCCTTAGGAGTTTTCGCGATAAACTACGACCTCAGAATTGATTCGACAATGCACCTCCTGGTCTATCCGCAGAAGCCCCTCGTCATCACGAAGGCCACAAGTCTACTTGGAGTCAACGAGAGGCCGGTAGGCCAGAACATGGTGGTCGCCGTAGCAACTGGCCAGGGATACAACATGGAAGACGCCGTCGTCCTGAACAGGTCGGCGATCGAGAGGGGGCTGGCCCTCTCCCTGAGCTATAGGACATACGAGGTCGAGGCGAGGACCTATATCGGCGGAGAAAAGGACGTCATAAAGATCCCGGAGCAGTCCGTCAGGGGATACAGGGGCGAGCAGTCATATAAGGTTCTAGATGCAGACGGCCTCGCACACGTGGAATCCGATGTATCTGGTGGAATGGTCATAGTAGGGGTTCAAAGCCCACCCAGATTCCTAGAGGAATATCAGAAAGCCCCTGCAAGGGAGATAGTTTGGAGAGATGCATCGGAAGCCGTGAGGCCATCTGAAGCAGGAACAGTCGACGCGATATTCATCACGAGGAATGAGGAAGGTAATAAGCTGATCAAGGCGAGGGTCAGGTCATTCTCCGTTGCAGAGATCGGGGACAAGTTTGCCTCAAGGCATGGACAGAAGGGGGTCATCGGAATGGTCTTACCCCAAGAGGACATGCCTTACACGGAGTCGGGAATAGTTCCCGACCTCGTAATCAATCCACACGCCTTTCCGAGTAGGATGACCGTGGGCCAGCTCTTGGAGAGTATAGCGGGGAAGGTGGGAGCCATTAAGGGAGAATTCATCGATGGTACGCCGTTCATGGGCAAGCCGATCCAAGAGCTCAGAGCCGAGCTTGAGAGACTGGGCTTCAAGAGCTCCGGCAAAGAAATACTCTACGATGGATTAACCGGGAAGAAGTTCGAAGCCGAGATATTCATAGGCATAGTCTACTACCAGAAGCTCCACCACCTCGTGAGAAACAAGATCCACGCAAGAGCAAGAGGCCAGGTTCAAATGCTCACGAGACAGCCCACAGAGGGTAGGAGTAGGGGCGGCGGATTAAAGTTCGGGGAGATGGAGCGCGACTGCCTAGTAGCCCATGGGGCGAGCTTCCTCCTCCTAGATCGATTACTTGAACAAAGCGACAAGCACACGGCCCACTTCTGCAGGCTCTGCGGCCTCCCAGCATACTACGACCTCAAACAAGAGCGCTTCATATGCCCAATCCATGGAAGAGATACGGAGGTCACCGTCGTCTCCCTACCCTACGCCTTCTACCTACTCCTCGAGGAGTTGATGAGTATGGGAATATACCCACGACTACTATTTGGGGAGGAGGTGTAAGAATATGTCGGCGTCCCTCGAGACGGTTATCGGGATTAAGATCGGCATCCTGAGCCCCGAGATGATTAGGAAGATGTCGGTCGCGGAGATCACCAACCCAGACACCTACGATGAAGATGGAATGCCGATACCAACGGGCGTCATGGATCCGAGGCTTGGAACCCTCGAACCCGGGCAAAGATGCAAAACCTGTGGAAACACCTACCTCAACTGCCCCGGCCACTTCGGCCACATCGAGCTCCCGGTTCCAGTAATCCACGTCGGCTTCATCAAATACATACACATGCTTCTCAGGGCGACTTGCAGATCATGCGGAAGACTGCTCTTGACGGAGGCGGACACCGAGCGCCTGAGAGGGGAATTCAAAGCGCTGAGAGAAGCCAATAAATTATCCTCCGAATTCCATTACAAGATCCTACAGAAGGCGATCTCTACTTCGACCTGCCCCTACTGCGATGAGAAGCAGTATAAGATCGAGCTCGAGAAGCCGACTACATTCATTGAGGTGGTAAACTCGGAGAGGAGGAGGCTGACGCCGCACGCGGTGAGGGCTAGGCTTGAGAGGATAAGGGATGACGACCTCGAGCTCCTCGGCTTCGACCCCAAGGTCGCGAGACCTGAGTGGATGGTGCTAACGGTCATACCTGTTCCGCCGGTCTATGTTAGGCCGTCGATAACCTTGGAATCCGGGTTCAGGTCGGAGGACGATTTAACTCACAAACTCGTTGACATACTGAGAGTCGTCCAGAGGCTGAGGGAGAACATCAACGCCGGCTCGCCGTCTCCAGTAATCATGGAGCTCGCCGACCTGCTACAATATCACGTCACGACATACATAAACAACGAAGTCCCGGGAATCGCCCCGGCAACGCACAGGAGTGGCAGGCCCCTTAAGACCCTAGTGCAGAGGCTCAAGGGAAAAGAAGGTAGGTTTAGGCTTAACCTTAGTGGTAAGAGGGTCGACTTCTCTGCGAGAACAGTCATCACACCTGACCCGAACCTGAGCATAAACGAAGTCGGAGTCCCACTCGAGGTCGCCATGCAGCTTACAGTTCCAGAGAAGGTCACTGAGTGGAACATTGAGAGGTTAAGGCAATTCGTTGGAAATGGCCCCAACAAATATCCCGGAGCAAAATACGTCATTAGGCCGGATGGAAAAAGGATTAGGCTGGCATTCGTCCAAGACCTCGATGAAATCGCCAAGGCCCTCGAGCCCGGATACATCGTCGAGCGACACCTAATCGACGGAGACATAGTCCTATTCAATCGGCAGCCGAGCCTACACAGGATCTCGATAATGGCGCACCTCGTCAAGGTTCTCCCATACAAGACCTTCAGGCTAAATCTCTGCGTCTGCACGCCCTATAACGCCGACTTCGACGGCGACGAGATGAATCTACACGTCCCCCAGAGCGAGGAGGCCCAGACAGAGGCCAGGATCCTCCTCCTAGTCCAGAACAACATCCTCTCACCGCGATACGGCGCCCCGATAATAGGCGCGATCAGGGACTTCCTCACCGCCGCATACCTCCTCACGAGGGATGATACCTACCTGACCAAGAAGGAGCTATCCCACGTGCTCGCGGCGATAGGCTATGAGGGAGACATCCCCGAGCCGGAAATAAAGGGGCCCGAGCCGAAGTGGAGTGGGAAACAGGTCTTCAGCCTCCTCCTGCCCAAGGGATTCAGCCACAAGTTCAAGGCCGCCTTCTCGCCGGAGATAGAGGTCGTGATCCAGGATGGGAAGCTCGTGAAAGGTATAATTGACAAGAACGCGGTCGGCGTCGAGAAGGCGAACAGCATCCTCCACAGACTTACGACGGAGTACGGGCCGGATGTGGCCAGAGAATTCCTGGATAAACTCGTCAAGGTAGTTAACACGTATCTAAACCTCAGGGGATTCAGCTTTGGTATAGACGACCTCGAGATACCTGGTGAAGCTTACGAGGAGTTGGAGAAGATTTTTAAGAAGCTCGATGAGACCTTTGAGAAGCTCAGGGCAGATTACGAGAAGGGCAAGATAGAAGTTAAGCCGGGAGAGACGCCGGAGCAGGCATTTGAATCAAACATCCTCCGAATACTCTCAGAGACCAGGGAGGAAGCGGGTAGAATCGCTCGAAAATACATCAGCAAGGAGAGCTCGGCGGTCATCATGGCGAGGACGGGAGCCAGGGGGTCGCCGCTAAACATAGATCAAATGGTGGCGGTAATAGGCCAGCAGGCGGTGAGGCGGGAACGTATCAAGAGAGGGTTCACCGATAGGGTTCTCACGTTCTTCAAGCCCAACGACCTATCCCCCAGGGCTAGGGGATTCGTCTACCACTCCTTCAGCAAGGGCATCGACCCGATAGAATTCTTCTTCCACATGGCCGGAGGAAGAGACGGGCTCGTCGACACCGCTGTGAGAACTCAGCAAAGCGGATACATGCAGCGCAGGCTGATAAACGCGCTTGAACCACTTTACGTGGAATACGATGGAACCGTTAGGACAATGGATGAAAAGAGGATAGTGCAACTCCTCTATGGAGAGGATGGAATAGACCCGATGAAGAGCTATCATGGAAAAGCAATCAACCTAGAAATACTGATCCAAAGGCTAAAAATCAGGGAGTCCGCGGAGAATCCGATCCCAGACCAGGAGCTCGAGCAGCTCGTAAAGGAGTATAGCGAGTTAATGCCGCCCAAGGTACTTGAGGAAATAAGGAATACAGTGAAATCGAGGAGGTTCTCCGCGAACGATGCTGCGAAGATTTTCTACGAGGCTTATAGGGAGTACTTGAAGAATAGGATAGAGCCTGGGGAGGCTGTAGGAATTGTTACTGCTCAGTCAATAGGAGAGCCGAGCACCCAGCTGACGCTCAGGACATTCCACTTCGCGGGAGTTCATGAACAATCTATCCTAAGGGGGCTTCCACGATTAATCGAGATTGTGGATGCGAGGAAGAGCCCATCAACCCCCACGATGAGGATACCACTAAAGCCCGAATACGCAAAGGACGCCTCCGCGGCGCAGAAGATAGCTAAGCAACTAAAGTACATCACCTTCGAGAACATGGTATCTGAGATAGGGTTGGATCTTAAGAGAAATGCCATGGTGGTCAAGCTCGATGAAAAGGTGATGAAGGCCGAGGGGATCACGATGAAGCAAGTAGAGCAGGCGTTAAGGGATCTAAAACTGAAGTATACATGTAGCCAGAGGGAAGTCGTGGTCTATGCTGAAGAAAGTGAAAAAGACCTTGAGAAGCTCAAAAGCAAGCTACTTTCCCAAAGGGTTAAGGGAGTGAAGAGGATAATGAGGGCGATGGTCGTTCGCGAGGACGACGAATACGTAATCCTCACCGAGGGATCAAACTTGAGGGAAGTAATGCGTATACCGGAAGTCGATCATAGGAGGGTATGGACGAATAACATCCATGAGATCGCGTTGATCCTCGGGATAGAGGCTGCAAGGGCAGCGATACTCAGGGAGCTCAAACACGTATTAGAGGAGCAGGGGCTAGATGTGGACGTAAGGCACTTGATGATGGTAGCTGACATGATGACATTAAACGGTACAGTGAAGCAGATTGGAAGACATGGGGTGGTGAAGCTTAAGGAAAGCCCGCTCGCGAGGGCGGCCTTCGAGATAAGCGTCCAGACATTGATAGACGCCGCCGTGAAGGGTGAAGTGGATAGCCTCAAAGGGAACGTCGAGAGAATTCTGATAGGAAAGGAGATCAAGGTCGGCACGGGGATGGTCTCCCTACTGATGAATTACGCGGGCATCGCTGATGGATCGGGATCGGAGCAGAAGAAGGAAGAAAAAAGTGGGGGCGGTTGAGAATGGCCGAGGAAGGACGGGCAACCGAAGTAAAGGACCTCAAACGACACTTTGAAGTGATCGCGAGAACTGGGAAGATGATACTGGGATTCAGACAATCGTATCTATCCGTCATAAATAGAAAGGCGAAACTAGTAATCTTGGCGGGTAACTGTCCTCCAAACCTAGAGAAGGAGATGATCGTGGCCTGCAAGATGACCGGGATACCGTGCATTAAGGTCAACATCCCCGGAATTGAGCTCGGATACATGATTGGGAGACCATTCTCCGCGGCGGTGATCTCGATACTGGATCCGGGAAGCTCAAACATCCTCGAGCAAATAGTGCCGAGGGAGGAAGAAGCTTATTAAGAGCTATTCAGTGGAATTGAAAGGCGCTCTCGCCTTGAGCGAAGGAATCAAGTTGACTGAAAAGGAGATGCGCTACATCTCCTTGTTCGAAGCGGCGACTGGGGCTAATATAGTGGACTGCCTCGAATATAGGGACATCGTTGCCTTCGTCGTCGGAGAAGGGGAGATGCCTAGAGTCCTGGCCAAGAAAGGCGCGAAGATCCAAAGCTTTTCAAAGCTGATCAAGAAGAAAGTCAAGGTCGTCGAATACTCTGATGACCCAGCGAAGTTCATCCAGAACGCGCTCCAGCCGGCAAGGCTCCTGGAACCCGTGAGGATAATTGAGCGGGCCGATGGCCGAAAAATAGCCGTGGCGCTGGTCGACTCGAGATACAGGGCGCTCGCAATAGGCAAGGAGGGCAAGAACATAGAGCTTGTTCGTATCCTATCCAAAAGACATCACAATATAGACCACGTTATGATCCGTTAAGCATCGGATCTCGGGAGGCAAAGTTTAACCACTTTTAACTTAGAGAAGCATGAAAACGGGGGTGAGCTCTCAGGAAATAGGAGTAAAGTTCCGCATCTTATACCATCCTCGGGCCCCCTGAGAAAAGATCCTAAGAATTCGCATTTAGGGGGCGGGCATTTATGAGAAAAAACTACATTAATTACTATTTTCAACCCTTTTGCGGTGATGAGGGTTGCCTGATGCTGAAAAATATATCTACTGGTTTGAGGAGCTGGACCGAGACAAAATCCCGCTTGTAGGCGGCAAATGCGCGAACCTCGGAGAGATGATAAATGCGGGGATACCCGTGCCCCCTGGATTCGCCGTCTCCGCGCATGCTTATAAGAGGTTTATAGAGGAGACCAAGATAGCTCAGAAGATCTACGACATACTCGATGAGACGATAACCGATCCAAAGGATCCAAAGCAGTATGAGGAAGCCTCGAAGAAAATTAGATCACTAATCGAGTCCACGCCGATACCCGATTACCTACAGAGGGAAATCGTGGAGGCCTATAAAGAGCTCTCCAAGAG
>JANXDQ010000037.1 GCA_025059415.1 Aigarchaeota archaeon
GAGTTCGGGGGAGAATATGGGAGGCTCAGGAACGTCAGGCCCGGGTCGAGGATCGTGATAAGGAGACCTCGATGATCCGGGAAGCGCTACTTCGCCTTCTTTTTCTTTGCCTTCGCCTCGGCCTCCACGGCGACCAGCGCTTCCTTCACCGGCTCATATATCCTCATCCTACCATCCCCCGCAACCAGTCTCAGGTATTTCCCATCCGCCAGCGTCCTCAGAACCTGCTTAGCTACCGATATCCTAACCCCAAATTTGTCCGCTAATACATAGGGCGTAACATATGGCTGGGTCTTGATGAATTCTAGGACCTCGTCTCTCGGCGGCGGGATAACGCTGCTCACGACCTTTTCCCTGGCTTCCCCCCCGCCCCTCTCCGGCGCCGCGGGCTTCTTCTCCGACTTGCCCGAAGCAGACTTCTTGGGCTCGCTCAAGTCCGCCTCACCGCCATATGCCCCAAATCCCCCAGAGATAAACCCTATCCCATCGAAAAGGACTAAAGAGGCCAGGGCGTATATCAGCCAGTTAGTTGGAGCTCAGGGATTTCCTGGAGGCCCGGATTCCAGGCGCGCCGAGAAGGTTACTCCCGGCTAGGGCCAAGCGCATAGGCGGAGTCGCCCTACTCAGGCTCAGGCCGGAGCTGGAGGAGCTCGGCAGGGAGCTGGCAGAAGCCGTTAAAGAGTTCTACCGCGTGAGGGCGGTGTATCTGATAAGGGGGGTCGAGGGCGTCGAGAGGATGCCGCGGCTTGAGCTCCTGGCGGGAGAGCCCGTAACGGAAATCGTGCACCGCGAATATGGCTGCGTCTACAAGCTGGATCTCACGAGGCTCATGTTCTGCCTCGGCAACAGCTTCGAGAGGATGAGGATCGCCGGGTTAACCTCGAGGGGCGAAGTCGTCGTCGACATGTTCGCCGGCGTGGGGCAGTTCACGATACCGATCGCCGTCCTGGGAGAGCCTGAAAAAGTCTACGCCATCGAGATAAATCCCGTAGCCCATCGCTACCTCTTGGAGAACGCGGGGCTAAACGGCGTGGAAGATAGGGTCGAGGCGCTGCTAGGGGACTGCAGGGAAGTGGCCTCGGAGAGGCTCGCGGGCGCCGCCGATAGGGTAGTCATGGGATACTTTGGGGGGACCATAGAGGCGCTCCCCGCAGCCCTATCGACCCTGAAGCCCGAAGGCGGATTAATCCACTTCCACGAATTGGCCAGAAGGGGAGGCGAGGAAGATCTAATATCAAAAATTATGAGAAACGCGATCAAATGCGGGTTCCAGGTCCGGCTAATATCCTGGAGAACAGTCAAGAGCTATTCGAGGACGAAAAACCATGTAGTGGTGGACTTTCTCGCGGCAAAGGAGTAGATTACCGCAATTAAATCGGAGGCGACTTCGCCGACGGGGATGAATCAGCGACTCTGCAAGTCAACCATTTCCCCGACATCCCCCAAATCACAAAGAGTTTTCCGGAAACAGAAGTGACGTGTGGAGTTGGATCCAAAAGCTTAAAAACCGCCACATTAAATCTAGTCGGCGGTGAATAGTCATAACGAGTGATCTGGTAGAATTGTTTAAGAAGCAAATCGAGGTCGAGAACGAGATCGTCCGCTCCCTCGAGGAGGCCTTGAAGGATCTGCCGAATCTTGCCGTGAGGGAGGTCCTGAGGGGAATCTCTCTGGACTCGATTAAGCATGCAGAAATGTACAACTCCGCGATATCGATCCTAACCTCCGTCCCAGAACCCCTCTCTGAAGAACAACTGCGGCGGCTTAGGGCCCTCGTGGAAAAACACATACGGATAGAGGCCGAGCTCATATCCAAAATCAACGAAATTCTCCCAGATGTCGAGAACGAGAAGGTTAAGCTCATCTTGGCGGCGATCCTAGAGGACGAAAAGAGGCATCATGAACTTTTAAGAAGAGTCCATGAGATAATTGTCCGAAGAGAAACGATAACCGAGGACGAGTGGTGGAAGTTCGTATGGAAGGACGTCCCATTTTATGGAACTCCAGGCGGATGATCTAACCTCAAAGAGGTTTAGAAATATCGATGGGAAATTGAGTTAATTTCAAAATATGTTGCTTCCGACGCTGCTGATTGTGAGCGGTTAAAGCTTATATTTGATCCATTGAAAGGGGTTCTATCCATGGAAAGGAATGAACTGATATTCATAATCGGATTTGCGGGAAGTTTGAGGAAAGGATCTTATAATAAGATGCTTTTGCATGCGGCATCTAGGCTTTTGCCCGAAAACACGAGAATGGAGGTCTTTGAACTGGACGAGATCCCGCCTTTTAATCAGGACCTGGAATACGAGATGCCAGAAATCGTGGCGCGCTTCAAAAAGAAGATTAGGGAAGCCGATGCGCTGCTCATAGCGACCCCGGAGTATAATGGATCTGTATCGGGGGTGCTTAAGAATGCTCTCGATTGGGCTTCTAGGCCCTATGGAGATAACTCCCTCGATGGTAAGCCGGTTGCCATAATGAGCGCCTCACTGGGAATGTTGGGCGGTGCTAGGGCTCAAAGACATCTTCGCGACATACTCTCCTCACTAAACGCTTACGTGGTGAATAAGCCGGAGGTCCTCGTAAACTTCGCCGATGAAAAATTCGATATCCATGGAAATCTTAAGGATGAGGAGACAAAGGCATACCTCAGAGAATTGTTAGAAAACTTAGTGAAATTAGTTGAGATCCTGAAGGCAGGCATCAAACCTTAAAAAGTAAGCAGCAACAAATAGGATAAAGACTGTTTTAGGACTTGAGGCGTCATCCGACATCATGTGCTAGCCCGATCCTCGAGGTAGAGGAAATTTTAACCTTATGCGGCAGTTATGTCTCCTCGAGTTTTCCTCCTTGAAGGGCTCGATGGCAGTAAATATGAGTAGATAAAGGCGCTTTACATTCATTTCTCGTGAAACTACTGTGACGATTCTGAAGACTTCACGAGTTTCGTCATCTCTGCGCGGGATTAGGTCCTGAGAGAGTTCATGTGGAGTGTGGAATGAGGCCGTTTACCTTATTTATCACGACCGCCTCCGGAAAGGATGTCATAATAGACCTGAAAGATTTTTGGCTTGTTAAACATCTTTAAAGTCATGTGCTTATCTGGTAGAAATAAATATCTCGACATCGCAAATAGCTTGGTGGCTGAGCACATGGCAAAATCAAAGTTTAGATCAGAAGACTTACTCGTAGCAATCTCGATCATATTGCTCCTTTTCACTCCTCTGATTGGTGGTCACTGGTGGTGGCCGATCATCGTAGCCGTGGTCGTCGTTATGCTTGTTGTGGCGCTCTATATTGGGAGAAAACACGTGAACGCAACAAAATGACTTTCAAATGATTCGTCGTTGGTTGGATTTGAATTTGATCCAAAGACTTGTGCAGCAGCGTTCTGATGAATTTAGGGGGGTTGAGTATCAAGCATATTCATTAGACGCTTGAGGACAAAATGGGCCAGCTATAACACAAGGAGGACTTGACAATAAATAGACTTGCCAAATATCTCCCCGAATACCTATTAAGCTACATAGTCTACCGCGAACTGGCACATGCCCGTTCGTTAAAATTTGAATTGGTTAGGATGGGCCTGAGCTTAGACTATTATGCTGGCGGCGTTAGCTATTCTCGGCCACCTCTCGGCGGCCTCCCTCGCGACCGGCCCCTTTATCTCGGTCGCCTTCAGTTCTCCCTCAGGGGTCACTAGGACAGCGGCCGTGTCCTCGAACATTATCCAGGCCCCATTCGGCCTCCTATATGGCTTCCTCTGCCTTATTATCACGGCGTGCGCGGGCTTCTTCCTCAGGTCGATCGGCCCCTTCTTCACCGTCACGGATACTAGGTCTCCGACCGCCGCGCATGGATGTCTCCTCCTCCTGGTCTTAATGCCATGAACTTGGATTATCTCAAGTAACTGAGCCCCCGAATTGTCCGCGCAGGCTATGAGGGAGCCGACATTTATGGTTCTTGGTATGTTTGGCCTGCGTTCGAGGACGCCTACCGCGGCGACCGCCCTACTCCTCTTGGACATTGGTCACCACCTTGATGACCTCCTCCCGAGGCTTTAAACATCACTTCCCAAACTTCTCGATCACGACAAAGCTCACGGTCTTGCTGATCGGCTTGCATTCCGCTATCTTGACCAAGTCTCCCTCATTGGCCTCGATGCATGGAGGCAGGTGGGCGGGGATATGGCTCCTCCTACGCTCATACCTCTTATATTTTCGGACATAATGCTGGTACTCGCGCCTGACTATCACGGTCTTGGGCACCCTCTTCTTGTATATTGTTCCGGTTAGAATTATGCCCCTAACTTTCAAGTGGCCGTGGAAGGGGCAGTTTGGGTCCTCGCACTCCCTCTCGGGGGGCTTCACGGGCAAGCCTATATTCTTGGTCACCATCCGGGATTCCACCTAGTCTACGCCTGCCGGATCATCGTTAAAAAGGCTCTTAAATATATTGTTTCCCTCCGACGGCCTCCTTAACGCATTCCTTAAATCCTCTTTACCCCCGGCAAGCCCCTTTTAGCCCATCGTCTCGCAGATCGCGTTCTCGATGCGTAATGCTGAAAAGATGCGACAATAACGTAATTGGGATCTAAAAGCCGTATAGATAAAGGTGTGAGGGCTTGAAAACGTTGAGAGTTAGATGGAAGAGGCTCGTGCATAATAATCAAACGTGTCCGAGATGTGAGTCTACCGGCGAGGAACTCGAAAAAGCTATTTCGATACTCAAAGAGATTACTGCGCCGCTTGGAATACAAGTCGTTTTGGAAAAGGACGAGCTGCCTATTGAGGCATTCCATGAAAACCCATTAGAATCTAACAGGATCTGGATTAATGGGCGGGGGATAGAAGAGTGGCTTGGTGGAAAAGTTGGATCGAGCCCATGTTGCGATGTATGTGGACCCCATAATTGTAGAACAATCCAAGTGGACGGAAAAACCTATGAAACAATCACATCGGACATCATAGTTAAGGCTGGGATAATCGCTGCCCTAAGCCTGACCAGCAAATCATGTTGCGTAGGCGATACGGGTGACCAAGGATGACCTGCCCCGTGAAGAGCTTTAGTAAATTCGCCTATATGTCTGCTATTCAGCGAGAAAGTCGGCTACCACCTCCTAATCCTCTTTTTCAGCCTCTCCTCAGGTCTCCCAACAAGCATCGCGCCCTCGACCAGAATTCTTTCTCCTGAGGGGAACGTGAACTCGAAGAGATACGCGTTTTTGGGGAGCATAACCAGCTTTCCATCATCCCTCAAGATTTTGACCATATTCCTGGTCTCGCCAACGACCTCGCCAACGTGCGTATAGTCCCCTTTAAGCGGCCTCGCCATCACCCTTAGGCCTAAGAGCTCGTGGCGGAGAATATTCTTCGGAGTCAGGGTCTTGGAGCTCAACTCCGTCACCGAGTAGGCCTCTGCCTGGTTAAAAAGCCATTTAGCTAAAGCTCCACCCTCAGCCACGGGTCCAAGAGATAGATGAATAAATCCTCAGGGTTATAGGCGATGGAGATAGCCCCGATCTCCACTCCCCGATCCCTGGCCTCTAAAAGCATCCTGTAGAGCTCCTGGTCTGCCCCGATATTCGGCTTGAATGCCGAGACGTTTGGGAGGGCTGCTATGAACAAGATGGCTCCCCGATGACCGGCATCAGATGCCCTTATTAGATCCCTCAGCTGCTTCCTGGCCCTCGTCGATGGACAATCGGGATAAGAGGCGTAGCCATCGATCCTCAAGACCGCGCTCTTCACCTCCAAGACCAGGTCTCCTCCAGGGCATTTCAGGAGGTAATCGAGAACTGATTCGCCAACCCGGACATTTCTCCGAGAGATCTTACAGTCCCTGAATGGCGGTATGAGGTTTATCGCCCTCTCAAAGGACTTGAGCTGGAGCTGGGTGTCCAAAATGGCCCCGAGCCCGTCATCACGGATGGAGAACAGCCTATACCTCAGCTTCCTGGAATTTTCGGCGCAGAACCCCTCCCTTCCCTTCACCAAGTATCCCGCGAGACGCCCTGTGTTACATAGATAGACCCTGGAGACACGGTCTCCCATTTCAACTTCCACGACGAAGCGATTTATCCTTCTAAGCACCGTACACACGACCACCGGTTTAATCTCGAGTAGCTTGGGAGTTGTTGAGGTCATCTAGCGGGGTTAAACATAGGAAACGAGCTTGCGTGTTGATTCGATAATCCTCTTCTCCGAGTCCTCATCAGGTCTTCCATGAAATTCCACGACGTCCACTACTGGAAACTTGGCGATCTCAAAACGTTCGGCCAGCCTCTTCCCCGCGACCCCCGCCCACCCATATGAGCTCAAAATTAAGATTGGCTTGTTTCCCGGAATCTTTCTAGAAATCATGTCGGTGATATAGGATATTAATGGAAATACGTCGCTCTCATAGGTCGGTGTGATTATGACCATAGACTCGGCGTCGGCGGCGTCGCCCATCAATCCGCTTATCGGGGGGCGCTCCGAGTCCGTGAAACCGTAAACTATCGGCTTCTTCCGATTTCTCTCAAGCTCCCTAATGACTATTCCAGCGGCCGCATCGCATGCTCCATACATCGAGGCGTATATCACTAGGACCTTTCCCTTCTCTGGGACGCCTTCCGCCACTTTGAGGTAGAAATCTATGACGGCCTTGGGGTCATTTTTCCAGACCAGCCCATGGGCTGGGGCGATCATCTTTACATCAAGATTTCGTTCCATGAGCTTATTGATGTTCTTTGTGATGTATTGCCTGTAATTACCTATTACCGTGGAGATGTATTCCTTAACGAACGTGAGATATCCGGGGACGATTCTATCCTCATCGAAGATCGCTGATGGAATCGAGAAGCCCCCAAAAGCGTCTCCCGAGAAGAGTACTCCCCGATCTCCGAGATAGGTCATAATTGTCTCGGGCCAATGGAGCCACGGCGTGTGGATGAATTCTAAGGTGAGGCCTCCAAGTGAAAGCCGTTCACCATCTCTCACGGCCCTAAACTTTCCATTAACGCCATAAAATGACCTCACCATGTTCTTGGATAGCTGGTGTCCCAGGACTTCGGCCCTAAATCCGTTCTCCTCCAAAACCTTTCTCAGAGAGCCGCTGTGATCCGGCTCCATGTGGTGCAATATGATGTGCGTTACGTCCCTTACATCTACCAGCTCCCTCAGGTTCTCCAGGAACTCGTCGGCATACGTCTTCTTCCAAGTATCAAGTAGGACCACAGCATCATCGCTCATTAGGAGATACGAGTTATAGGTTATCCCCTTATTCCCGATTTCCCATAATGCCTCAAAGTAACGTGTTTCCTCGTCGTCAACTCTGAGGAGGTATACGTCCCCCAATATCTGCGCTAGGTGTGTTTTGGGCACGTTTCCACCATCCAAAAAATGAGAAGGTTTCGATTTAATTTTTTCAGGGCCGAGGGATAATATCGAAACTTGTCTCCACGCAGCTAGGGTTTTTTGTAGCAGAACCACCAGTCATAGCATTCGATTTCCCCGGCCTTTGCCTTCTCCAACCGTTCCCTCGCAGTCTTCTCATCTCTTGCCGGAGGAATTATCACCTTATCGCCTATGAGCTCGTTATTTGGCCAATTGGCGGGGACCGCGACCTTCTTCTCATCGGATAATTGTAGGGCTTTGACTAGCCTCAGAATTTCATCCATGTTCCTCCCGACTTCCTGCGGGTAATAGAGAATCGCCCTAATGATGCCCTGTAGATCGATTATAAAAACTGCTCTAACGGTGTTCGTCCCCTTGCCCGGGTGGATCATGCCGAGCATGCAGGCTATCTTACCCTGGTCGTCGGCTATTACCGGGAACTTTATCTCTATGCCGAGCTTCTCCCTTATCCACTCAACCCACTTGATGTGGCTGAATACCTGGTCTATGCTCAGGCCTACGAGCTCGCAATTCAATTTCTTAAACTCCTCATATCTCTTCTGGAAAGCCGCGAACTCCGTTGTGCAGACGGGCGTGAAGTCGGCCGGATGCGAAAACAATACGACCCATTTACCCCTGTAATCTTCTGGAAACTTTATGGGGCCATGCGTTGTCTGGGCCTCAAAGCTTGGAACCCTCTCACCCAAGAGCGGTAACCTGGCGGCCTGTTCCATAACCCGCACCTCCTGGATCCGCAAATCATATATTTTGGGACTATTTTATAAATTTATGGTTCGAATTTCGGATATAAAGCTGATCAAGCTGCTCATGGAGAACTCCCGAATATCTTACGTTGAGTTGGCGAGGGCTCTCGGCGTCACGGAAGCGGCCGTAAGGAAGAAGATTAAGAAACTCGAGAAATTGGGCGTCGTAAGGAAATATTCGATCGAAGTTGATCCGAGGAAGCTCGGCTACGAGGTCGTGGCCTTCATAGGGCTGGACGCGGCTCCGGAGCACTATATCAGGGTAATGGAGGGGCTCAGGGAACGGGAGGAGGTGGTCAGCTTGTATTCGACAAGTGGCGACCACATGTTGATCGCGGAATGTTGGTTCAGAAATTCAAGTGAATTATCAGGGTTCGTTGATGAGCTCGGAAAGATGGAGGGCGTTTCCAGGGTTTGTCCGGCGATAGTCGTCGAGAAGGTTAAGTGATTTCCTAGAGCTTTATCCCCCGCCCCCTGAGTATCGTCAAGATCCTGGCTATCCTCCTCCTGATGTTCCTGATCTGGGCGGTTTTCTCGAGGCCGCCTCCGGCCGTTGTCCTACTCCTGAGGAGCGCCAATTCGGCCCTGAGTCTGTCCAGCTCCGACATTAACTCCTCCGTGGACTTGCCTCTAAGATCCCTCACTTCCCCCACCACTTTCAGATCCCTCCACGGCCTCAAGCTTTTCGGGCAAATTCTCAGGGAGCTTTATCTTAACCTCCTCGGGTGTGGGCGCATCCCGTGGATAGATTTTCACTTTTACGCCAAAAATCCCGCTCTTAAGGAGCACTGTCGCCCTCCCAACCTTGACATATTTCATGGCATAGTCTCCCGACTTGGGCATTATTCCCGCGGAGAATTTCTCGGTTCTATGCCGAGCGGAGGTGAGCTTCCCACTTATCTCTATCTCAACGCCCCTAGCACCCGCATCCATTATCCTCTTCAGGGCCCAGAAAGCGACTCTCCTATGCCTTACCCCGCGTTGGAGAGCCTGGGCGATTCTCTGCGCCATTACGTGGGGATTTAATTCCGGGATCTCTATCTCCGCCACGGTAACATTTGGGTTCTCGACCCCGAACCTCTTCTCAAGTTCTTCTGTGATCTCCTTTATGGTCTTCCCCCTGGGCCCTATGACCCTGCCGGGCCTCATGGCGTAGATGGTTACGCGCGTCCCCATCGGCGTGAAGAATATGTCTACTCCCCCAAATCCCGCGTCCTTAAGCTTCTCGGTCAAATACTCGTATATCTCAGCCCTCTTGAGCTTCGTCCCGAGTATGTTCTTGATTGAGGACATTTAGCCCCTCACCCCTCCCACCACCTCGATGTGAACAAGCTGCTTCTCATACGGTGTGGCCCTTCCAAACGCCCTCTCGATGAATTTCCTAATCCTCCTCGCCTTATGAGCAGCTGCGTGGATTATCACGACGTCGTCGGGGTCGAGGCCCTTGAAGTCGGCATTTGCCTCAAGGCTATCCAGCAACTTCAACATGTATTTCGCGACCTTGACTGG
>JANXDQ010000038.1 GCA_025059415.1 Aigarchaeota archaeon
CGAATCTCTCGGGAGGGCGCTTAGAAGGCTAAATGTAAGGCATGTGAAGCTTGAGTATAGAAGAATCGGAGAGAGGTCGTTCTTTATAAGAGAAGGAGCAGAAGTCGGAGAGATCGCTGGGATCGGAAAAATCGAGAGAAGTTATTATTATGATTCATTTAGGCAGGGAGCCACGATTGTGCCTAAATCCGTTTGGTGTGTGGAGGTTGTTAAGCATCCGAGGCTTGGGGTGGATCCGAAATATCCTTACGTTAGGACCTCCGGGAGAGCTATTGAGAGAGCCAAGTCCGGATACGAGGACGTAAAGTTGAGTGGAAATATTGAGTCAGATTTTCTGTATGCGGCGGTTTCAGGCTCGGAGCTTGTTCCATTTGGATTAACCGGGACTTATTTAACAATTTTGCCCATAGAGGCCTCTGGGACGGGATATAGGATGATCACGAGGGAGGAGGCGTCGCGTAGGAGGTATGAGGGATTGTCCAGGTGGCTCTCCAGAGCTGAGAGAATTTGGCGGGAGAAACGCAGTGAGAAGACCGACCGCATGGATATATATGGGTGGTTGGATTATCAGAGAAAATTAACTTCTCAGAGCCCTAGACGAAGATTTAAAGTTCTCTACAACACCTCCGGGACCTACCTAGTCTCGTGTGTCGTAGAGAACGGCCCGATCACCCTAAAGATCGATGGGGTAAGAGTAAAAGTGAATGGGGTAATCGCGGATTGTAAAACTTATTGGATGGAGACAGATGACGTCGCAGAGGCATATTATTTATCCGCTATACTCAATTCGCCAACAGTTGACGAGATGATTAAGCCTATGCAATCAAGAGGAGCATTTGGTGAACGCGATATCCACAAGAAGCCTTTGGAGTTCCCCATCCCCAAGTTCGATCCGAGTAATCAAATCCATCAACGCCTCTCCCAGCTTGGTAAAGAATGCCATGAGAAAGTTGCAAAAATCCTGCCAGCTTTGACGAGCAAGTATAGATCGGTTGGAAGGATAAGAGCTGAAATAAAGAAATATTTGGAAAAAGAACTTAGGGAGATAGATCGTCTAACGAAGCAGATATTGATGATTTAACAGCCTGTGAGTGGCCAAATGCCCCAATTTAAGTTCACCACTAACTCGTTAAGGGTAAGCGGTTTATGGGCCTGGAGTTTCATCTCCAAGTTTCCGAGAGTAGTTCATAGTCCTCTCTTGTGAGTTTCCAGCCCGCGGCCCCCGCGTTTTCTTCGAGGTGGTGTTTTTTCACCGCCTTTGGGATCGCTATCACCCGGTCATGCCAGATGACCCAGTTCAATGCTATTTGGATCGGCTTCTTGGAGTATTTCTCGGCGAGGTCGACGAGCAGCCTAATTCTCTTTTCTCTCTTGTTTTTGAGGTCAGATGCCAGAGCACCCCTGGCTATGGGAGAGTAGGCCACTATCGTTATGTCGTTTTTGAAGGAATACGGCATCAAATCCGACTCGATTCCCCTCCTGTATAAGTTGTATTCCACCTGATTCGCGACCACATCCGTCGTAGAGAGATATGATCTCGCTTCATCCAGCTCTGAGGCCGAGAAGTTGCTCACCCCGATATACCTTATCTTACCCTCCCTGTAGAGCCTCTCCATGGCCCTCATAGTCTCCGACAGAGGGACCTCACTGCTGGGCCAGTGGATCATGTATAGGTCCACATAGCTCAACTGGAGCCTCCTCAAGCTCCTCTCACACGCCTTCAAAACGTCGTCGTATCGGAGATGGGTATGCCAAACTTTTGTCGCTATAAATAATTCATCCCTCTTGAAGCCCTTAATGGCCTCGCCAACCAACTCCTCGGCATGTCCCCCGCCATATATCTCCGCAGTGTCTATATGAGTCATCCCAAGCTCTATCGCGTATCTAATAGCCTCAATAGCCTCCTTATCATGCGAGTGGTCCGGAGACATGTCCCCTCCAATCTTCCATGTCCCCAAACCAATGGCCACGATCTTCTCATCCGTCTTACCAAGAACCCTATACTCCATCTCAACTAAATGAATAAAATCGATTTTATATAACTATGTATCGTAGCACGATGGAATTACTTGCGGAAAATACATGTTAACATGTTAATAGATGAGGTGATTGTCAAGTCCTATTGAGCCACAAAATATGGGAATGATGGTGATTAAGTGGTATGGCGGCATATGGGGTTCGGCATCCGTTTTACAGGCCAATACCAAGCGTTCTCCAAAACATCCCGAGGAGCCCATATTTGAATAGGTCACACAATTTCTCACTGGCGCGTTATGTGCCGAGACCACCAGAACCCTATCCCCTCCAATATGTATTGGACGGCTATCGCGGCTAGCAACATCGCCATAATCTTCGAGACCACGATGGACCCTATTTCTCCAAGTATCTCATGGATCGTGTTGATGAATCTCAGGGTGAGCCAAGTCAATATCGCCACGACCGCGACGGAAGCCAAGGCCACCATGAAGCCCGAGCTTTCCAGGATTATTATCACTGTGGTTATCGCGCCCGGGCCGACGAGGAGTGGAACGCCAAGCGGCACCGCCCCCGCCCCCTCCGGGATGTGATTGTAAATCCTGGCCTCAAACCTATTCTTTATCAAGAGTTCTAGGGCGATGAAGAGTAAAAGCGCACCCCCGGCTATCCTAAAACTGTAGAGTTCTATGTTGAATATCTTGAGAACCCAGTTCCCGACGCTCGCGAAGAGTAAGAGGAGAATGAAGCCCGTCAATATGGCGATGTTAAACACCCTTCTCCTCTGCTTTGGCGTGAGGTTGCCGGTGATCCCGAGGAATATGGGGATATTCCCCAATGGATCGACAACTATTATCAAGGAGATGACCGCTTTTATGAAGTCGACGGCGAAAAATTCTAACATGTCTGAGAAAAATATAGCCTTTGGTATTATTATGCTTAAGCTCGGCTACCCGATGGACTTTACTCACTTACTCTATTAAGGCGGCCGCTCTTAGCCTCTTCAATAAGTCTAGAAGTGGATCTTTTATCTCCTCGATGCCCGTTTCACTTATACTTGCAAATTCATTAATTACTTCGGTTTCCGTTTTTCCATCACAAATACTCCAAATATACGCAACGACCTCATCAACTTTGTATGCTTCATTATCATCATTTACTAGGACTAGTGTGCCATCCTCATCCTTGAACAGGTTTCCCCTTCTCTTAAGTCTAACCTCTTCCATTACAGTTTTACTACAACGTGAACTATATTAAACTTTCGGATTTTACAAAAATGGCATTCTTTTGGAAAATAGCGGATAATTCTTGAGAACACGTGTTTTATCGAGGTTATTTTTCATGTTTTCATCAATGAGGCCTTTTCAGGAAATCTCTAGAACGGCTTCCACAACTTCTCCTCCCTTTTGAGCGCTCTTGGAAGATCATTGATGTTTTCCATGAGTATTTCAGCCCCATTTTCTATGAAGAAGTTGAGTGAGTACTCGTTGGTCAGGACTCCGGCGAACATCGCGTCTAGCCCCCTTTCAGATGCCCTCCTGACCATGATTAAATCCTCCGCCGAGTTGCCGACATAAAGCACCTTTCCGGCACCCATCCGCCTAGCACACTCAATTAACCCAGTTGGATCCGGCTTCTCCGGCCCTCTTATAACATTGCCTATGAATACGCTTGATTCCAAGTCGAAGTATGCCAGTACCGGCTCCAGAGATTTCTCAGATTCCCATCTCCCCCTACCAGATACTATTGCTAATCCTCTTGGAACTAGTTCACTCAATTCCCTGAGCGTTTCTTCTTCGATGAAAAGTTCCTCGTTGAGAACCGCGCCGCGCCAACTCACATAGAGGGGGTCAAGACCATATCTTTCCCGGATGCCGTCATCACCGAGGTAAATTTCATCGAAAAGCGTCGTTAAGAGGCCTGATCTATAAGATGTCAAAGGGCCAAGCGAGCTTCTCAGGTCCTTTAAAGCCTCTTTCCTCCCAATCTTCTCCGCCTCCCTGTCCAAAAATGATTCAAGATCTTTTTTCTCGAGATATTTCCCAAAATGTCCCCTAATAATTTCATTAAGCCATTTAATTGATTCTCTCACATATTCTGGAGCACTTTCACCTTCAACTACGCGACTTAGATAGTTTTCGACGTCGATTTTACCCAGTGTTTTCTCACATCTTCCGGCATGAGTTGCGTGAAGGAAGATCACTTGGATAATTATTGATGATGTATTCCAGTCGTTATTGAATCCCCCGAGCATCTTAATGGAGCGTATCACCTCATCTACATCGTTTCCCAGTTTGCATTCAATTCCATAGAGTTCGTTCAAGATTATGCACGTCGTGAGCTTTATTGTCAAATCATAAGATTTCCTCACATCTATCAAGGTTCCATCAATGTCGAAGATTATGGCTTCTACCTCAGAAACTTCATCGAATTTATCAGCGTGGATGAGTAGCCCCCTGCCTAACAATTTATAACTCATTTCCAATGTCTCCCTCTTTACAACTTCGGTTGCTCCGCCACAACTGGCGTCTTCCTTATTTCCATAACTTCTTCATAGAGTTTTCTGAGAATTTCTTGATAGTTCATCTCTCCTTTCTCGACAAGATCCATGTCCGCCTCGAGCCTACGCGTGAGTTCTTCTGAAACATATTTCCCGAATTTCTCGATTAAGAAGTGATAAACCATCGTACCCTTTTTCGTTGCTATTAACCTTCCAGCCCTCTCAATCACGTATCCCCTATGAAGAAGAGTCTCAATTATCTTGCTGTATGTGCTCGGCCTACCTATCCCTTTCTCCTTCATCATCATCACCGCATCCCCCTCAGTCAAGAGCCTCGCGGCGGGGACCCGCCTGACCTCAAGCTCCACGATATCATATTCCCCTTCTCTGACTCTGGTCCGCATTCTTACTATCGGGAAGAATTTGAGAAATCCTTCTTCAAGCACCTCAATGTCCTGAATTACCTCAACCTCATTTGTCATGGCTCTAATTTTGAACCTCTGAGTCAGGATCTTGGCGGACTTAGATTGACTCGCAATAAATCTCCTGAAGATCAGGTCGTACATGCGGAAGTGCATCTCGCTCAGTCTCCGCGCCGGGATCGTGATCAAACCGATTTTAATGTAGTATCTCAGCTTTTCGGCGTCAAGAGATTTTACAGGCCTTATACATTCGTGCGCGCCCTCCATGTGGTAGGTTCTCGGAGTGAATAGACCTGGGGCCATCTGGCTCAAATATTCCTTTGCTATCGCAAGGCCGACTTGAGAGACCGTGGTCGCATCAGTCCTATGATAGGTTATTAAACCCGCCTCGAATAATTCTTGGGCGATCCTCATCGCCTCCGCGGCAGAGAGTTTCAGATATGTGAATGCATCTTTAAGGAGGGAGTCGGTCGCATATGGAGGCAGGGGGTTCACCTCTCGCTCTTCCTCGATTACGTCCTCAACCGTCACCTTCAACTTCATCTCTTCCCAGGCATCCAGGATCTCCTCGAGATTCGCTGGATCCATGATCTCGATTACTGGGCCGTCTTTCAGCATAATCCTCAGGAGGGGCAGCTTCCTCCTAGAGCGTTCAATAGTAGACACTATCCACCCGAGAACCGGAGTCTGAACCCTCCCCGCGGAGAGCCACTTGCTTCCAAATCGATCCCAGAGCTTCATACTGAGCTCGAATCCTATCCAGCGGTCCTCAATCCTTCTGAGAAGCTGAGACTCCACCAAATTTACGTCCACGCCTCGTTTATTCTGGAGCGCTGCTAGGAGCGCCCTCCTCGTGACCTCGTGGAATTCCAATCGATAGATTCTCGGGTTATATGGTTTGAGTAGGCAGAGGAGGTCGTATGCGATCTTCTCTCCCTCGGCATCCGGATCCGTGGCAATGTATATTTCGTTGTATTGTAATGCGAGTTTCTTGATCGCCTCGATGATTTCGCCCTTATGATATACCTCGTCAGATCCGCAGGAAGGACATCTCCCATCATCAGTCCACTGCTCACCGCAATTAAGACATCTTTTAATTACGCCGTATACCGGGATGAATCTATTATCAAATTCCTCGATTCCATGTATTCCCCTTCCAGTTACGAGGTCCGTGATGTGGCCCTGCGTCGCCGTAACCCCCACGATCACCCCGCCGATGGCCGCCTCGTATACAGTTAAATTTCCGACCCTCCTCCTAAATGGCCTACCGAATAGGTATGCGATTGTCCGGGCTTTTGTCGGTGATTCCACGAGCATTAAAGCGGCCCTGACGACGTCCTTTGCCTTGACTTCGGCCTTGCCCAATAGGAGCTCCCTTATTATCTTCCTCTCAGCGTCTATCTGCCTGAAAACGAGCTCCGCGTTCTCCGGGTTATAGGGCTCAAACTCCACCTCCTCGAGCTGGGCCTTCAACCTCGTGAGCAGCCCCTTGAAGGCCTTCTTGTCATCTACGAGGATTATGCTCGCCCCCTTTGCCACACCATATGGGTATAATCTGGACGTTCTCCCCGATGCCTGAATGTATCCAGTTATATCAGGGATTATTAATGAGAATCCGTCCTCGGTGGGCCTCAGCGTTATGTCAAGTTCCAATTCTATCTTTTCGATAAAGTCCCGAGTTAGGATTTTCTTGAGTAAATCCCTTGTAGACATGATGGTCTCCTGCGCATATTTCTCGAATCCTTCCAGAACCTCGCCCCTCTCACATGCATTCTTTATCTTATCGATCAATTCCCTGCTCAGCGGGGTTATCTTCATGAGCCTCGCTATCACGCCCTCAACTTCAGGTCTGATCCTCCGATCCAGGGCCGGTAAGATGTTATTGACCAGGATTAAGAGCTTCATCGGATGGTATTCATCGCGATCTATGTGAATCTCTCTTCTGGGGACGCCGACGAATAATGCGTACCGTATTCTTGCCGGGAGGTCGATTCCCCTGGCGAGTGGGCTCCTCGACGCGGCTAATCCAACCATGACGTCTATCTCTCCCTCAGAGAATCTCTGGAGGATGTCCGTCTCCATCTTCTCGTAGAGGTAGACCTTCAGCCCAGATTTCTCAAGCGCCTCCGCGACTCTCGCCGCATAAGCTCTCCCGAGGAAATGGGGCGTGAATACGAGACATCCCCCACCATGTCTCTTTATGATCTTTATCGCCTCATCGATTATTTTCGAATTGTCGACCTCCAGATACATGTCTTCTATGTTTCTGACGAATTCCTGGAATCTCCCGACCTCGAAGTCGAGTAGCTCTTCGAAGATCATCAACCTTCTAGTCTTCCTCCCCTTCAACGTGGCGCCAGAGACGACGAGTATCCCCTTCCGCCTCCGCTTCTCCTCCTCGACCTTCGATTCGAGGTCCCTATACACATCGAGTAATTCTCTTGATGATTTTTTTGGGAGCTTCATCCTGAGCTCGATGAGCTTTAATGCCGCGTCGACCGCCTCGGGCCTCAACCCCAGTAGCCCCACCGCCCTATCGATGTTTTTGGGAGACTTCAGGAAGGAGTCAACGTCGTCAACGAAGACGAAGTCGAAGACCTTTTCCCTGAGTAGGTCGCCGTGATCAACGAGGAACCTGTCGGTGGTTATCAACAAGATTCTCTCGCACTTTCCTACCTTCTTTAATGCCTCCTTCTTCTCGTCTTTAGATAGGCCAGCATGATGGACCACGATGTCCTTTGAGAGATCCCTGATTCCGGCCTTCTCAGCGAAGTTCACGGCTTTCTCGTAGAGTTGTTGTGCCAGTATGCTGCTCGGCACGATCACGTAGCAACGCTTGCCCTTCGAGAAGAGGTATAAGGCCGCGATGAGCCCCAGTACGGTCTTACCGATGCCGGTGGGGGCGACTATCGCGAAGTTGTCCCTGGAGAGTATTCTCTTGGCCCAGACCTCTTGGAGCGCCCAGGGCTCAAACCCCAACGCGGCCTTGAAGAAATCCTTGAAATCCTGATAGGCGAGATGTAGATCTAATACTTCCTTAAGCTTCCCCAGTTTCCCAGATGCCTTGAGTAAAT